>NZ_JBSFNF010000035.1:0-52774 GCF_053586955.1 Nocardia sp. NPDC003726 | reverse complement strand
AGATCATGCACACGTTGCCGCATGCCGCGCAGGTCGCGATCCGGGAATCACTTGCCGACAACGACGATACGCAGGTGATGGCCTACAACAGCGGCAACATGACGACGCTGGGGGATGGCGCGGCACGGTAGCGGGAGCGAACGTGCTGCCGGACCGCGTCCGCCGTCCGGCAGCGCAACAGCGAACTCCGGTCAGATGTCGGCTTCCTCCAGCTTGCGGCGCATCAGCTTGCCGGTGGCGTTGCGCGGCAATTCGTCGACGAACACCACGTCGCGAGGCACCTTGTGGCGGGCCAGGTTCGCTTTGACGTAGTCCTTGATCTCCTGCGGGTCGCGCGTGGCGTTTTCGGCGGGCACGACGAACGCGCGCAACCGTTTACCGAAGTCGCGATCCTCCACGCCGACGACCGCGGCTTCGAGGACGTCGGGACGGTCGGCCAAGAGGTTCTCCACCTCCAGCGGGTAGACGTTCTCGCCACCGGAGACGATCATGTCGTCGTCACGGCCGTCGATGAACAACCGGCCGTCGGCGTCGAAGTGGCCGACGTCGCCGCTGGACAGCAATCCGTCGACCATTTCCTTGTTGCGTCCGTCGGTGTAGCCGGAGAAGCTGAGCCCGCTGGAGACGAAGATCGTGCCCACCTCGCCGGGCGTGGTGATCCTGTTGCGCTGCGCGTCGTAGATCGCGACCCGGCAGCCGACCGGGGGTCTGCCGACGGTGCCCGGCGCCACGCGCATGTCGTGCGGGGTGGCCACGGCGGCGACCGCGACCTCGGTCGAGGCGTAGAGGTTGTACAGCACATCACCGAAGGCGGCGGCCGTGCGCCGGCTCAGGTCCGGCGAGACGGGCGCTCCCGCGGTGAAGATCACCCGCAGTGCGCTCGTGTCGAACTGCTCGAGGACGGCGGGTCCGAGGTCGAGGATGCGCTGCAGCATGGTCGGTACCACCACCAAGGTGGCGGCGCGGTGCTCGGCGACGTTGGCCAGCGTCCGGCGCGGATCGAATCTGCGCTGCTGGAAGACGATCTTGTTGCCCAATGCCCAGCCGAGAGTGAACTGCGACAGGCCGGTGCCGTGGAAGATGGGGGCCGCCATCACGACCGTGTCGTCGCGGGGAAACGGCACTCGGTGCAGGAACTGCGCGGACTGCAAAGGCGAGACCTTCTCGCGCGGGGCGCCTTTGGGAGTGCCGGTTGTTCCGCTGGTCAGAATGACGATGCCGCCGGGGCGTTGCGGTGGCGGCAGCGGCGCGGACGAGTTGGCGGCGATGAGCGAGTCGATCGTCGGTGTGCCCGGCTCGACGGCGTCGCTCTCGTCCACCCAGCTCAGAATGCGCGGCACCCGTCCAGGCACCGCGCCGAGCAGTTCGAGGAATTCGCTGTCGAGCAGGATCGCGCCGACGTTCTCTCTGGCGGCGACCTCGGCGAGCTGCGGCTTGGCGAAGCCGGTGTTCATCAGGACCACGCGGGCGCCCAGTTTCCCGGCGGCCAGCAGGGTCAGGACCATTCCACGGTGGTCGCGGCAGAGTGCGGCGAGCACTGTGCCGGAGCCGATTCCGGCGGCGGCGAGCCCGCGGGTGAGCGCGTTGGACTGCTCGTCGAGCTGATCGAACGTGAGTGTTCCGCGTTCGTCGACGATCGCGGGTGCTGCCCCGTGGGTGCGGGTGGCATGAGCCAGCGTGGTGACGAACGGGCCGTACACGGAGGCTTCACGCATCACGCGAATCGTCTCCGCCGGCCGCGCCGGATCGACCACCCCGCGCCTGGCCAGCACGGCGGCCGCCGAGACCAGGTCGGCCACCGACCGCAGCGCCACGAGGGGGGAGCGCAACGTCATGGTCATCCAACACCTCCAGTGAGCCGATCGGCGATCGAACCCAGCCGCCGAGCCGCCCCGTCGATGCGGCTCTCCGGCGATGAAGCCTACCTCGAGAGAAGAATCATCATTCACATAAATGCCGATTCGACCCGCTGGAGCGAGGGGGTGGGCGATTGCCGCCGCGGAGGCTTGATGAGAGGATAAAGTGAATTCTCTATCAACATATCGTTGGAGCTGGGCATGTCCGAATCCGAACCGGCAGCGCGGCTGTCGAGCACTCCTGCGTGGCCGCGCGACTCCGACCTGCTCGGCCGCAGCGATGCTCGGCACCTGTCCGCAGGGCATCTGCGGGCGGCGTGCGCCCCGGAAGCCGATATGCAGACCGCCTCCAGTCGTGTGAACCGCGCGGTCTCGGTCGGCGGTCCCGGATCGTTGCTGCGGAAGTACCTCGGCGACCGGCGATTCGCGCTGGCGCTTCCCCGGGCGGTGGCCCTGCAGATACTGCATCCCGCGATCGCGGCGGCGCTCACCGAGCATGTGACCTACCGGCTGTGGTTGCACAAGCGCCGCACCGTCAACGCGATGGTGCAGATCGCCTATTCCGACCGGGATCTGCGCTCACTGATCCACGCGGGGCACGCCCACGTGCAGGGTGGTGACGATTCGGGCGCCCGCTATCACGCGCTTCGGCCGGACGTGTTCTTCTTCCAGCATGCGACGTATGTCGACACGCTCTTCTTCGCGATCAACACATTCATTCGCCCGCTGACGCCGGAAGAGAGCGACCGGCTCTATCGCGAATGCGTCGAATGGTATGGCCGGTACGGCATTTCGGCCCGGTACATGCCGCGCACACTGCCGCAGTTCCGTGACTACCTCGAGGATGCCTGTGCGACCACGCTGCGCACGAGTCCGGCCGCGGCGCAGCTTGCGCCGCAGGTGCTGCGGCCGGACGCGTGGATACCACGGGCGCTGCCGGACTCGGTGGTGCGCGCTATCCAACACCCGCGAGCGCGGGATCTCCTCGGTGTGCCGCCTCGTCGCGGTGACCGGTCCGCGTTGCGCCTGTACGCGCTGGCGTCGAGAGCTGCGGGGTCCGTCGCGCCACGTCGCGTGAAGTACCTCCACCCTGCTCGCACGGCTGGCATCGGCGCGTCATGGGGAGTGGGCCAGGGGGGCGATTGACACCGGGCTCTGCCGAAAATACCTTTGTGATCAAATATAAATATGTTTGAGTGCAAAGATACTTTCCGTTGTTCTCCGTGGCCCGCGCGGGGTTCGGCGAATCAGTTCTCTCAGGAGCAGATCATGTCGGATGAGACGCACGACGCCGCGCATGTGGCGCGCTGGATCCGCGACTTCGCGCACCCGCTTGTGCAGGTCGAGGCCGATGGATCACTCGCCGACCTCGCGGCGTTGGCCGACCGGGCCGACGGCGCTGTAGTCGTCGGAGTCGGCACAACCACCCGAGCGGGGCACGAACTCTCCGTAACCGCACACCGCATCCTGCGGTTGTTCGTGGAAAAGCTGGGGTTCCGGGCGCTCGCCTTGCTCGATGACGAATCGGTGGTGGCGGCCATGGACGCATACGCGCGCACGGGCGCCGGGGACGCGCGGGCGATCCTGGGTCAGGCGTGGGTGCCGTGGCGTACGGCTGAGACGCTCGCGGTTCTGCGGTGGGCGCGGGAATTCAACGCGGCGCATCCGCACGACCCGGTGCGCCTGGTCGGCCTGGCTGCCGAGACCGCCAAACCGTCGCACTACGAGCGGGTGACTCGCTTCGTGGAACGTGCCGCACCGCAACGGCTCGCGGAGCTGAGATCGCATTACGATCCGATCGTGACGGCCCATCGGCTGGGCGAGCACATCCAGCGCGCGAACGGCACCCACCCGGGGCGCCCGTTCGCCGACCATGCCGAAGACGCGTTGGCGCTGGTCGCGTCGCTGCCCGCTGCCGCCGACGCGCCCGAAGTCCTGGACGCGGCTCGCCTCATCGTGCGATACCACGACAACAGCACCGCCTCGGGCCGGCGTGACTTCGCCGCCGAATCGCTCGATGCCGCTCGCCGCATCGTGGACTGGCACGATCGCACGGGGCACCGGATCGTGTACTGGGAAGGCGTGTCCAACACCGCCGTCGCGCGAGAACTCACCGTCGCCGCTATGTCACAACGGTTTCCGAGTACGGGCTCGGTGCTGCGTGACCACTTCGGAAGCGGATATCTCTCGGTCGCGCTCACCTTCCATCATGGCAATGTCCGTGCCGACCTGGCCGTGCCCGCCCCGGCGGCGGGCTTCGCCGACGCCGTGCTCGATCAGCCCGAACTCGGCGACTACCTGCTCGATCTCCGGACCGCACCCGCGGGCGCGGTCCGGAGCTGGCTGCATCGGCCCGCCAGGCTCCGCCTCGTCATCGGCACCTACCGTCCCGAGCGCGACACCGACCACCACATCGCCGGCGCGGGCCTGGGTGACTGGTTCGACGTGCTCCTGCACATCCGGACCATCACCCCCACCCGCTCGCTTGCCGGACCGTGACCCGCCTACGTTGCGGGGCGTCGACGGAGTGCGCGCCCGGCCGGCGCACAGCGCCTCCCGCCGGTTCGGCGGGAGGGCCGCAGGCGGTCAGGAGCCGCGGCCGGTGCGTCGCTGGAGTTCATCGATCAGCTGTGACGCCTCCGCCTTGGTCAGTCCCTCCGGCACCTGCGCACCCGCTTCCTGGGCCAGGGTGTGTAGGTAGGAGTCCTGCGGGCCGGTCATCGGCTCGTCGCCGGTGGTCCACTCGTCCGGATCCTTCTCCGGCTTCGGCTGCACCATCGTCGCTCCTCACACTCGACAGAACAGATGTTCGACTCCCGCCTACCCGGATCGTGGAGCGTCAATCAGCGGTGCGGAGAATCCGGCCGCCCGTCACCGGACCGTCGGTTCCTCCGGCCTCGCCACGGCGTCGGGCGCGGCCGTCCCGCGCCATCCCCCGATCAGCCGCATCGCGTGGTAGATCAGCAGCGCGGCGACGGCGCCGAGGGTGATCCCGCCGAAGTCGAGATCTCCCATCACCCATGTGAAGTCGGCGATGCCGATGACCAGCGGGACGGCCGCGGTGAACTGGTTGATCGGCTTGCCGAAGTCCACCCGATTGCTCACCCAGATGTGCACGCCGAGAATTCCGACCAGGCCGTAGAGCGCGGTCGTCACGCCACCCAGCACCCCGGCCGGGATGGCGGCGATCACCGCTCCCACCTTCGGCGACAGGCTCAACGCGACGGCCGCGGCCCCCGCGACCCAGTACGCCGCGGTGGAGTACACCTTGGTCGCGGCCATCACGCCGATGTTCTCCGCATACGTAGTGGTCGCCGAGCCGCCGCCGCTACCGGCGAGCACCGTGGCCAGACCGTCGGCCGCCAGCGCGCGGCCCATGCGCCGGTCGTAGTCGATGCCGGTCATTGTGGTGATCGACTTGACGTGCCCGATGTTCTCGACCACCAGCACCAGGACCACCGGCAGGAACATCGGGATCACCGCGAGATGGAAGCTCGGGGCGTGGAAGTCGGGCAATCCCACCCAGGCCGCCCGCCCGATCGCCGCGGTGTCGACCTCGCCGCGCGCGAGCGCGAGCAGATAGCCGAGCACGACACTGGTGACGATCGCCAACCGGCCGAGCAGCCCGCGCAAGAGCACCAGACACAGAATCATCGAGACGAGCACGACCGTCGCGGTGATCGCGTCCTGCTCGAAATTCGTCTTGGCGGTCGGCGCCAGATTGAGGCCGATCAGTGCGACGATGGCGCCGGTGACCACCGGGGGCATCAGCGCTTCGATCCAACGCGCGCCGGCGAAGTGCACCACCACGCCGATGACGATCAGCAGGGCGCCCACCACGACGATCCCGCCGAGGGCGGCGCCCATTCCGCCGGACGCGCCGGCCGCGAGGACCGGAGCGATGATCGCGAAGCTGGAACCCAGATAGCTCGGCAGCCGGTTACGGGTGATCACGAGGAACAACAGGGTGCCGACCCCGGAGAACAGCAGCGTCGTCGACGGCGGGAACCCGGTGAGCACCGGAACGAGGAAGGTGGCGCCGAACATCGCCACCACGTGCTGCACTCCGATCCCGATCGTGCGGGGCCAGGTCAATCGCTCGTCGGGCGCGATCACAGCGCCGGTGGCGACCGGAGTCCACCGGAACATCGATCCCGTCCGCGATTCGGGGGTCGTCATGGGAGCAGTCTGCGGCATCGGGGGTCGGCCAGTTGTGTGGGCCGCGGTCGTCGCGGTCCTGGTTTCGCCGCCGGAGCCGAACGAGTCGACGCCCGCGGCGTGTTCCGCCGCGGGCACCGCGCCGCCCGGCAGTCGGCGCGGTGCCGGGACGCTCACCGTTCCCCGCGGAACACGGGTGACGGAGAGATCCGCCGTCGGCGGCGATACGTGCCGGACGACGGAAGCCGGTCGATCGTCACCGGTCGGCCGTACGGCCCTCGTTGCCGACGATGGTGTTGCGCAAGATGCCGAGCCGTTCGACCTCCACCTCGACCGTGTCGCCGGGCTGCAACAGCCAGGCGGGGGTGCGGGCGTAGCCGACGCCCGACGGCGTTCCGGTAGCCAGCAGATCGCCCGGTCGCAGGGTGAAGGTGCGGGAAATATGGGCGAGTGTGTCCCCGACGGTGTAGACCATCTCGTCGGTATGGGCGTCCTGGACGGTTTCGCCGTTCACCCGGGTGGTGATGTGCAAGCCGTCGCGCAGATCGCCCACTTCGGCGGCGGGGACGAGGGGGCCGAGCGGGCCGGATCGGTCGGCGTTCTTGCCCAGGATCCACTGCGAGGTGAGTTTCTGCGCACGGCGCGCGGTGACATCGTTGAACGTGGAGTAGCCGACGACCGCGGCGAGGGCCTGCTCGGGTGTGGCGTCGGCCAGCCGACTGCCGACCCAGGCCATCACCTCGCCTTCCCAGTCGAGACCGGCCTCGTCGGCGGGCACGGGAATCTCGTCGCCGTCGACGGTCAGTGACGCGGGCCAGCGGGCGAACAGCGTCGGGTACTCGGGGAGGGGCTCGGCGCGGAAACTGCCCTCGGCGACGTGTTTCAGGTAGTTGAGGCCGATGCAGACGACGCGCGCGTCGGGCAGAACCGGCGGCACCAGGGTCACCTGATCACGCGCGATGACTTCGGTGCCGCCGCGTGCCATGAAGCCCGCGGCATCCGCCCAGAACTCGGTCAGACCGGCGACCACCGTGACGAACTCGCCGTCGGCGGACAGGTCGGCCACCTCGATGTTGCTGGTGCCCTGGCGTTTGATCCCGACGAGTCTCATGTCCACTTGCTCCTGTATGCCGCAAAAACAACTAAACCCTTTTAAACCTTCGTAGGTTTATGGTTCTATGGTGACTATGCCCGAACGGTCACCGCGGAAGCAAGGGGTGCACGCCGCCCCGTCGAAAGTCTTCGAGTCGCGTGCCGGAGCGTTCGCCCAGCGCACGCGCGCCGAGCAGCTGGCCGCCGCGTTGGACGAGCGCATCCGCAGCGGCGGACTGGCGCCGGGGGAGCCGATCGGCACGCTGGAATCGCTGCGTGCCGAAACCGGCTTCGCGTACTCGACGGTCAGCGAGGCGGTCCGGTTGCTGCGGGATCGCGGGGTGCTCGAGATTCGCCCCGGCCGCAACGGTGGCCTGTTCGTCGCCGATATCGGCCCCGTCGTGCGGATGCGCCGCACGCTGCTCGACGTCACCGACGAGCCGTCGGCGATCGCCGACGCCATCGAGCTGCGGGATCACCTCGAGGTGCTGATCGATGTCGCGGCCGCGCGGCATCGCACCGCGCGAGATGTCGCCGAACTGGAAGAGCGTCTCGGCGCGCTGGAGATCGCGCCGACGTGGGACGACTTCGTGCACGCGAACTGGGCCCTGCACGAGCGCATCGCGGCGATCTGTCCGAACGAGATGGCGCGCGCGGTCTACGTCGGCACGCTCGGCCACCTGAACACGACTTCACCGCGCATCGAAGACCGTGATGCCGACTCCTACCGGCGCCAGCGGTACCAGATCCATGTCGATCTGGTCGCCGCCATTGCCTCGGGCGACGAACCCGCCGTGCGCGAGGTCGTCACCCGGCACAACGACACCACCGTGTGAGAGGAACCCGCGATGGCCGGAGAATTCCGCCGCTACCTGTTCGACCACGATCATCCGCGCCTGGCCGACGTGCGCGGCATGGACGCCTACACCTACCGCAAGGCCGCCAGGCAGCAGGGAACCTTCACCGGTGATCTGGTGGCGGGCTGGACGCCGTTGTATCTCAACGAGTTCCGCGGCGTCACCGAGGACGGGAACCTGCGCGCGGACGTCCATCGATTCCAGCCGCCGCGGCCGGGCGAGGAAGCGCCCGTCGCGGCGATGGTGACCGCGGCGCAGGCCCTGCTCGCCGCGCTCGACGACGACGCACGCGAGCGCATCCGCTATCCGGTCGACGCGCCGGAGTGGCAGACCTGGGCGAATCCGGAGTTCATGCAGTTCGACACCGGGTTGCGCCTGGAGTTCCAGCCCGTGGACGTGCAGCAGAAGGCTTTGGCGTTGATGCGTGCGTCGTTGAGCCCGGAAGGCTACGAACTGGCGCACAACATGATGCTGATCAACGGCTTCCTCGGTGAAGTCGTCGGGTTGGAGAGCATCCTCAACGAGTTCAGCTACAACGTGGCCATCTACGGCACCCCGCATCCGGTCCAGCCGTGGGGTTGGCAGATCTTCGGACACCACATGGCGGTGAACTGCCTGGTGGTCGGCGGTCGCATGGTCATCGGCCCTGCCTTCCTCGGCGCCGAGCCGAACGAGATCGATGCGGGCGAGCATGCCGGGGTGGAAGCGTTCAACCCGCGGATCGAGCTCGGTGTGCGGTTGATGGCCGCGCTCTCGCCGGAACAGCGGGCCGCCGCCACGGTCTTCGAGCAGATGGTCGATCCCGCGATGCCGCCCGGCCGGGTCCATCCCGGCGACGAGCGTCACCTCGCCGGCGCCTTCCAGGACAACCGGCAGATCCCGTTCGAGGGCGTGCGCGTCGCCGAATTGTCCTCGCAGGCGCAGGAGCTGGTGTTCGCGATCGTCGAGCAGTTCGTCGGCCTGCTGCCGGAGGGCCCGCGGGCGGCGAGGATGCGCGAGGTCCGCGACTTCCTGTCCGAGACCTGGTTCTGCTGGATCGGCGGTCACCAGCCGGGTGACGTCTTCTACTACCGCATCCAGTCGCCGGTGATCATCGCCGAACTCGACCACCACTGCGGAGTGTTCCTCGACTACGACACCCCGAAGCCTTTCCACGTCCACACCGTCCTGCGTATCCCGCACGGCAACGACTACGGTCGGGCCTACCTACGGCAGTGGCAGCAGGAACACCCGTGACGCGGAACCACCCTGCGGTGGCGGGCGAGGTCGCCCGTCACCACATCGCCGAACTGCTGCACCGTTACGTCGACATCGCCGACCGCAAGGACGTCGAGGCGGCGGTCGAGTTGCTCGGATCGGCGCGCGTGCGGTTCCCTGCGGGCGGCTACGACGCATCGGCGGATGCGCGCGAGTTCTTCACGAACCTGTGGGCGCTCCCATCGGCGCACCGGCATGATGTCACCAACCTGCGGGTGTCGCCGGTCGAGCAGCACCGGTGGCGCGCGCACGCTCACTACACGCGGTGGATCTTCGAGCCGGAACCTGTCTTGCACACCCTGGGTGAGTACACGCTGGTGGTGGACTCCGGAGACTGGACCTTCACCGAACTGACCGTGACCAGGACGTGGACGAGGGGCTGAGGCGATGGCGGACATCGGCCGCGCCACGGTGATCCTCGATGCCATCGCCGAAGGGCGCGGTCCGCTCACCCTGACCGAACTGGCCGGTCGCACCGGCTTGCCCCGGTCGACGGTCCATCGGATCGTGCAGGCCCTCGAACGCGAGTTGTACGTCGTGCGGGTCGCCGATCGTCACGGCTACAGCCTCGGACCGGGTCTGCTCAAATTCGGCATGAACGCGCACCTGCGACTGCTGTCGGGCAATCGGCCCCGGTTGGCGCGGCTGGCCAGGGAGATCAACGAGAACGTCGAGCTCGCCGTGTTCAGCGGCCGCGAGGTCGTCGTGGTCGATCAATTGGCGTCACCGGATCGCCTCCGTGGCGTCACGAAGGTGGGCAAGAGTTTCTCCCTGCACGCGAGCTGTCTCGGCATGGCTCTGCTGGCGCACCTGCCCGACGAGCGGGTCCGCGACCTGCTGTCCGCGCCGCTGACCCGGTTCACGGCGAAGACCGTGACCGACCGTGCGCGCATCATGGAGCGTCTGGAGCAGGTCCGTCGGTCGCATATCGCGATCGATCAGGAAGAGCACGACCTCGGTATCTGCGCGGTCGCGACGGGCTTCCTCGGCCCGACCGGTGCGCTGCAAGCGGTTTCCGTCGTCATGCCCACAGCTCGCTTCACCGAGAAACGGGACCTTGCGATCGAGGCTCTCGGCCGGGTCAATCCCGCGGTGGTCGCGTCCGGGACGACGCCGTGGCGCTGATCCTTCCTCTCGTCGCCGCGACTGCGAACGCCCGGAACCGGCGATCGGGGGCACTCCCGGATCGCCGGCTCTGAATCTCACGGACCAACTCAGGCCGTTGCCGCCGACACCGTCGGCACCGCCAGCGGATCGTCGCCGGCCCGGCCGAATCGCCCGCGTGCGGTGCGGTCCGCGAGGTAGAGGCCCACCACCGCGATCAGGCATACCGCCGCCGACGCGGCGAACAGGGAGAAGACGCCGTGGGCTCCGCCCGCCGCGATCGCGCTGCCGCCGACCACCGGCCCGAGAAACGCGCCGATGAACGACGTGCTGTTGGACCAGCCCAGTGCGGTGGCGCGGACGGGGAGCGGGAAGATGTCCGCGGTAGTGGTGTGGACCAGATTCATCGTCGAGTGGCCGCCGATGCCCATCAACGCCACGCACCCGATCGTGGTCACCGTGGACAGCGGCAAGACCAGGATGCCCACCAGCCCGCTCACCGTGCAGGCGCTGGTGAGGATGCCGATCAGCGCCGCGCCACGGCGGTCGGCGGCCAGCGCCGTGCCGAACGAGCCCGCCACCGCCGCTCCGGTCAGCGTGAACGTGATGAGCAACGCCACCGAGAGGGAGTAACCGAGGTCGACCATGGCTTGGGTCGCCCACACGTTGAGACCCTGCCAGGCCACCATGTTCGCGACCGCGCACCCGGCGATGATCGCGGTGGCCACCGCGCCGCGCCCGGCGAACATGACGCGCAGTTTGCGCCGGGTCGACCAGAGCCGGCCCGCCACTTCCTGCGGGGTGTCGGTCGGGATCGTCATGGCCGCGACGGCGATCATGATGGCCAGCGCGGTGCCGGCCCCGACGAAGAACATCGGGCGCCAGCCGTAGGCGGGCAGGATCGGGATGGCCAGCAGCGCCGCCGCGACGCCGCCGAGCGGGATGCCGGCCATCGTGATCGTGACGACCACCGACGCGTGCTTCGCGGCCGAGCTGTTGCGGGCCGCCGTCATGGCGGTGGTCAGCGACCCGCCGACGCCGAAACCGGTGACGAACCGCGCGAACGCGAGCACGACCACGTTCAGCGCCGATCCGGTCAGGAGCGCGCCCAGGGCGAACAGACCGATCGCGATCAGCAGCACCCGCTTGCGGCCGACCCGATCGGCCACCCAAGGAGCCATCACCGATCCGAGGATCGCTCCGATGTAGACGAGGCCACCGACCAAGCCGGTCGCCTGGTCGGTCAGCCCCAGCGTGGTGTCTTCCAACAGCAGCGGAACCACCGAGCCGTACACGATGAGATTGAAGCCCTCGATCACGGTGATGAACATGCACAGGACGATGACCCAGGGATGCGATCGGGTTTCCGGAGTTGCAGGGGTCCCGGGCGAAGTGGTCAGTTGCATAGCAGTCTCCAGTCTGGCGAGCGGCGCAAACCGGCTCGGCGAGTGACGCACGACATACTGGACGGACGACTGTGACCTGGGTAACCCGCCAGTCCCGGATTCCGGGACACCAACCGCGCCGCCGGGACCCGCCGTCGCGATCCGACGTTCTGTCCCGGAATACGGGACGCAGGCCGTGACCGGCGGCACACCGGCTCGCATCCTTCTAATCACTCGCGCGCAGCAGCCTTTGATCACGAGCCAGAACGGACCTGCCATGAACACCAGTCCCGCCACCCCGCTTCGGACGACCGCCGAAGTGCTGATCGTCGGATTCGGCCCAGTGGGAAAGCTGCTGGCCGTCAAGCTGGGCAGGCAAGGCCACACCGTCGTGGTGGTCGACCGCAACGAGGCGGGTTATCCGCTGCCCCGCGCGGTGACCCACTGCTCGGACGTCGCCCGGATCCTGCAATCCGTCGGTCTCGCTCCCGACACCATCCCGCACATCACCGAGCCCTACGACGACATGTACTGCTGGCGCAACGGCGACGGGCAGACGCTGGTCGAGGTCGACTGGAGCGGACGCGGGGAATCCGGCTGGTACAACACGTATTTCTTCAACCAGCCCGACCTGGAGGACGCCTTCGACCGGATCATCGCGGGCCTGGAGACCGTGCGGGTGCTGCGCGGCTGGGAGGCGATCGCGCTGTCGCAGCGGTCCGACGATGCCACCGTGGTCATTCGTTGCGGCGCGACCGGAGAACAGCGGTCGGTGACGGCGGACTGGGTCATCGGCGCCGACGGCGCCAACAGCAGGATCCGCGGCTGGGCGGGCATGGATTGGCACGACGACGGTTACTTCTTCGACTGGCTGGTCGTGGACGTGAAGCCACGGCCGGGATCGGAGTTCCCGCACGTGGCCAGGCAGAGTTGCGATGTGCGGCGACCCACGACCATGGTGCCCGGTGGTCCTGGACGCAGGCGCTGGGAGTTCATGCGGCTGCCATACGAGACGCCCGCCGAGCTCAACCGCGCCGAGAAGGCGTGGGAACTGCTGGCCCCGTACGGCCTCACGCCGGGCAACGCGGACCTCGAACGGCATTCGGTGTACACATTCCAGTCCTGCTGGGCCACCGAGTGGCGCAAAGGGCGGGTCGTGCTCGCCGGTGACGCCGCGCATCTCATGCCGCCGTTCGCGGGGCAGGGCCTCGGCGCCGGTCTGCGCGACGCCATGAACCTGGCGTGGAAGCTCGACGCGGTCCTGCGAGGCGCGGCCGACGAGAGTCTCATCGACACCTACGGCAGCGAACGCATCCATCACGCTGTGGCGTTCGTGCGATTCTCGACCTCGCTGGGGCAGGTCATCTGCATCACCGATCCGGCGGAGGCGGCGGCCCGCGATGCCCGGATGATCGCGGAATGGGAAGCAAGCCGGAAACCGCCCGCGCCGCCGCGGCCCGGCCTCGGCGACGGCCTGCACGTCGGCGCGACCGGCGGAATGCTCGCGCGCCAAGGGCGGGTCCGCGTCGGCGGCGATGACGTGGTGCTCTTCGACGACGCGCTCGGCGGCCCCGGCGCGGTGATCACCCGTACGGCGGACGCCCTCACGGCGATCCCGGCCGCCGCGCGGGCGTCGCTGCGCGCTCTGGGCGTGAACCTGGTCGCGTTGTCCGGCCCCGCGGGTGCTTGCGCCGTCATCGACGATGTCGACGGCACCTACCGCGCCTGGTTCGACGAACTCGGCGCGGACACGGTCCTCATCCGCCCCGACTTCCATCTCTACGGGTCGAGCAGCGCCGCGGGCACCGCCGACCTCGTCGACGGGTTCCTGTCCCGGATCGGTTGTCGCGCACGGACTTCCGTGTGATCGTCAGCCGCGGGGATCACTCGTCTCGGTCGCCGGAATCGCGCGTGGCACCGTCGACGTGCCCTGGTTCGAGGTCGAGGACTCGTCCCGGATCTACGCCCGCCACCTCGGCACGGCGCCGGTCCGACCCGGCCGGTCTCGGTGACTGCCCCAGAGCCGTCAGGTCCGTGCGGCGTCGGACGATTCGGCGGTGCCGTTGCCGAGCAAGGTGAAGCCGGTGCCGCTGAGCAGGTGTTCGTCGAGCAGGTTGCGGGTGTCGACGATCACGGCCCGGTCGACGTCGGTGGCGAGTTTCGCCCAGTCCAGCGAACGGAATTCGGGCCATTCGGTGAGGATCACCAGCGCGCCCGCGTCTTTCGCCACCAGATACGGGTCGTCCACCACGCGGATGCCGTCGAGGCCGGGGGTGCCAGGTGGGACACACGGGTCGTAGGCGGTGACCGTGGCGTCGTGCCGGGACAGTTGCCGCGCGACCGCGACGGCGGGGGAGTCGCGCAGGTCGCCGGTGCCGGCTTTGAACGCCAAGCCGAGCACGCCGATCCGGGTTCCGGCCAGCGAGCCGTCGACCGCGTCGGTGACCGCGCGGCGGATCTTGCGCAGCATCATCGCCTGTTGCCGATCGTTGGCCTGCAGAGCGTCCCTGAGCACGGCGAAGTCCACGCCCCACGCTTCCGCGGCACGCAACAGCGCACGGGTGTCCTTCGGCAGGCACGAGCCGCCCCAGCCGGGGCCCGGCGCGAGGAAGGCGGGGCCGATCCGGTCGTCCATGCCCATCGCGCCGGTGACCTCGGAGATGTCGGCGCCGACCCGTTCGCACAGTTCGGCCAGCGTGTTGACGAACGAGAGCTTGACCGCGAGAAACGCGTTGCTGGCGTACTTGGCCAGCTCGGCGCTGGCCGCGTCGGAGCGCAGCACCGGTGCGCCCGTTCCGGCGTAGAGCGCCGCGACACGGTCGGCCGATTCGCGATTCCGCTCGGTCGTACCGAGCACGATCCGATCCGGGCGCAGGAAGTCCTCGACCGCGTGGCCTTCCCGGAGAAACTCGGGATTGCTGACCACCGCCGTGCCCGCGAGGCCGGACAGGGCGGGAATGCGCGCCGCCGTTCCCACCGGGACGGTGGATTTGGTGACGAGCACGCAGTCCGGCGACAGGACGGTGGCCAGCCGCTTCAGCGCGTCCTCCAGCACACCGAGGTCGGCCGTACCTCCGCTGCCCATGGGCGTGGGAAGACACAGCAGCACCACTTCGCATTCGTGCAGCGCCGCCGGGTCCGAGGTGAAGACGAGTCGATTCTCCTGCAGCCCTTCGCGGACCAGCTCCGGCAAGCCGGGTTCGACGATCGCCACCGACCCCGCGCGCAGCGCCGCGACCTTGGCCTCGTCGTTGTCGACGCAGATCACGTGGTGTCCCAGGTGGGCCAGGCACGCGGCGCTGGTGAGCCCCACGTAACCGGCGCCGACCACACCGACGCGACTACCCATGGCGGACCCGCTGTCCGAGCAACCCGGCCGCGACGGTGAGCACGTGTTCGGGCCGCACCATCAGCAGGCCGGGATCGGGATAATCGGCGTGCGGATCGCCGACGGTTCCGGCCCACAGGGCGATGTGGTGTTCGGCGTCCGCCGGCGGCCCCCACCGCTGCGGCGGCGTCGGCCCGAACAGCACCACCGACGGGGTGCCGAACGCGGTGGCGAGATGCCCGACGCCGGTGTCGCCGCACACGACCAGCGCCGCGTCGGCGACCAGCGCGGCGAGTTCGGTCAGATCGGTGCGCCCGGCGTACACCGCCGTTGGCGCGAGCCCGGCCTTCTCGGCCACCGCGTTCGCCAAGCGCACTTCGTCCCGGCTCCCGGTGACCACGACGCGATGACCTTCGGCGCAGAGCTCACGCGCCACCCGCGCGAAACGCTCGGACGGCCAGCGACGCGCGGGATAGGCCGCGCCGGGATGGATCACGACCGCGTTCGACTCGGGGGAGGGCCGCAGGGGAGCCGGTAGCAGCAGCGCGGTGGGATCGGCGTCGATCCCGCCGTATTCCAGCAGCCGGCACCAGCGCTCCACTTCGTGCACGTCGTCGCGCCAGCCGGGGCCGGGCAGGTCGGGGAAGTCCGGATGGCGATGGGTCAGCAATGCGTCCGGACGCGCCGTCAGCAGATCACGGATGCTCTCCGGCCCTTTGCCGTGCAGATTGACCGCGAATCTCGGTGGGACCCCGAGCCATCGGAGCGCACCGAGCCCGGCGGTCGGCAGGAGTTCGTTGACTGCATCGATCAGGTCGATGATGTCACGCAGCGCTTGCGGCGCGGCGAGGACCACCCGGTCGTCGGGGTAGGCGTTCCTGATCCCGCGTAAGGCGGGCACGACGGTCAGCAGGTCGCCCAGCCCCAGCGCGCGCAGCACCAGGATCGTGCGCCTCAGGGCCACGATCCCTCTTCCGATGCGCACACGACCATCTCCCTGACCTCGCAGCCCGGCGGCTGCCGGAGCGCGAAGATCACCGCCTCGGCGACGTCCTGAGGCTGGTTGAGTTTCGCGTCGGGCGGCGGCTTGTACTGCTCGTCGCGGTCGTCGAAGAACGCCGTGTGCATGCCGCCCGGAATCAGCAGGGTCACCCCCACGCTGCCCGCCGTCTCGGCGGCCAGCGCCCTGGTGAAGCCCACGACGCCGAATTTCGACGCGCAGTAGGCGGTCGCGTGCCCGACCGCCTTGATGCCCAGGGTGGAAGCGCACGTCACCACCGTGCCTTTGGTCTCCCGCAGGGCCGGAAGGGCGGCACGGATGACGGCGGCGGTGCCGAACAGGTTGACCTGGACGACGTATTCCCACTTCTTCGTCGGCACTACGTCCAGCGGCCCGCACGCGTCGGTCCCCGCCGCGGTGAACACGCCGTCGATCCGGCCGCCCGTGCGCTCGATGATCTCGTGCACGGCTTGTTCGGCGGCGACGGTATCGGCGAGATCGGCACGCACGAAATCGACGGGGCTCTGCGGCTCCACCCGGTCGATCACGTAGGGGCGGCCCCCGTGTGCGCGGACGGCGGCGGTGACGGCCGCGCCGAGCCCGGAAGCGCCGCCGGTGATCAGGACATTGCCGAGGGTGCGCATCGTGCTCCTTACGTTCTCGGGTCGCCCGCGCCTGCCCGGCTCGCGGCGACCAGTTGTGTTGTCGAGTAACCGGGAACAGTGGGAATCAGCGCGATCTCGCCGCCGTAACCGCGAACGACCGCGGCCTCGGGCAGATCGACGCCGGAGTAATCGCCGCCCTTGACCCAGACATCGGGGCGAAGGCGGTCCAGCAACGCGCTCGGTGACGGCTCGTCGAAGACGACGACGGCGTCCACCGAAGACAATTCGGCCAGCAGCCGGGCACGGTCGCGCGCCGTGACGATCGGACGGTGCGGCCCTTTCAGGCGCCGCACCGACGCATCGGAATTGAGGCAGACCACCAAGGCGTCACCCATGGCGCGCGCTTGGCGCAGCAAACTCACGTGGCCGGGGTGCAGCAGGTCGAAACAGCCGCCGGTGGCGACCAGCCTGCCGCCGCGCGCCCTGATCCGCGCCGCCACCTCGAACGCCGACTCGTTCGGCTCGGTCGCGCCCGTCGTGGCGACGGCCGCGCTGTCGCACGTGGACAACGTGGCCGCGCCGCCCGCCGCGACGAACCTGGCCGCCGCGTCGACGGCGTGCGACACGGCGTCGGCCACCGTGCAGCCGTCGAACAGCGCGGCGGTCGCGGCCGAGGCGAATCGGTCACCAGCTCCGCACGTGTCGGTGCCGGAATGGCCGGCGAGACGAACTCCGGCAGGGACCGGAACGACGGTGAGCCGCTTCCCGTTGGCCAGGACCGCACCACCCGGACCGGTGGTGACCGCGACGGAATCCGCTGCCCACTCGTCCCGGAGCACCTTCGCCAGCTCGTCGGGCTCGACGTATCCCGGAGCGAACTGCCGCGCCTCCTTCAGGTTCGGCGAGACCAGCTGCGTCCCGGGTGTCGGCGCGGGGCCACGCGGATGCGGATCCCACACCACCGGTACGGACCGGGCAAGTTCGGTCAGCAGGCTCCTGATCCGCGGGTGCGCGGCGACACCTCGGCCGTAGTCCGCGACGAGAATCGCGCCCGCCGCCCGCAGTGTCCTGGTGACCGAAGCGCTCAGCGAGCCGCCGTCGGCGGTGCCGTCGCCGGTGTCCAGTCGCAGCAGCGACTGCCCTGCGGCGCGCACCCGCGTCTTGCGTATCGTCTTGCCGCGCAACGTGATCGGAACGACTCGGACATGCTGCTCGAGGAGTCTGGTGAGGGTGCGGCCGTCGTGGTCGTCGGCGGTCGCCGTGATGAGCGAGACCTCGGCGACCGACTGCGCGGCCAGCGCGGCGGCCAATCCGGCGCCGCCGGGGCGCGTCCACTGGCGTTCCACGTCGACCACGGGCACGGGCGCTTCGGGCGACAACCGCTCGGCGACCCCTTCGATGTCGACGTCCAGCATGCTGTCGCCGATCACGACCAGCGGTTTCATGTCGGTACCCCCAGTGCGTCGTCCAGGGCCGAGCACAGGGCGTGCACCAGGACCAGATGCACTTCCTGCACAGTGGCCGTGGTGGGCGCGTCGACGGCAAGGGCGTCGTCGCACAGTGCGGCGAGCGGATTGGGCGCGGGCCCGGTCATGGCCCATGTGGTGACACCGATGTCGTGCGCGGCTTTCGCCGCGGCCACCACGTTCTGGCTGGTGCCGCTGGTGGACAGCAAGATCAGGATGTCGTCGGGTCTGCCGTGCGCGCGGACCTGCCGGGCGAACAGTTCGGTTTCGCCGTAGTCGTTGACGATCGCGGTGCCGGCCGAGGTGTCGGCGTGCAGGGCGATCGCCGAGAACGGACGGCGCTCGTGGCGGAAGCGGCCGACCAGTTCACCGGTCAGGTGCTGGGCTTCGGCGGCGCTGCCGCCGTTGCCGCAGGCGAGCAGTCGCCCGCCGTTGTCGAGCACGACCGCCAGATGCCGTCCCCATCTGCGGATATCGGGTGCGAAGCAGCTGGTGCGGTCCAGCGCCGCATGCAACGCCGCGAAATGATCCTCGATCACCGCGCACCTCCTGTCCGCGGACGCGCAGCTCTGCCCGCACCCAGTTCTTCGGCTACCGTGACGACCTGCTCGGGGGCGATCGAGTCGAGGCACGGGTGGCCCGCCACCGGGCAGATCCTGGCTCTGCTGCCGCGGCACGGCGCGCGTTGGTCACCGAGCATGGCCACCGGCACGCCGTAGGGCGCCCACCGTTCGGCGGGCACGACCGGCGCGAACAGCGAGACCACGGGGGTCCCGACGGCCGCGGCCAGATGCGCAGGGCCCGTGTTGGGCGCCACCACGACGCTCGCGTCGCGCAGCACCGCGGCCAGCTCGGGCAAGGTGGTCGCTCCGCCGAGATCGAGGCCGTGCCTGCCCGCGACCGCGCCGGTGAGCGGCCGGTCGGAGGGTGCGCCGGTCACGATCACCCGGTGACCGGCGCCGGTCAGCGCGGCGACGATGGCCGCCGACCGGGACGATGAGGGCTGCCGCGCAGGCGCCGACGCGGCGGGATGCACGACCACGTAACCCGGTTCGCCGGTGAGCCCGCCGACTTTCGGCAACGGCTGCCGGACGGCGAGTTTCCCGTCGTCACCGGGCGGCAGCCGGAAACCGGCCGCCGCGGCCAGCGACAGCGCGCGTTCGGCTTCGGGCGGATCGCCCTCGACGTGATGGCGCAGATCCAGCAACGAACCGGGGTAGTCCTCCGAGATCGCCCCGATCCACGGAACACCGGCCATCCGCAGCAACAGCGCCAGCGGCAGTGAGGACTGGTGGAAAGACGTGAGAATCAACGCAACGTCCACCTCGAGCGCGCGGATCCGCTCGACGAAAGCGTCGATGCCCGCCGGCGTGACCGCGGGCGGCTCCAGATCGATCCACGGCGCGCGCCAGGTCACCACCTGGTCCACACCGGGCAAGAGCTCCGCGGCGGCCCGGCCGCGCGGGCCGGCCAGCAGCGTCACCGAATCGGCGTGCGCCGCCACCGCTCGCACGCACGGCCCCGCCAGCAGCACATCGCCGAAATTGTCCATGCGCGCCACCAGCGCCCGGCCGGTCACGGCACACCCGCCATCGCCAGCCGGACGGCTTCGGTCAGATCCCGCGCCACGGTCGCTTCGCGACGGGCGTGCCGCACCTCGTCGGGAAGGGTTCGCGCCGTCGGCACCAGGATCGCGCGTGCGCCCGCGGACTGCGCGGCGGCGACGTCGGCGCCGGTGTCGCCGATGACCACGCACCTGCCGATGTCGACGCCGAGATCCGCCGCGGCCTGCCGGATCAGGCCCGGCTCGGGTTTGCGGCACCCGCAGCCGTCGCCTTCGCCGTGCACACATACCTGCCACGTCCCGAACGGCCCGAGCACCTCATCGACCCGGGAGTTCACCGCCGCCAGCTGTTCGCGGCTGATCAACCCGCGCGCCACGCCGGACTGGTTGCTCACGACGCCGACCTGGATGCCTGCCGCGCGGACTCTGCGCAGCGCCTCGACGGCTCCGGGCACCGGCCGGACCTCGGTGGGGTCGGCGAGGTAAGGGACGTCGACGATGAGGGTGTCGTCGCGGTCGAACAGCAATGCCAGGGGCGAGGCGTGGGTCGCGTCGCGGTGGCGCAGCTCGCCGCGCAGCCGGTGCCAGCATGCCGCCGGTGGTATCAGCGCGCTGCTCAGTGTCATTCGGCCGATCTCGGCGGCCGTGCGGGGGCCGGGTGCGATGCGGCGCGCGGCGAAGTCACCGGTCAGCGCCAGCCACACCGCCGCGGCCGCGAGAGCAGGGCGTCCGCGGCCCGCGAGGCCCAGCGCCATGGCCCCGGCGCCTGCGGCCGTGGTGAGCGCGTGGCGGCGCAGGAGCCCGGCCTCTTCGCCGATCCTGGCCCGCCATCGAGCGCCGTACTTCCGGCGCAGCAAGGCGTTGTCGGCGTTGCCGCGTTGTGCTCGGACACTGGCCATGGGGCCCGATTCGCGCAGTGGGTGACGAGTGACGCGCCGGCCCTCGGCGATGGCGTAGCCCGCCAGACAGACCCGCAGCGCCAGATCGGCGTCCTCACGGAAGGCGCGCGGGAATCGTTCGTCGAAGCCGCCGACCGCGACCAGCGCTGACCTGCGGTAGGCCATGTCCGCCGTGATCCAGCGCGCCGTGGCCAGCCGTGCGATCCCGCGCTCCGCGTCGGTCGGCCTGCGGTGCTTCGGCAGCGGAACCTCGATGCGGGCCGTGGAAGCCGCCGTGTCGTCGTCGAGACCGTGCAGGTCCTCGGCCAAGCGGGCAGGCCAATCCGGCGCGGTGAGCACGTCGTCGTCCAGGAAAGCGATCCAGGTGCCGGACGCGTGCCGCCATCCCGCGTTCCTGGCCGCGGCGGGTCCGCGTCCACCCGAGCGGATGACCTGAACCGATGGCGCCGTCGCGGGCAGCGGGAGGTCCCCCTCGCGGGGCCGGTCGTCCACCACGATGATCTCCCGTGGCTTCGGACCCGACGCGGTGGCCAGCGACGCGAGCAGCACGCGAAGACTTTCCCGGCCCATGGTCGGGATCACGATGCTGTAGTCCACGGTGTGGCCGTTCATGGGCGGCGGACCACGAACGACCCGATGGCGAGCAGATCGATGGGCGCCGAACCGAAGCATTCGAGGGCGTCGCGCGGGGAATCGACCATCGGCCTGCCCGCCGTGTTCAGGCTCGTGTTGATCACCACCGGCAGACCCGTGCGCCGCTCGAACTCCGCCAGCATCCGCGCCAGGACCGGCTTGTCCGCGGGATCGACGGTCTGCACCCGCGCCGTGCCGTCCACATGGGTCACGGCCGGAATCCGCTCCCGCCACCGCGGCGCGACGTCGTGCACGAACAGCATGTACGGGCTGGGCAGCGGTCCGCGGGTGAAGATCTCGGACGCCCGGTCGGCGAGCACCATCGGTGCCAGGGGCCGGAACTGCTCGCGCCCTTTCACGTCGTTGAGGCGTTCGAGATTCTCCGATCGGCCCGGATGCGCCAGCAGTGAACGGTGACCGAGTGCGCGCGGGCCGAATTCGGCCCGGCCCTGGAACCAGGCGACGACCTGATCTTGCGCGAGCGCCTGCGCTACTTCCGCCGCGATGTCGTCGGATTTGGTGTAGCGGACCTCGGCCGTGCGGAGAACGGTTTCCAGTTCCGCGTCCGTCCACTCGCGTCCGAGGTCGGCCCCCGGCATCGGGGTCACGCGCTCCCCGAATTCCGCCGCCAATTGCAGCGCGGCGCCCAGCGCGGTGCCTGCGTCGCCCGCCGCGGGTTGCACCCAGATCCGTTCGTAGGGGCCTTCGGCGTGCAGACGACTGTTGGCCACGCAGTTCAGCGCGATACCACCGGCCAGGGTCAGGGTTCGCTGCCCGGTCTGGCGATGCAGCCAGGAGGTCAACTCCAGCAGTACGTCCTCGAGTCGTCGCTGGACGCTCGCGGCGAGGTCGGCGTGATCGCGACCGAACTCGCCGTCGGTGACCGCGGGCGCGAAGTCCGGCCAGCGCACGGGCTCGGTGCGGAAACCGCCGTCGCCGGTGGCGTACACCAGTTCGCGGAACCGATCGAGGAACCGGGGCGTTCCGTAGGAGGCCAGTGCCATGACCTTGTATTCGTCGCTGGATCTGGTGAATCCCAGATGCGCGGTGAGGTCCTCGTACATCAATCCGAGCGAGTGCGGCAGCTGCTGCGCCGCCAGCTCGACGAACTTGCCGTCTCGGTATTCTCCGGCCAGATAGGACTGGCTCTCCCCGCGTCCGTCGGCCACCAGCACCGCCGAGTCGCCGGAGGGGGCCGCCAGAGCCGCGGACGCGGCATGCGCCAAGTGATGCCGCACGAAACGCACGATCGTGGGATCGAGTCCGGGCAACGCGGCCGCGAGGAAAGCCGGCGCTCGGAACGCGTAGTCCGTTCTGGTCGCCTCGCTTTTGCGATCCAGACCGCCGAGCGAATGGTCGACCAGTCGCGGGTCGTAGGAGTAGCCGACGGCGTCGAGCTGATCGGGACGCAACCCCGCTCGCTCCAGACACCAGGCGGCCGCCTGTTCGGGCAGTTCCCACGCGGAGAACGGAACCGGGCGCTTGCCGTGCTTGCGACGGGTGAACCGCTCTTCCTCGGCGGCCGCGACGATCTCGCCGTCCACGATCAGAGCCGCAGCAGGATCATGAAAAATCGCGTTGATTCCGAGAATGCGCACCGGGCCGCCTTTCTGTTCGAGACTTCGAGACGCGCGGGACCTGTCGGTTCGCCCGCTGGCATACAAGGGGGGCGCTACCCGCTGAAGTCACGACTAAACCGCTTCGCCGTCCGGCCCCGGTCAGCGCACGGATTCTTCGGCCGGCTCGGTCGTTCGACCGGCGAACCAATCGATCGTGCGCCGCAGGCCCTCCTCCCTGTCGACCAACGGCCACCAGCCCAACGCACGCCGGGCCAGCGAGATGTCCGGGCAGCGCCGCTGCGGATCATCGATGGCGCCGTCGACATACGTCACGATGGAACGGCTGCCGATCGCCGCCCGGATCTCCTCGGCGAGGCGGCGCACGGAGATCTCGTGCGGATTGCCGATGTTGACCGGGCCCGGATGGTCGGTCGAGGCCAGCGCGAGCAGGCCGCGCACCGTGTCGTCGACATAGCACAGTGAGCGGGTCTGCTCGCCGGTGCCCGCGACGGTGAGCGGCGCGTCCGACAACGCCTGGGCGATGAAGGTGGGCACCATCCGGCCGTCGTCGGTACGCATGCGGGGGCCGTAGGTGTTGAAGATCCGGGCAATTCCCGTATTCACCCCGCGTTCCCGGCGGAAGGCCATCGTGAAAGCCTCGGCGTACCGCTTCGCCTCGTCGTAGACGCTGCGCGGGCCGACCGGATTGACGTGACCCCAGTAATGCTCGGGCTGCGGGTGGACAGCGGGGTCGCCGTAGACCTCACTCGTCGACGCGAGCACGAAACGAGCCCGATTCCGCTCGGCCGCGTCGATGGCGTTGGCGGTGCCGAGAGCGCCCGCCCGCAATGTCTCGATCGGCAGGCGCAGGTAGTCCGGCGGCGATGCGGCCGAGGCGAGATGGAAGACGACGTCGAAAACGCCCATCGCGGGCAATGGCTCGGTGACATCGTGCCGAACGAGTTCGAATCCGGGGCGGTCCAGCAGCCGGGCGACATTGTCCGGTGTGGACGTGGCGAAGTTGTCGAGCGCGACCACCGTGGTGCCCGCGTCGAGCAACTGCTCGCACAGGTGTGATCCGACGAATCCGCAGCCGCCGGTGACCAACGCACGTTCGCGGGGTTCGGACATGACGCCGCCTATCCTTGACCGCTCGCGCGCACACCGTGGTCAGTCGACGGCGCCTCGGGAGGAAGCTCCGCGACGTCGACCGCACCGCCATCGGTGGGCCCGCTCCCGCGGCGGGCGCCGGATGCGATCACCCGGTGGTAGGCGTGGAGGGTCTCCGTGGCGATCCGGTCCCATGAATAACGCGCTTCGACGCGCTCGCGCCCGGCGCGGCCGCAGCGCTCCCTGAGCCCGGGCGTGGTCAGCAGATCGCCTACCGCGTCGGCCAGTTCCGCCGGCTCGCGCGCAGGGACCAACCTGCCGGTCACACCGTCGACGACGGTATCGATGAGACCACCCACCGCGGTGGCCACCACGGGAATGCCGCATGCCATCGCTTCCAGCGGCGTCATCCCGAACGGTTCGTACCACGGTGTGCACACCGCGACGTCCGCCGATCTCAGCAGCGGAGCTATCCGGGTCCGCGGCACCCGCCCCAGCATGTGCAACCGGTCGCGCACGCCCAGCTCCTCCGCCAGCGTCAGCAGCCGCTTGCCCTCCGGGTCGTCGGCGAGTTCGGCGTCGTCCGGGCCGCCGACCAGCACCAGCTCGGTGTCGCGCAGGCTGGTGAGCGCGGTGATCGCGGTGTCGAAACCTTTTCGCGGCACCAATCTTCCGACGCTGATCATCCGGTGCTCGGCCGACTTCGGTTCCGCCGGTCCGTCGGGTGTGAACTGCGCGAGATCCACGCCGCACGGGATCACCGAGGTCCTGGACCGGGGCACGCCGAACCTGGCGAGTTCGAACACCTCGTCGGTGCAGGTGGCGATGATGCGGTCGGTTTGTTCGGCGATCAGCCGCTCCAGGCGCACCCGGTCGGCCGGACTGGTGTCGTCGGCGCCTTGGTGGCGGCGCTTCACCACGCCCAGCGCGTGAAATGTCTGGACCACGGGAACGCCGGTGGGGCGTGCCCCCGACAAGGCCGCGAGCCCGGACATCCAGAAATGCGCGTGCACCACATCCGGCCGGACGTCGCGCCACTGCTCGCGCAGGAAGACACCGAATTCGACCATGTGCGGCAGCAACTCGTCCTTCGGCAGCACACGAGCGGGACCGGCCGGAACGTGAACCACGCGGTAACCCTGTTCGGCGGTGACCGTGTCCGGCGCGTCGGCGTCCTCCCTGCGCGTGTAGACGGTGACCTCGTGCCCCTGCCCGCACAGGGCCGCGGACAGCTCGGCGACATGCACGTTCTGCCCGCCGGCATCGACCCCGCCCAGCACGGCGAGCGGGCTGGCGTGTTCGGACACCATCGCGATCTTCATGATTCCGCCTTCTCTCTCCGGGACACTGCCTTCATTCGGTGACCTCGGCGAGCAGGGCATCCCACCGGCGCAGGAAGACCCCGAGGCCGTAGTGCTCCAGCGCGAACTGCCGTCCCGACTTGCCCGCGAGCGCCGCGAGATCGGGTTCGTGGAGGAATTCGTGGAACTTCGCGGTGAGCGCCGCGACGTCGGTGGAGATCGCACCGGCTTCCGGCGGCACGGCCATGACGGCCTCGGTGGTGGCGATGGCCACCACCGGCATGGCCAAGTGCATGGCTTCCAGCAGGGACAATCCGAGCGAGGTCCAGCGCGCGGTGTGCAGATACACCCTCCTGCGCGCCATTTCCGGATGCAACGCCGACTGCCGCAGATCCCCGACGCCGCGGATCGGGTGGCCGGTGGATCTGTCGGCCGTGTAATCGGCCGCGCCGATGCCGTACAGGTCGATCGGTCCCGCCATCGCGAAGTCCGGCAGCAGATCGCTTCCGGTGATCCGCCCGCGCCGCGTCGGTTCGTTGATCAGCGCCACGCCATGGGGCAGTTCACCGGTGTAGAGCGCGCCGGGGTCGACGATTCCGTGCGGCACCACCCGGGTGGGCGCGCGTCCGTTGTCCCACATCAAGTTATTGAAGTGGGTGACGTGCACGAGCGGGATGTCGGCGCGATCGGACAGGGGATGGCTGGTGGTGGCCGCGCTGGGACGCGGGGCGTTGTGCTCGACGTAGACGGCGGGAATATCGGCCCCGGGGCGACGACCGAGCCAGCGTTCGGTGAGATCGATTTCCTCCGGGCGCTGCAGCACGACCACGTCCGGCTCGGTTTCGCGCAAGCGATCCGCGGGCACTTCCGCCGCCGAAGGCCAGTCGCGACCGCACCGTCCACGGCCCCACGGTCCGCCGCCTGCCAGCACGGGCAGCAGATAACGGTGCCGCCCTTGGACGAACGACGTCGTCCATGAGCCGTGCACGTGCCACAGCAGCACCGTGAGCCGCTCGGTCTTTTCGGCCATGCCGGTAGCTCTTGCCTATTACCGCCGGATCAAACCTGGTCGGCGCGGCACGGCAGCAACCTCTCAGCTATCGAGCCTGGTGAACGTGCCGTGCGGCGATATCGACACGGCTGTGGCACGACCGGTTTGAACCGCGGAAGCCAGGCAATGGCCGCGACATGAGCGCACCCAACGCTGCCCCGTCCGCCACCGGACTCCGCGCGACCGAAACGATCGAGATCGTCGATCCCGCCAGCGGAGCCGCCGTCGGCAAGGTGCCGATGACTGATCTCGCGCAGATCGATCGGCAAGTGGGTATGGCAAATCGCGCGCAATCCGCGTGGGCGCGTACTCCGGCGGCCGAGCGGGCCGCCGCCGTCCGTGCCGGCGCCGCTCTGCTGCGCGAGCGCGCCGACGAGTTGGCCGAACTCAACCGGCTCGAAACCGGACGTCCGCGGTCGGAGAGCAAGGAGGGGGTGCTGGCGGGTGCCGCGACGCTGGAGCAATATGCCGAACTGGGACCGCTGCACCGAGGCAGAAGCCTGCAGGGGGCTTTCGAAGCGACCGATCTCATGGTGTGGGAACCGCGCGGCGTTGTCGTCGCCCTGACACCGTGGAACGATCCCGTTGCGGTGTCCTGCGGTTTGCTCGGCGCGGCACTGGTCACCGGAAACACCGTCGTGTACAAGCCGAGCGAACGCGCGCCGCATACCGGAGGTCTGCTCGGTGAGTTGCTGGCCGGCACGCTTCCCGAGGGCGTTCTGCAGACGGTGCAAGGCGACGGAAGGGTGGGCGCGCTGCTGGCCGCGCGGCTGGATGTGGACGTCGTCGCGCATGTCGGCAGCACGGCCACGGGACGGTCGATCGCGCGGAGCGTGGCGAACACGGGCGCGAAGGCACTGCTGGAGAACGGCGGCAACGACGCGCTCGTGGTCGACGCCGGAGTGGATCCCGTCTGGGCGGCCGGGCAGGCGGCCCTCGGCGCGTTCGCGAACTCCGGTCAGATCTGCGTGTCGGTCGAGCGGATCTTCGTACACCGGGACGTCGCGGAATCATTCCTGGCGGCCTTGGTGGCCGAGGCCGAGTCGTGGAAGCCGGCCCCACTGGTCGACCGGCGCCACCGCGAGCAGGTCCACGCGCAGGTCCGCGACGCGGTCGAGCACGGCGCCGAGCTGTTGACCGGCGGTGTGCTGCCGGACGGCGCCGGTGCGCACTATCCGGCCACCGTGCTGACACAGTGCGATCCGGCCATGCGGATCATGCGGGAGGAAACCTTCGGTCCGGTCGCGCCGGTGCGAGTGGTGGACACGTTCGAGCACGGCATCGAGGAGGCCGCCACCGACGACTACGGTCTCGCGGCCACCGTGTTGACGCCTTCGATGGCCCATGCCCAGCTCGCGTGGCGGGAACTGCCGGTGGGCACGGTGAAGATCAACTCCGTCTTCGGCGGCGCGCCCGGCGGAGCGGCGCACCCGCGGCGCGCCAGCGGATCCGGCTTCGGCTACGGGCCGGAATTGCTGGACGAGATGACCCAGACGAAGGTCGTGCACCTGCGCGCGGCCCCGAGCTAGGCCACCGGCCCGCGATGTGCGAAGTTCGCGGTCACCGAACCAAGACACGGCTGATTGACCTGGGGTGCGGCGGGTATGGGCACAGACATGCGGGTACTTGTCACCGGGTGGCCCAGCTTCCTGCACGGGGAAGCGACGGCCGGGGACGTGTTGAGCATGAGCCGAGTGTGTGACGCTCTGGCCTCCGCCGCGATCCCGCACGACACGGCGTGGAGCCCGGGGTTTCGTTCCGACGCGATGCATCTGGACGACGCGGACTCCGGACGCTATTCGCACCTCGTTTTCGTCTGCGGGCCCGCGCACGGTGAGCAGGTCCGGTTCCTGCACGAGCGGTACGCGAACTGCAGGCGCATCGCGGTGGGCGTCTCCATCCTCGATCCGGCCGATGCCGCGGTCACCGGGTTCCACCGCATCTTGCCGCGCGACAGTCCGTCCGTGGCGCGACCGGACATCGCGGTCGGGGCGTCCACGGTGAGCGTCCCGGTGGTGGGTGTCGTCTTCGCCCCGGGCCAAGCCGAATACGGCATGGCCCGCAGGCACCGCTCGGTGCATCGCGCGCTGCTGCGGTGGCTGCGCGAACTCGACTGCGCGCGACTGCCGCTCGACACCAGATTGACCTCCGACGACTGGCGGCTGTGCCGCACGCCCGACCAGCTCGCGTCGGTGTTCGCTCGCCTGGACGCGGTGATCACCACGCGGCTGCACGGCATGGTGCTGGGACTGCGCGCCGGTATCCCGGTGCTGGCGGTGGATCCCGTCGCGGGCGGCGGAAAAGTCACCGCGCAGGCGAAGGCGCTGGACTGGCCCGCGCTGGTCGGCGCCGAGCAGACCACCGACACAGGCGCGTTCGATCAGTGGTGGCGCTGGTGCCTGGCGCCCGCGGGGCGCGAACGGGCGCGGCGGCGGGAGTTCCCCGTCGCCGACACCCTCACCAGCGACCTGCTCGAGGAACTGCTCGCGGGACGGCCGGCGTGAGCGCGCCGGCGGTGGCGAAGACCACCGTCGTCATCGCCACCCGCAATCGCGCCGCCGAACTGTGCCGAACCTTGACCGAACTGCGCGCACTGCGCCCGGCCCCCGCGATCGTGGTGCTGGACAACGCTTCGGTCGACGACACGGCCGACGTGGCGGAGGCGTTCCCCGGGGTGCGCGTCGTCCGGCTGCCCCGCAATCTCGGCGCCGCGGCGCGCAACCTCGGCGTCGCGCTGGCCCGGACGCCCTACGTCGCGTTCAGCGACGACGACTCGTGGTGGGCCGAGGACGCGCTCGAGGAAGCCGAGCGGGTGCTGGACGCCCATCCACGGCTGGGCCTGGTCGCGGGACGCACGCTCGTCGGCGCCGACCACCGTGACGATCCGGTCAACGAACTGATGGCGACCAGCCCGCTCGGGCATCCCCCCGGGCTGCCGGGCCCGTTGGTTCTCGGCTTCCTCGCCTGCGCGGCGATCGTGCGCAAAGACGCGTATCTACAGGCGTCCGGGTTCAGCCCGCTTCTGCATTTCGGCGCCGAAGAACGGTTGCTGTCACTCGACATGGCGGCGTGCGGCTGGGACCTCTGTTACGTGGCGCGGGTGCGCGCCCATCACCACCCCTCGGCGCGGCGGCCGCCGCAGGCGTGGCGCAGACGGGCCGAACAGCGCAACAACGCGTTGATCGCCTGGATGCGCAGGCCGCTGCGGCGGTGCGCGGCCGAGTCCGCGAGCCTGCTGTGCCGGACGGTGCGCGACCCGGGAACGGTGCTGGCGTTCGCCGGGATCGTGCGCCGCCTGCCCAGGGCGCTGGCGCAGCGGCGCAGGCTGCCGCCGGAGATCGAGCGCAGGGCCAGAACTCTGGAACTCGCCCACGGAAGGAAGTGACGGATGCCAACGGAACGGATGACGGTCGTCATCATCACCCGCAACCGGCGCGAGCAACTGCTGCACACCCTCGCCCACATGACCGCGCTCGCCGACGCGGCCCCGATCATCCTGGTCGACAACGGTTCCACCGACGGAACGGCCGCCGCGGTCGCCGCGGCGTTCCCTTCCGTGCAGCTCATCCGCTCGGCGGACAACCTGGGCGCGGTGGCCAGGAACATCGCGGTCGAGCGGGTGGTCACGCCGTACGTGGCGTTCTGCGACGACGACACCCGCTGGCAGCCGGGCGCGTTGACCCGCGCGGCCGATCTACTCGACCGGTATCCGGGCCTCGGCTCGGTGACGGGACGCTGCCTGGTCGCCCCCGACCTCCGCGAAGACCCGATCACGCCGGAACTGCGCTACTCGCCGGTCGCCGGGCCCGACTGGCTGCCAGGCCCCGCCCTGCTCGGCGTGATGGCGGCGCTGTCCGCCTTCCGGGTCAGCGCGTTCCGTCAGGTCGGCGGGTTCTCCCGGCGCCTGTGGTTCGGTGGGGAGGAGGAACTGCTCGCGCTCGACCTCGCGGCGTACGGCTGGTGGATGTGCTGGGTGGAGGACATCGTGATCCACCACGAGCCGTCCACCACCCGGGACCCGACCCATCGTCGCCGCCTCGGCATCCGGAACACGCTGTGGACGCTGTGGTTGCGCCGCCCGGCCCGCAGCGCCGCGCGGCGGACCGCCGTGGTGCTCAGATCGGCCCCGGCCGACCTGACGACCGCGGCGGCCGTTCTCGACACGCTGCGCGGGATGCCGTGGGTGCTGCGCGAACGAAAAGTCCTGCCGCCGCGAGTGGAGGCGGGGCTCGTTCTGCTGGAAGAATCCCAGCGCCATTCCGCCGCGCGGCGCTATGTGGGCTGACGCCCGTTTCGCCGGCCAGGATCCCTCCGGTGCCACTATCCCGCCACGGTGCCGACACCCCGGCGCGCTTCCCGCGCGAGGGCGCGGTCGCGTTGTTCCTCGAACCGGGGAATGCGCACGTGCTCGAGGTCGTCCAGGAAGGCGGCGAGTCGTTCCCTGGCTTGCTCGCCGCGCGGACCGAAGTCGTCGCGCTCGAATACGTTCCACTGCCGGATGACCGGTTGCAGCACTTCTTCCGAATGCTGGCGCAGATCGTAGATGCCGTGTTTGGCCATGAGGACGCCGTTGCGCCGGAAGTTGGGCATGCCGGTGCCGGGCATCCGGAAATTGCGCACGATCAGGTCGATCGCTTCGATGGCCTGATCGGGCACCAGATCCAGGGCCGCGGCGCACATGCCGCGGTAGAAGATCATGTGCAGGTTCTCGTCGGCGGCGATGCGTTGCAGCATGCGGTCGGCGACCGGATCGTCGCAGACGGCCGCCGTGTTGCGATGGCTGATGCGGGTCGCCAACTCTTGAAAGGACACGTAAGCCACCGAGAACAGGAATCCGCCGTCACCGGAGGTGTCCGTGCGCTCCATCGGCGCGGCGAAACCGTGGGACATGTGCGCCATACGGTCGTTCTCCAAGGCGACCGGGTCGACAGCCCGGGTGACGACGAGGTAGTCGCGCAGGACGATGCTGTGGCGGGCCTCCTCGGCGGTCCATCGTCCCACCCACGAGCCCCACGCGCCGTCTCGGGAGAAGTTCGCGCTGATCTCGCGGTGATAGGAGGGAAGATTGTCCTCGGTGAGCAGATTCGTGATCAAAGCCGCCTTCGCCACGTCCGACAGTCGCGATTGGCTCGGGTCCCAATCGATTCCGCCCAGCATCGCGAAGTTGTGTCCCGCGTCCCACGGCACGTAGTCGTGGGGATGCCACTCCTTGACCATGGACAGGTGGCGGTCCAACGCGGCGCCCGCGAATTGTTCCAGTTCGGTGAGAATCTCCAGCTGTGTCAGATCACGCGCCAACGTCGTGTCCGCCTTTCTTTTGCGCATGGTTCGGAAGGAGAGGTGATCGATAACGGCTCGGTCCGGGCGTGACCGGCGACGACCGGTGCCGGACGGACAGCGCCGGGGGAGTGCGGTTGTTCAGGCGGTGACGGTGTCGATGCGGTCGGCGGGTGCGACGAGCGTCAGGCCGCCGTCGTAGCGGCGATACATCAGACGGCCGCGTCCCGACGCCGAGTCGGTGTAGAACAGCGACGGCAAGCCGTATTCGCATACCCGTGCCACGGCTCGGGTTTCGGTCAGCTCCGGGGCCGGGCGGGGATTGATGGTGACCAGTCCGGGAGTGCCCGCGATCCAGGGCGGGGTATGAACGCTGTGCTGGCGCGCCATCCGCAGCCCGAACGGCCCTGCGCGGTGGACGACGGCGTCCTCTCCGGTCTCGGCATCGGTGAACAGATGCGCGTCGTAATCCATCGCGTCCATGATCGCCGCCGCCGCGGGCAACCCGCAGGTCATCAGCGCGACGACCTTGCGGCGGACCAGTTCGCCCGGACCGGGGGCGTCCAGCGGCCGACGACCCGGATCCGGCCACGGACGCGGCTCCCACGTCTTCTGCAACGCCTTGATCTGCCGTTCCAACCGCACCAGCGTCGGCAACGCGTCACCACGGCGTCGCGCCAGCGTCTGGATGCGTGCCGGCGTGCCGCCGACGGACAGATTCACCTGGACGACCATCGGGCCGTCGTCGTGATCGGGCCCCGTGATCCGCAGGCGGGCGCTGCCCGCGGCAGGGAAGCGCGACAGCAGACGGCACACGGTGCCGGCGAAGCGCTCCCGCTCGAGTGCGGGCACCCGGCCCGCGGCGAACACGGCGACTTCCGGGAACGACGTCGACGACCACGCCTCCGACACCAGCGACATCCCATCCTCCACTGCTCTCGCCCCACCGACTCACCTGGCACGACTGTGCCCGCGGCGCGCGGCGTGGCCGTAGGGCCGAAAGTCCGCTGCGCCGGTTACTTTCCGCACCGGAGAGTCCCTCGGTGTCCGGTAGTTCAGCGCGGATCGCCCGGCGACCGCGGCCGGTCACGGTGTGCCGCCGCAGGGGGTGCGGCGCTGGTCCTACCCCGGATCGGCGGGGAGTCAGCGGAGCGCGGGGTGGCGTGCCGGCCCGCTCACTCGACGCGCCCGGCCGGTTCGCCGGAACGCGCACCGGCGAGTCGCGGCAGCCGCAGTGAGGTGGCCGGACGGTTGTATGCCCATTGGGCGACGGCGACGACGGCCGAGCCCAGCGAGGTGACCCCAGCGAGCAGGGGCCAGTGGGTGAGTCCCGCGGTGTTGTAGGAGACCTGCCGCACCCCCGGCGCGATCAGGCTGCCGTTGCCGAACGCCCAGCTGGTCACCATGCCGACCTGCCCGCCGAAGTCCGAGGAGCGCGCGAGCATGGCGCGCAGCTCGGGAGCCTTGCTGTTGACGTAGAGCACGGTGAGCGCGACCAGCGCCGCGGTCGTCACCGCGCACGCCGTCGCCGCGCGCGCCAGGATCTCGGTGCGCAGCCGGAGATTCACCGCCACCACGCAGACGGTCATGACGATCGCGCCCGCGGACAGCAGCGCCAGGGCGCCGCTGATCCGCGCGGTGGGCGGTTGCGTCGCCGACCAGACGTTGAGATACGAGGTGGTCGCGGTGATCCGGCCGAAGGCATTCGCACTGGCTCTGCCGTCGGCGCCCGCCGCCATGAGCCACGGCTGGAACAGCAGGATCAGCGTGACGAGGCTGCCTGCCGCGGCGCCGAGATAGCCCCGGTGGCCGTGCAGCGCGGGCCGGGATGCGCGCGATGCGCCGAGCCGTCCCGGCGTCGCGTCCGGTACTCGCTCGAGCCGAGAGTCCTTCGCTGACCAGGGAGTTGGCTGCACGTCGCTCCGAAATCGAGGATCGGTTCGCTGCGGAACCGAGGCGGACATGGCGATCCCCGGCTGCGGTCGTCCTCGGGCACGGTGCTCAGCAGGGTTCTCCGAACACTAGGAGCTGCGCAATGGCCGGAAAATGATTGCGATCAACGGGATTCTGAATCCTCTGAGTAAGCGGTTACCGACGAGGTCGCGACGACGTACCCGCGGTCGGACGGGAGTGACCGACTCATCGGAGGGGAGGGCCGGTCGCACAATTCCATCGGTGCCGTCGGAAGTCTCTTCGGTCCCGGCGCTGGTTGTGACCGACGCCTTGCCGTGGGACGCGAGCTGCCCGAATCCGTTACTAAGTCGCAACTTTCGTGCAATCCACCGCGTCCGCACCCTTGGGCACGGCGCGACCGGACCCGGTCCGCGACTGGGCGCTTTCTCGAAATGTGTTGTAGTGCAAGCTGAATCGAACAGCATCAATAAGAACTACGCCCGCGTCATCGTCGAGGTCCGCGGCACCGTTCGGCCCGACCGGCAAACGGGCGAAAGGTGATTCGGGAGCGCCAGGGGAGATACAGTACGGGCCGTGACAGAGCACCGATCGCCCCTCGGCGGGGATCGCTCGCAGGACCTCGGAGTGCCGCGTTCGCTGGACCTCCGCTCCGCCGATTGGTCGAGTTCCGATGAGACCCTTGCCCGGCTGTTCCAACGCGTCGAGGCGTATGCCATGGACGCACGCGAGTGGTATTCGCGGGACGGTCTGACGAAGCGGCGGGCCAGCCTAGCCCTCACCGCGGCGCTGATCGTGCTCGGCCTACTCGGAATCCTGGTGCCGCTGCTGACCACCGCGGGCGTCGACGCCATCAACCCGAGCTGGGGATACATCCTGCTCGCCTGCGCCGCAGGAAGCCTGGCATGCGACCGGCTCTTCGGCGTGTCCACCGCGTGGATGCGCGACCTCCGCAGCGCCCAGTCGATCAACGCGATGCTGTGCGACTTCCAGCTCGAGTGGGCTTCCGTCTCGCGCGCGCCCGCGAACTCGAACGGAGAGATCGACCGCAGGATGGGCCTGCTGCGGGACTTCTCCTACCGGGTCAACGAGGTGATCGCCCATGAAACCGACAGCTGGACCGGGCAATTGCAGCTGTCGGCGCACCCGCGGATGAGCAGACTCGATCGAAGGTGACGCCGGGCGGCGCGTGGAGAAACTCCGGCAGGCGATGGGGGCGCCAGGCCCGCGGCGGAGCGGACCTGGCGCTTCATCGGCACGTCGCCGGCCACGGGAGGATCAGGACGCCAGGTCCACGGTTCGGGGCGCGGCTGGAGCGACACGATCGGGTGCCGGCTCGGTAAGCGGACGCGCGCGCACCAGACCGACCATCACCGCCGCGATGAGAGCGGCGAGCGCGAACACCGCGAAACCCCAATCCGACACCTGGTGGGAGACCAGGATGCCACCCAGCCATGGGCCGAAGACGGCTCCGGTGCGGCCGATGCCCGCGACCCAGCCGAGCGCGGTCGCCCGGATGCTGGGCGGGTAGTAGGTGCCCACGCTGGCGTAGATCAGGGTCTGCGCGCTGAACAGGAAACCGCCCGTGAGGAATACGTTGACGTAGGTGACGACCAGCGGCATGTGGACCGCGAGCAGTCCGATGCCGACACAGGTGATCGCGAACCAGATGACGGTGACCCGGCGCGGCCCGAACAGATCGGCCAGGCGTCCGGCGACCAGCATGCCGACGATGCCGCCGATATTGATCACGAGCAGGAAGCTGATGGCCGACCCGAGGTTGTAGCCGTGGCCGCGCATCATGGTCGGCAGCCAGGTGTTCACGCCGTACACCAGCAGCAGGCCGCCGAACGACGCGATCCAGAACAAAGCCGTCGTTCCCCGCAGCGCCGGGGTGAACAGCGCGGTGACTTTCGCGCGCCGCTGCTGTGAGCCTGCTTCCGGTGCGAACGCCGCCAACGAGACGCCGAACCTGTTCGCGATCGCCTCGGCCTTCTGCTGTTTGCCCGAGGCCAGCAGGTAGGTCAGCGATTCCGGCAACAGGAACAGGATGGCGGGCAGTGCGATTACCACCGGCGCCGCGCCGAACCAGTAGACCGAGCGCCAGCCGAGGGATTCCACGATCGTCATCGCCACGGCGCCCGCGATCGCGCCGCCTGCCTGATGGGCCGTCATCAGCACGGTGACGCTGAGGTTCTTGCGATGCGCGGGAGCGTATTCCATGACCAGCGCGATGGCGGTCGGCAGCAGGCCGCCGAGGCCGATGCCGGCGAAGAAGCGGGCCGCGCCGAAGATCTCGACGTTGGGCGCCGCGCCGCAGACGGCCGCGGCGACGGTGAAGATCAGCACGCCGGCGGCGATGATCTTGCGGCGGCCGACGCGGTCGGTGATCAGGCCCGAACCCAGGGCGCCCAGCAGCATGCCGAAGGTGTTGAGGCTGCCGATGTCGCCCGCGATGGCGGGTGTGAGGCCGAAGCTTTCGTCCTTGAGGACACCGGGCAGCGTGGCGCCGTAGACGAACAGATCCAGGCCGTCCAGCAGGACGAGAAACCAGCAGAGCGTCGTCACGCGGATCGACAGTCGGCCGCCGGCGGAAGCCGCGCGGCCGTTCGGTTCAGTCGAGGACAACATCGTCCCTTTCATCCATGGGGTACTTCATGTGACGCACGCTACAACGTTGGAGATGTCGCGCACAATATTGCTGAAGAAATTGTTAACAATTATTCCAGTCAGTGGTCCGCGGCCAGTTCCTCGGCCGTCGGGGTGCCGTGCGTGTGGAACGATTCGATGGTCTTCAAGCCCCACGCCTGCCCCTTGCGGCGCTCGGCCTCGGTCCAGTCGACGCGCTTCCAGTCCGGCGCGAGAATCAGCCGGGCGCCGGCGTTGCACAACTCGACGCGATTGCCGCCGGGTTCGTAGACGTAGAGGAAGAACGTCTGCTGGATGGCGTGCTTGTGCGGGCCGGTCTCGATGAACACGCCCTGGTCCAGGGCCACGTCACAGGCCCGCAGGATGTCGGCGCGGCTGTCGGCCGCGAACGCGATGTGGTGCAGCCGCCCCGAGAATCCCAGATGGTCGCGGGTGTAGACCAGGTCGTAACTCTTGTTGGTGAAAGTCGTCCAGCTGCCCGCGACGGTGCCGTCGTCCAGCACGATCTGCTCGGTGACCATGCCGCCGAGCGTGTCGACCAGGAAGTCGCGATTGTCGGCCGGGCTGCGCCCGAGGAAGTTGACGTGATCGAGTCGTCGCGCCGGAACTCCGCCACCTGGATAGGCGCGGGCCTGGTTCTTCAGGGCGGGCCGGGTCTCCTCCTCGGCCAGGTGCCACTCGGCCTCGTAGTAGAGGCCGAATTCGTGCCCGTCCGGATCGGTGAACACATAGGTGGGCCCGAAGCCGGGTTCGCCGTCGGTCCAGCCGATGCCACGGCCAGCCGCTTCCAGCGCCGCGACCCGCCGCGTCAGCGCCTCGGGGCTGGACGCCCGCAGATAGGTGCGCCCGATGCCGGAACGTTTGCGCGCGCTGAGCGTGACCGTATGGTGCTGATAGTCGTCCCAGGCATGCAGGTAGACGTCGTCGCCGTCGGAGCCGACGACGCGCAGGCCGAGGAAGTCGACGAAGAACGCGATGCTCTCGTCGAGCTTCGGGGTGAACAGCTGCACGTGCGCCAGATGCGCGATGTCGTGGCCAGGTGCCATGGTGATGTCCTCCTTGACGAACAGGCGCCTCAGGTGCGGGGGAAAACCGAACCGGCGAACAATTTGCGAGCGGTGCGGACCACCCCGGAGCGACGCACCAGCGGCGGGAAGACGCTGGTGTCGACGTCGACATCGACTCGAAGCCGCCCGGACGGATGTTCGACATCCACCCGTTGCGGACCGGCGGGCCAGTCCGCGGTGAGGTCGTAACCGACCGCTCCCGGCGTTCTCATCGCGGTGACCGCGCTGATCGCCGCGAACACGCCGATCGAGGTGTGTGGCTGGACCGGGATGAACGAGCGCGCGCTCACCTGTCCGCCGTCGCGGGCGGGAGCGACCAGCACCGTCTTCGGTACCGACGATCGCGCGACATCGCCCAAGCCCATCAACGTCGCCGCCTGGCGGCGCACGCGGTCGATCCGGGTCAGCAGTGCGTCGTCATCGGCTAGTTCGGCCTGCGACTCGTATCCGGTGATGCCGAAACTCTCGGCTTCGGCGACGATCACCGGCATGCCGTTGTCGACACAGGTTACCTGCACGCCGTCGACGGTGTCGGCCGGGCTACCGGTCGGAAACAACCCTGACGTGGCCGATCCCGTGGTGTCCTGGAAAGCCAGCAACACTGCGGCAGCCGTACCGGGCACGCCGTCGATGCGGGTGTCACCGGCGTATATCGGGCGACCGTCGCGCACCGGGAATGTCGCGGTGGCGGTGGCGCCGGAGTTGACCAGGTGGATGCGCACCGTGCACTGGTCACCGACCGCGCGCACCATCCCGGACTCGACCGCGAACTGTCCGACGCCGGCCAGGATGTTGCCGCAATTCTGCCGGTCGGACACGGTCGCCTCGGCGACGCCCAGCTGGAGGAACAGGTAGTCGACGTCGACGTCGGGCCGGGCCGACGGCGACACGACGGCCACTTTGCTGGTCAGTGAGGTCGCGCCGCCGATGCCGTCGATCTGCCGTGGATCGGGCGTGCCCATGATCCGGAGCAGCAGATCGTCGCGGGCGGCGGGATCGGCGGGCAGATCGTCGGCGCGGAAGTACGCGCCCTTGGATGTGCCGCCCCGCATCCACACGCATGGAACGCCCGCGTCCGGCGCCGTCACGCCCGTTCTCCCGCGGCCAGGTAGTCCTCGTAGGAGAGGTAGGTAATGCCGAAATCGCCCAGGCGATCCCGCAGACCGTAGCGGTCGAGGCCGAGCTCACCCGCCTGGAAGGCCGCCCGGGAGGCTTCCTCCTTGGCCAGCCGTGCGGCCGCGGCCGCCAGCACATCGGGCACATCCGCGCGCGGCACACAGGTCACGCCGTCGTCGTCGGCGACGATCACATCCCCGGGATGGATCACCTGTCCTTCGACGACGACCGGCACGTTGATCGCACCGGCGGTCGCCTTCACCGACCCCTGCGCGCTGACCGCCGCCGACCAGGCGGGAAAGTTCATCTCGCGCAGCTCGGCGACGTCGCGCACCCCGCAGCCGAGCACGACGCCGCGCACGCCCCGCCGCTGCAAGGCGGTGGCGAACAGCTCGCCGAACAGTCCGTCGGTCGAGGGCGAGTTCGTCGCCACGACCAGCACGTCGCCCGGACGGCACTGCTCGACGGCGACGTGGATCATCAGGTTGTCGCCCGGCCAGCACAGGACCGTGACGGCGGTGCCGCCGATGCGGGCGCCCGGCCAGGCGGGCCGCAACCGCGGGCCGAGGTAGCCGACCCGGCCTGCCGCCTCGTGCACGGTCGCGACACCGTACTCGCCGAGTCGAGTCGCGTCCTCGAGCGCCGCGCGGGGGTGGCCGGTGACCACAATCGATTTCATCTTTTCTCTCCTGAAGGTCGAGTACTGTCCGGGCCGGGCCCGTTCGCGATCGCGCGCAGCGCGTCGCGGGTCGCGGTGGCGCTGTGCGGGGTGACACCGAGGTCGGTGAGCTGGGCGGCGGCCGCCGCCATCTCCTCGGCGCGACGGGCGGCGTGCAGATAGGTGCCGTCGATCAGCCGGTCCAGGGTTTGCTCGTCGAAGCCGCGCAATTCGGCGGCGATGTGCGCGCGGAACCAGTCGGCGCAGCCCGCGGCCTCGGCTCCCGCCAGGCCCTCGACCACCGCCGCGGCGAGGCCTTTGTATACGACGCTGCGCAGCAGTTTGCGGGAACTCGCGGCGCCGACCGGGCCGGCCACCACCGTCACCGTGACGCCGAAGCCCCTCATCAGCTCGGCGAAACGTGGCGCTCCCGGCCCGGAAACCGACATCGGCGTGTGCAGGCCGGTGCCGGGCACCGGAGCCATGATCGCCACGTCGACCAGCTCGGCGTCGACGCGGGCGGCCTGTTCGGCGAGCCGCGCCTTCAGCGCCGGTGCGCAGGTGTTGGCCTCCGCCCACAGCGTGCCCGCCGCCAGCGCGGGCAGGCCGGCGCGCAGCGCGGCCTCCGCCTGTTCGGCGGTGGTCAGGCTGAACACCAGCTCGGCGTCGCGTACCGCGTCGGCTTCGTCGGCCCGCTGCGCCACACCGTGCGGGGCGTGGACTTCCGGGTCGAATCCCCGCACGTCGGCGCCCGCGACGACCAGGTCGCGAGCGAATTCGGCTCCGGCTTCCCCGAATCCCAGGACGGCGACCCGCACCGGCGAGGTCATGACAACCGGTCGGTCACGTGGGGGTAGTGGCGTACGAACGCCTCGGCCTTGGTCTCGTGCGGCAGGCCGAGATTCGGCCCGGCATTGCGCTTGAGCTGTACGCCGCGGCGATCGGCGAGGTCCTCGTAGTAGGTCCACATGTGCTGCTGGGCGCCCAGGCAGCGCATGGCCTTGCGCTTGAGCTCGAACACCTCGGTGATGTCGAGCAGGACGTCGGGGCGGAATTCCGACATCTCCGACTGGTGCGGCTCGAAGCTGAACACCGGCGGCGCACCTAGCGGCTGGCCCGGCGCGTCGTATCCCACCGCCTGCGCGAGGATTCTGGCGTTCAAGGCCATGCGCGCCGCGGCCGGATGGTCGCCGTTGTAGGGGTCGACCAAGGTGTGCGTCAGAACCACCGTCGGCCGGGTCTCGCGGTAGATGTGCACCAGCTGGTCGGTCAGCTGGCGCGACTCGATCAGGGGGTAGTCGCCCGCGTCGAGGAAACGGATGTCGGCTCCGAGCACATCCGCTGCCGCCTCGGCTTCGCTGCGGCGTAGCGCCTTGATCTCGTCGAGCTGCTTGCCTTCGCGCCACGCCTTGGCCGATTCGCCGCGCTCGCCGTAGCTCAAGCACACCACGGTGGCGCGCTCGCCGCGCGAAGCGGCCAGCGCGATCGCGCCACCGGCGCGCCAGACGAAGTCGCCGGCATGGGCGCTGACCACCAGTAGCGACTCGGATGTGTTCTCGGGCATCGCCTCACCTCACGTGTTCTCACCGAACGGGTCACGGGCGCGGCGGCGCGCCCGTGACCGAGGGTAAGTGGATGCTCGCAAAATTGTCAACAATTCTGTTGACGCATAGGTGCGGCTGCTACGGCGCCTGCTCAGCCGACTCGTCCAGAGCGGCGATGACGCTGTCCAGATGGTTCCGCATCGCCTGTTCCGCGCCGGCCGAATCACCTCGGACCACCGCCTCCACCACGGCCAGGTGTTCTCGGAGCGAGACCTGCGGGCGACCGGGCCGCAGCGAGAGCTGGAATTGATGGCGCACGATCTGGGCGTTGAGCCGATCGATCAGATCGGCCGCGGTCGCTTGCCCGGCGATGTCGCGCAGGGCGGCGTGCAGCTCGTGATTGAGGCTCGAATACTTCATCGGCTCCCCGTCGCGCACCGCCGCGGTGAGCTGCTCGCCGTACTCGCGCAGCCGATCCCGGTCGGCGGCGGTGGCGTGCTGGGCGGCCTTTGCCGCGATCAACCCCTCGAGCACCTTGCGACACTCCAGTATCTCGATCGCCGCCCCACGCGACACCTTGCGCACCCGGGCGCCCCGATTGTGGATCCGCTCGACCAGTCCTTCGGCGACCAGTTCATCGATGGCGGCGCGCACACTGCCGCGGGTGACGCCGAACTGCTCGACCAGCTCCGCTTCCACCAGCCGCTGCCCCGGCGCCACCTCACCCTGCCGGATGGCCCTGCGCAGCTGGTCCATCGCGATGGCTTTTCCCTGGGTTCCCCGTTCGAGCCCCTGAGTCTCCGACACTGACACCGTCCTGCCGATCGATGTGACAACCGTTTTGTCGATAATTATGGCAACAATCTGGCAAGGTGTTGGACCGAGCTGGTTGTGCCCGGTTCAGGCCAGGGCGACCAGCTCGTGCAAGGCGTAGCCGGTGCGCATCGAAGTACCGGTTCTGTGAGAGGGCCGCCGCGACGCGGATGTCATCGGCGCAGCGCCCCGCTGGCGTCGAAAGCCGCATTCCGCCCGTGCATCTGAGCGCGGTACCAATTCTCGCGATGCCAGAGCATGAGCTTCTCGTGCGCCCGCGCGAAGGGCGGGAGCGTTCTACGCAGGATCTCCATCGCCGTGATCAGCGGAAAGCGCAGGAGGGGAATGACTATCCAGGGAAAGGCCGGGGGCAAGTTGTAGCGGCGCCGGGTGAAGGGCGCCATGTACATCGCGGAGTACACGGAGTTGATGCGGAAGTTGTACGCTTCGCGCAGCCTCGTGAGACCGCGATGGCCGTCGCGCGGCGCGAACGCCATCGGATAGGACTCGATCAGTTCCGCGCCGTGGTGACCGGCGTCGTAGGACCGCGAGGCGATGGTCATGGCCAGCACACGCAACGAGTCGAGGACGGTTTCCGGATACCAGCGCAGCCGCACGCCGAGCAGGTATCCCATGTACTTCTGGAAATGCAGCAGCGCCCGGATTTCCGACGCGGTCGTCTGGTACCCGAGCGCCCACAGGCCCAGCCCGGGTGTGACGCTGCCGGCGAGCAGGGTCAGCATCTGGTAGGTCTGGCTGATCGGCAGGCCCCACCGGTCCATGTCCCATTCCGGATGCCCGGCGACCTTCGCGCGGACCGAGACGTGCATGACGCGGACCTTCAACGCCGTGGCCCGCCCGGCCGATCCCGGCGTCAGCAGCGCACCGGGCGCGGAGACGTCCATCCAGAAGCGGGTGGTCTCCAGGAAACGACGCAGCGCGCTGTCCCCGGCGTACCCACCGGCCAGCGACAACGGTGTCGCCACCGCCGCCTCGGTGTACATCTCGAGTGTTTCCGCGCCGGCGAAGCTGAACAGCATCGTTCCCCACCGCCGCCAGATCGCCGCGCCTTGCTCGACCAGCTCGGGCACGACCCATTCGGGCACCGTCTCGAATTCCTCGAACAGGGCGCGCATCGACTCCGGGGCGTCCGGCACGGCGTCGATGCCCGCGGCGAGCGCGGTTTCCAACATCCGGCGCCCGGCCTGCGGGCCGATCTCACCGTGCATCACCTCCGCGACGAACCGTTCCGCGACCGGATCGCCGGTGAACAGGTCCTCGCACAAAGCGACGGCCTGCGCGTCGGTCGGAAACAACTGTGTCCCGGTGACTTTCGCGAAGAGACGCTCGAACCGTCGCACCCTCGGCGTGCGGCGCGCTTCCCAGTACCTGAACGCGGTGGGGCACTTCACCGGTGGCTGGTCGCCGGCCTCCGCGCCCGCAGGCGGAATTTCCACTGACATGGGTGCTCCTACTCTTCGATGCGGTCGCGGGGCCGCTCAGCCCACCAGTTCGCGTCGACCAATCGGTGATGATCTGCCCGACGCCCTCGGGCTGGTCGACCGAGGAGTGCGTGAGACGGGGCGGTTCGATCAGCTACGCATGCGGAGCGGCGCCGACGGCCTGCATTTCCCGCGGATCGGTCCGACGGCATGGCCGCAGGCCAGGGTCGAACCGGCGAAGCCCGCGCCGACACCATGCGGAACTCGCGGCAGATCCGCTGTCTCATCTTCGAACCCTTCTCGGGGCGGCTTCGGCGCGCACCCACGCCGGTGACCATACCATTGGGTATAGTTATCGGTACCATTTCGAATGGAGATACGTCGCGGAAGACGGGGCAGCCGCCAGCCCGGGACGGCGGACGGTCGCCGCGCCTGAACCTCGCGGGGTGGTCACCTACGATCGAGAGGTGATTTCCACCGATGCGGGGCAGCGCCGATGACGGCGGACCGGCCGCAGGCAGCCGATGCCTGCGGGCCCTCCGGCGTGGACGTCACCGAGTCGTCGCCGCGGCGTTCCCGCAAGGCGGCGGCACAGCACCGTGGCCGCGCACCCCGGCTCTCCTACGAGGCGTGGGTCGACGGTGCGCTGGCACTGCTCGCTCGTGAAGGCGTCTCCGCCATCAGGATTCCGCGGCTGTGCCACGAACTCGGCGTCACCAAAGGCAGCTTCTACTGGCATTTCGACGACATCGAACAACTCATGGAGGCGATGGCCGATCGGTGGTGCGCGCGGCAAACCGAGATCATCCGGGCACTCGGGGCGATCGACTCCGTTCCGGTCGAGCAGCGCATCGCCAATATGGCCGCCAATCTCATCGACCAGGGCACCTGGGCCACCGAGGCCACCGTGCGCGAGTGGGCGCGAAGCGACGAGAAGGTGGCCGCGACGGTGCGCGCCCTGGATCGGCAGGTCTTCGAGACGGTGCGAAAGGCGATGCTGGAGTTGGGCTTCGCTCCCGACGAAGCGCGTTTGCGCGCCGGTGCGATGGTGTATCTGGGCATCGGCTTCATTCACGGTCGCGGCAGCCTGCCCGCGCCCACCGCGGAGGAAGCGCGAGCGTTCCTCGGTCTGCTCACCATTCCCGCCCCGAAAGGAACTCCGCCGTAGGTTCCGGGCCGGCTGCGCCGCCCGGCCGAGTCAACGGCCGTATCCGGTGATGCCGCGGATCCAGGTGATGAAATCCGCGGCGTCTTCGTTGCTGCCGTGCCCGGCATCCCAATACATGGCGGCGTCGACATTCGCGCCGAGGTTCTCCAGCTTCGCGGCGAGATTGCCGACGACGGTCAGGGAGGTGTCGGAATCCTTGGTTCCGACGCGGATCCACCAGTGCTCGGCCCGGCCCGGGGTCTGGTTGTCGAGGAAGTACATCGGGTTCATCAACTCGAGCTTGCCCGGCAGGTCGCTGTCGAGTTGCGCGTTCGCCTCGCCGGTGGCGTGGCGCAGGCTGTAGAGGGTGAAGTGGCGTGCCTTGGTGGTGCCGTTGCCGAATTCGTTGTTCTCCCCGGAGGACAGGTCGAACGCGTCGAAGGCGGGCACGTTCTTCTTGCGCGCGCCGACATGCGTCAGGTAGTCGGCCCAGGTGAAGGTCGCGGTGCCGTTGTCGAAGCGCAGCCACGGGTTGGCGGCCAGGTAGGAGTCGCGGTCGCTGTCCGGCAGGGCTTTCAGGTACTCGGTGGCCGAAGGTTGCAGGTAGGTGCGCAGCAGGTGCTCGCCGTAGTTGTCGGCGGTGAGCGCCGACCCGTCGCGTCCCCGCAGGTTCAGCGATGCCTGGTAGGCCGGGAACGCTCCGGCCAGTTCGCGCGACACCGTTCGATCGACCTGTTCACCGGACTGCAGCGGATTGCCGCCCCAATTCCATTCGTAAGCCATGTCGGCGTGTTCGAGGTCGGCGATGGGGCAGTAGTCGGCGCTGGCGAAGATGGCATCTGAGGCGTCGGCCGCACCGATATCGGTGAGGTAGGAGTCGTAGCGGTCGCTGTCCCCGGACGCGCCCAGCAGCGCCGACATCGCTCCGCCCGCGCTGACACCGGTGGAGACGATCCAGTCGGTGTTGCCCGGCACCCGCCCGCTGTTGTGGCGCAGGTACCGCACCGCCGCTTTCAGATCCACGATGGCCGCGGGCGCGACCCCGTAGTAGACGCCGTCGGCGGCGACCAGGTCGCGGCCGCGGGCTCCCGCCTCGACGACAACGTAACCAGCTGCCAGCGCGAGGTCGGGATTGCTGGTTCGGTTCCCGCCGTCGTCGAACCCGCCCGGTCCGCCGGGCGCCGTGCCGCTGGGCGGGGTCGCCCCGGGCGGAAGGCCGCCGGGCATGCCGCCGGTACCGGTCACCGAGCCCGACAGGTATCCGGCGATGTTGTTGCTGAGCAGGATCGGCGCCTTACTCGCGTCCACCGCGGCGCCATCGATCTCGACCGGAACCTTGACGTTCAGGCTCTGGTATTGCTCGTCCACCGGTTTCGCCACATAGACGATGCCCTTGTACTGGCGGTAGGTGATCTTCCGCTCGCCGTCGGCAGTGGTGACCGTCGCGGTCTCCGTGGTGAACTTCTCGGGATCGAAGCGCAGCGTGTCCGAGGTGCCGGATTCGGACCCCTTGTCCTCCTGCGAGTCGCACGCGGAGGCGAGCAGCGGGGTCGCGGTCGCTGCGGCCAGCGCGGCGAGCATGGTCCTGCGTCGCATGAATGTTCCTTTCGAATCAGAGAACCGGGTCTTCACCAGGGCGTGTCACCGAGCGCCGCAGCTCGTCGTCCCAGCGGGGAAAGATGTCCGTGTGGATGCCGAACTGGTCCAAGGCGCGGCCGACGGTGTGGTCGATGACGTCTTCGAGGCCCCGTGGGCGGAAGTAGTACGCGGGGACCGGCGGCATGATCGTGCCGCCCGCTTCGGTGATCGTCACCATATTGCGCAGGTGGATCAGGGTGAGCGGTGCTTCCCTGGCCAGCAGCACGAGGGGGCGGCGCTCCTTGAGCGTGACGTCGGCGGCCCTGGTGAGCAGTGAAGAGGTGACGCCGGAGGCGATTTCGCCGACGCTGCGCATGGAGGCCGGGGCGATCAGCATGCCGCGGGTGTGGAACGATCCCGACGACAGCGGGGCGCCGACGTCCGAGAGCGCCCACACGTGATCGGCGCGGTCGGTGAGGTCGCGGCGGGTGAGGTCGGTCTCGTACGCGCGCGTGAGGTCGGCGGCCTTGGTGACGACGAGGTGGGTCTCGATCCCCACCGTGCGCAGTACGTCGAGCGCGCGCACGGCGTAGACGATCCCGGTCGCGCCGGTCACTCCGACGACGATCCGGTCGGTGGGCGTCGGCGTCATGGGTACTCCAGATCCAGGTCGGGTGCGTACGGGCGGGGGTCGACGTCGCGGAAGCGGGCGCGGGTGAATTCCGCGCGCAGGTGATAGGGCGCGGTGGCGTCGAAGATGGTTTTCGACGTGGTGCCCTTGGCCGGCAAGCTCGGGTCGTAGGCGGGCTGCTGACTGGGATCGAGCACGTGTCCGGCCACCGCGGGCACGGTGATGATGTCCCGATTGCCCTGCATGCGGGTCTGCATCGCCCACAGCACGTCGTCGGTGTCGAAGATGTCCACGTCCGTGTCGACGAGGACGACGTTCTTCAGCTCGGAGTACACCCCGAAGGCCAGCAATGCGGCCTGGCGGGCTCGCCCGTCGTCGAAGGCGCTTTGCTTGGCGCATTTCAGGATCGCCAGGAACTTCCCCCCGCCCGCGCTGTGGGCGTAGACCTCCGTGACGAAGCCGGGCATCGCGTCGTGCAAGGCGTGGAAGATGCTTGCCTCGGTGGGGATACCGGCCAAGCTCACGTGTTCCTCGCCGGGCCCGACGAGCGTCTGCAGGATCGGCCGCTCGCGGGTGGTCACCGCGGTCACCTTGATCACCGGCAGCGCCGGGTTGGCCGGGCCGTCGTAGCCGGGGAATTCCGGCATCGCGTGCCCGGTGTGCGTGTTCTGGTCCTCGGCCTGGCGCTCGCCGGGAACGATATAGCCCTCGATCACCACCTCCGCGGCGGCGATGGCCTTTTCGGCCACCGTGACCCCGCGAACCAGTTCCACCGGCTTTCCGCGCAGGCCACCGGCGACGGCGAGTTCGTCGTAGCCCAGCGGTGTCGTCGGGGCCTCGAATTCGGCGCCTATGTGAATGGCGGGGTCGAGGCCCATGTTGACCGTGATCTCGAACCGGCGGCCCGCCTGCTCGGCTCGTTGCCGGAAGGCGTCGATGTGGCGTCCCGGAGCGAAGAAGATCGTCATCTCGTCGCGGCTCTGCACGCACAACCGGTGGATCGTGACGTCGGTGCCGAGCTCGGGATCGCTGCCGAGTACCAGGCCGAGACAGAAGTACGGCCCCGCGTCCTGATCGGTGTTGGTCGGGGCGGGCAGCACCTTGCGCAGATCGAAGCCGGGATCGTCGGCGCGATGGACCACCTGCTGGCATGGCGCGTCGCCGCCATGGAACTCGACCGGTCCCACGGCCTTGTCATAGGCTTCGGACATGCGCTGGGTCAGCCGGTCGGGTGGGGATTCGAGCAGGATGCCCACGCGTTTGCGGCTGGCCATCAAGCCGACCAAGACGCGGGCGTCGGGGTAACCGGTGACGTTGTCGAAGATCATCGCCGGTCCGAGCCGGGTCGGCCGCTGCACCGTGCCGCCCGCCCCGATCCGCCGATAGACCCCGGCGAGCTCACCGATCGGGTCGACCGGGTGGTCGGTCTCGAGGAGCTGACCAGGATGCCGCGCCAACCTGCGGAGCGCGGATCGGAGGTCGGTGATCGGTTCTTCGTCGCCGTTGTGGCCGGTCATGGGGGTCTCCTCGCGGTGGGCGTCAGCTGTCCGACGGGCGATCACCGGCCGGATCGTCCGGGGCCGTTGTGGCGGGATCGCGCCGCCAGGTCACGTCGAGCTGGTCGCGCTCGCCGAAACGGACGAGGTGCCTGGCGAGCACGTCCTCGAGCCGCGGCAGATCCTCGGCAGCCGCATCGATCCGCAGATGCAATTCGCCCGGACGGGCGGTGACCGTCGCTCGGCCTATGTCCAGGTCGATCCAGCCCGCCGAGGATTCCGACGACCACTCGCCGCCGTTGCGCCGCCCCAGGTGCGACACCAATTGCTTGCCGTACCGCTCCGGTCGGTCGGTGTGGACGACCGAGTGCGACGAGCCGCGCGCGGTCACGCCGCGACCCTCGATCGGAGACGCGCTCCCAGTTCCTGCGACGCCATGACGGCACCAACCTTCGGGTTGCTCTGTCTTCGCAAGTGCTCGCTGCCTAGGAGACGAGACCGGTCCAGCGTCGGCCCAGCAACCGGTGCGGCGGCGATATCGAGGGCACTACCCGGCCAGATGCGGTTCACACTTGCCGTCAACGGCGGGACCGGCGCAGTTCTCCGTCGTTACCGGGACGCGCCGAAACGGCCGGGCGGCGGCAGGACACGCCGCCCTGCGCCGCGACGGGCTCGACGGTGACACCCGTGCCCACGACCTCGTCGCGGCAGTCTACGAGGCGCTGTAAGTCCCCACTTCGCGGCATGGACAAGGCGGGTGTCGGTTGCGGCGACGGCCGGAGTGCGAGGCTGCCCGATCAGCCGTCGTGTTCCCCGTGGAGTCGGTCGCATGGCGTGGTCGCCGGGAAGCACCGCGGCGGCAGAGTGCTGCTCGTCGTCGGTGCTTTCCGCCGCTGGTCTCGTATTCGGTCCGCGTCATACCGTCGTGTGGCCGATCTCGATTTCGTCTGTCGAGAGGCCGGAGAGACCGAGGACATCGTGCAGCGCGTGTACGCCCGGTGCGGCGCCCCGCGCTCGCTCGGTCGCCGCGACGGCGACGAGGGCGGTGGCGCGGGACTGGTTGCGCCCGCGCGCCCAGCGCGTGGTGCCGTTGTGACCGCGAGCGAGCACGATCCACTGGTCCGTCCCCGGAATATGCAGTCCGCGTGGGGCTTTCGCTACTCCCGGCAGCCAGGTCAAGACGGCCAGTGCAATAGTGGCGGGCCGGGAATCCAGTCCGAAGTAGGTGCGGACCGGGATATTCAGTTCCCGGCGCAGAGTGTGCTGATCGGAGAAGTCCAGCCGGAACAACAGCCGCCGCCCGCGGTGTCCCGGTAGCAGGAATCGTGCGGGTCGGCTGTAGTTGCGGATGCGTTCGCCGTCCTCGTGGAAGTGCGCGCCCAGCAGGCGGTAGGACCATTCCGTGGCGGCAGCGCCGTGGCGCTCACCCGCGCCGAGCAGCACGGCCAGGTCGATCGGCCCTGGCGCCTCCTGATGAACCGCGATGGCCAGCAGGTTGGTCAGGCCGGGTGCGAGCCCCACGTCGACCAGGATGGGCGCCGCCGCGGGCAGCCGACGGAGCGCATCGACGTAGCCCGGCGTCGCGGTGATGTCGACGAACGCGCAGCCGTCCGCGCCGGCGACGGCGGCCAATTCCGGATTCTCGGAGCCGGAGGCGTTGACGACCACATCGACTCCGGACAGCGCCGCGCTATAGCCCGTGAGCATCGGGTCGCCGAGGTCGACGACCGCGTCCGCGCGGACGCGATCGCGTCCAGCCGCGATCACGGTGGCCCCGCCGCGGCGAAGTTCGGTGACCACATGCCGCCCGACCGCACCGTAGCCGCCGAGCACCAGGACCTTCATCGCAGCGAATCATCCGGCGCGGACGCGGCGGACAAGCGCCGCCGGTCCCAGCGGGCCCACTCGTCGCGGGGCGCACCGGCGCGTCGTCCCTGCCCCGCGTCGAGGCGGCGGCGCGCCTCGGCCATCGACGCGCCGATCGAGTGGTGCCGCCCCCACCAGTGGATGTGGCGCAGGTATCCGCGTGAGCGGTAGGTGTTCATCACCGCTACATGCTCCGGACTGCCGGTGAACTCCTCGAGCGCCGCTTCGCCGCTCCACAGGGACAGCGAATACGTGATCCGGCCCCACGGCTGATAGGCGGTGACGATGCCGAGCGCACCGTCGGTCCGAAGCACCTGCTGCTCCAATCGGGCCGAGATCACGGCGACCGGGACCACGTCGCGGAACCGGTGCGGGCGGAATTCGTTGACGCTCAGCAAGATCCGTTCGGGCAGTGCGGAGCCGGATGCCGGGTACCACGGGCGGTACAGGCGAAGCTCACGGGCAGGGAAGCCGGACTGCGCATGCGCGCGCAGCGTCGTCGCCGCGGACACCCGGAGCGCCCCAGCCGTCTCGGAGACGCGGTCGGCGCGTGCGCGAATTTCCTCACGGGCGCGAACAGGGAGCATGATCATCACTCTTTCCGATGCGGTTCGACGCCTGCGCGCCGTGCCGCTAGCCTCGCAGATGTGCTCGCCGCCGGACTTCCGAAAACGTGCGGTGGTCAACCGCCGCCGCTGGTGTGGATCAGGCCGGACCACGCCGGCTACCTCGGCCACAACATCCGAGTCGAACACCATTCCGCCGCGGTCGACGTGCTCAATATCGGGGTCGACGCGCCGTTGACCTTCGAAGCTCCCGGCCTCGGCCGTCTGCGCGTGCGCAGCGTCTACGCGCCTGCGCGTCTTCCGCACCGGGTGCTGGCTCCCGAAGGAAGGGTCTTGCTGCTGTTCGCCGATCCCGCCTGCCGCGCGGTGTCCGGCGCCATGCGCGGGTCCGTCGGTCATTTCGGCGTCGGACATCGGTGGGAAGCCGAGATCGCCGCGGCATGCCGCGACGGTGGCGCGCCCGAACTGATCGCCCGCCGTACCGCGCTGCACGCCGACGTCATCGCCGATCCGCGCATCACCCGCCTGACCGGAGCCATCCGGACCGCGCCCGAGCGCGCATACCGGGCGCACGAGGTCGCCGCCGGGCTCGGCTTGTCCACCTCGCATTTCCTGCGCTTGTTCGAGCGCAGTACCGGCACCACATTCCGCCGTTATCAGCAGTGGGCCCGCCTGCGCCGGGCCGTCCACGGTCTGGCATCGGGCCACGACGTGACCCGCAGCGCCGCCGAGGCGGGATTCGCCTCACCATCGCACTTCAGTGACACCTTCCGGCACACGTTCGGTCTCTCCGCGACCGACCTGCTCCACACCGGCGTGCGGTTCGATATCACCGATAGTCGTGGATAACGACAGGCAGGCCCACGGAGGGTTTCGCCCCGAACGGGCACCGCGGAGCTGAAAACGTTTGTGTGCGCGGGTAGCGGGCCGATGATGGTCGGCATGGAATCGTCGAAGGTGACTCTGCGGAGGATGACGGAAGCGGAGTACACGCAGGCTAGGCGGGACCGCGAGGCGGCGGGGGCACGCGAACTCGGCAAATTCATGTCAGAGGAAGAGGCTTGGAGGCGGGCGCGGAACGGCACGGCCCAGTTCCTTCCGGCCGGGCGCGACACCGAAGGTCATCATCTGGTCGTCGCCGTGAACGCGGCCGGTGAGGTCGTCGGCAACGCGTGGATCGGCCCGGACCCCCGGGATACCACCGGCACGGCCGAGTCGGCGTGGCTGTACGACATCAACGTCTACGAGCCGTTCCGCCGCCGCGGCTACGGATCGGCGATCCTCGCCGCCGCGGAGGAACTGATAGCCGGTGAGGGGCGAACCAGGCTCGGCTTGAACGTGGTGGGCGACAACGCGGCGGCGATCGCCTTGTACCGCCGCAATGGCTACCGGGTGTCCTCGATGCACTTGGACAAGCAGCTGCGTTGCGAATGACGTCGATCCACCGGCATCGGCGGCCGACCAGGTGATTCGCTGTTCCGGGCGGTCTTCGCCGACTCGCGTACTTAGACTCTCGGCATGACCGATCTCGCGGACTTCGCCCGGCTGATCGCCGGCGACCATGGACTCTGCGTCGTCTCCACGCTTCGAGCCGATAACACGATCCAGTCGTCTCTGGTCAACGCGGGCGTGTTGCCACACCCCGAGAGCGGGGCGGATGCGGTGGGTCTGGTGGTGCGCGGCGGTACGCGCAAATTGGATAATCTGCGTGCCCGGCCGCGTGCGACGATCGTGGTGCGCGTCGGATGGGAATGGCTCGCAGCCGAGGGGCCCGTGTGGATCGTCGGCCCCGACGACCCGGCTCCAGGCATCGACGCCGAACGGTTGCGTCTTCTGCTGCGTGAAGTGTTCACCGCGGCCGGTGGCACGCACGAGGATTGGGACGAGTACGACCGGGTGATGGCCGCCGAGCGCCGGGCGGTGGTGTTGATCTCGCCGGATCGCGTCTACGGCAACGGCTGACTCGCCGCGCTGTGCGAGAACTCGAGCCGCAGCGCCCGGCGACCTGACCGATGCCGAGGCGAGATGACGCGAGAATCAGCGATCCGGCCGGGCGCACGCAGCGACTCTCCGCGCGCTCAGCACGTGTGCCGCGGGAGCGGCAACCCACTCGTACGGCGAGCCGGCGTCGTCAGGGCGCATCCAGCACGCTTGCCGGAACCCCATACGGCAGGAACCGCACCCGCCGGCGCTCATCGGTGTTGTCGCGATGCGCGCGCAAGGCCTCGAGCTCGCTCGGGAAGACCTGGTCCACCCTGGCCTCGCCGCTGTCGTCGATGCGGTAGATCACCCATACCCCGCTGCCGGTCTCACCGGTGATGTCGCCCTCGGGCTCCGGTGGACGCGTCCGCTGCGGTTGGACGAACTGTCCGAGCAGCGACGCCAGTGAACCGATGCTCGCGTGATCTACGCGGTCCAGGTATACGCCTGCTTTCCCGAGCAGGTCGCGCAGCTCGGTTCCCGCCCCGCGCAGTGCGCGTTCGAAATCTTCCGGGTCGATGCCGAAAGGCCCGTTGGTTGGCATCGCATGTACTCCTGGGGCTTGTCGAGTGCTATCTCCCCAGTGTCCTCGGGAAACGCCGACTCCGCCACGTCGGCCTCGCCCGCTCCGGGAGTGCGGGCGATCCATCGGTGGGGAGGCGTCGTCGGGTGACGCCGTCGCGGACGGTGGGGGCGTCCCCGGTCCGGTCTTCTACTGAGGTGAAAAACGCGGCGGGGGGGGGGGCGCGGGGGGGGGCGCCCGCCCGCGGGGGACGCGGGGCGGGGGGGGGGTGGGGCCGCCCCCGGC
>NZ_JBSFNF010000034.1:0-53823 GCF_053586955.1 Nocardia sp. NPDC003726 | reverse complement strand
GCGGTCGCCGCGTACGCGACGAAGGAGCAAGCGGCGGTCGCGCACACGCGAGCCATAAAGGGGCCGCGAACACGCCGCGACGAAGTCGCGGCCAAAACAACACAGCCTGGCCGCGCAGATTACCCTCTATCGGGTGGCGATATCCAAGGTCGAGCGGCTGATGAATCTGGTCATCGCGCTGCTGTCGACCCGGCAGTTCCTGACCGCCGAGCGGATCCGGGAGAGCGTGGCCGGCTACGAGGACTCCGCCAGCGACGAGGCCTTCAGCCGCATGTTCGAGCGGGACAAGAACGAACTGCGTGATCTGGGCATCCCGCTGGAGGTCGGTCCGGTGAGCCGGTACTCGACGGTGGAGGGTTACCGGATCAACCGCGACGCCTACGAGCTACCCGACATCGACCTGACCGACCAGGAGGCCGCCGCCGTCGCGGTGGCCGTCCAGATGTGGGAATCGCCGGAATTGGCCGCCGCCGCGGAAGGCGCGCTGCTCAAGCTGCGCGCGGCGGGCGTGCACGTGGAAACCGACGCCGCCGTGGCATCGGTGCCCGCGGTTCCGGCCCGCGCTCGCGGCTCGGAACCCGTGCTCGGCAAACTCCTCGCCGCGATCGACGCGGGCCAGGCGGTGCGGTTCGAGCACCGCGGCGCGATCAACGCCCCCTATCTGATGCGCGACGTCGAACCCTGGGGCGTCGTCACCCATCACGGCCGCTGGTACCTCGTCGGGCACGACCGGGACCGGGACGCGGTGCGCAGCTTCCGGCTGTCGCGCATCGGCGACGATGTCACTCCGTACGGCCCGCGCAACGCCGTCCACAAGCCGGAGGATCTCGATCTGCGCGCCATCGTCGACCAGGTCACCAGCACCGCGCCGGTCAGCGGCACGGCCACGGTGTGGGTGGCCGAAGGGCGCGGACGGGAGATCCGCAGGCTCGGCCAGGTGACCGGGGAGCGCGTCGTCGGCGGCCGTGCGGGCACCGTGGTCGAGCTTCCGGTGCGATCCCGGGATTGGGTGGCCCGGCTGATCACCGGGCTGGGCCCGGACGCCGTGGTGCTCGCCCCCGAGTCGCTGCGTGCCGATGTCATCGCGCGGCTGCGTTCGGTCTTCGACCGCACGGAGGTGCGGGCATGAGTTCACGGCTGTCGGTCCGGCTGTCCCGGTTGCTGAACATGATCCCGTACTTCATCGCCCACCCGGGCATCAGCGCCGCCGAGGCCGCCGCCGATCTGGGCGTGACCACCAAGCAGTTGATGAGCGATCTCAATCAGCTGTGGATGTGCGGACTGCCCGGGTACGGCCCGGGTGACCTGATCGACTTGTCGTTTTCCGAGGAGAGCATCGAGGTCACCTTCTCCGCGGGCATCGATCGTCCGCTGCGACTGACCTCCACCGAGGCGACCGCCCTGCTGGTGGCGTTGCGCTCGATCGTCGACATGCCCGGCATGGTCGACCCGACCGCGGCCCACGCGGCCATCGCGAAGATCGAAGCGGCGATCGCGGGCGGCGCGGAATCCGCCGGGAACGGGAGGTCGCGCACCCCGCCGCAGGAAGCGCCCGCGGTGGCCGCCGTGCGGTCGGCGCTGGCGCTGGGCCGGGCGCTGCGGCTGGTGTACTACTCCGCCAGTCGTGACGTGGTGTCCGAACGCATCGTCGATCCGATCCGCATCGTCCTCGTGGACGACAACAGCTATCTGCAGGCCTGGTGCCGACAGGCCGAGGGAGTGCGGCTGTTCCGCTTCGACCGGATCGAGGCCGCGACCGAACTGGCGGAGCCGGCCCGGCCGCCCGTGCACGCCACCGACGCGACGGCGGGCCTGGACCTGTTCCAGGACGATCCGGCGGTTCCTCTGGCGCGTTTGCGGATTCACGCCGACTACGCGTGGGTTCTGGATCAGTACCCGATGCACCGGCTGGCGGTGCATCCCGACGGCAGCCTGGAGGCGACCATGCGGTTCGCCACGCTGGACTGGATGGCCCGCCTGCTGCTCGGTTTCGGCGCAGGCGTCACCGTCCTCGGCCCGCCGGAGCTGGTGGCGGCGGTGCGCGAGCGGTCGAACGCCGCGCTGGCCGCCTACGAGGAAGCCGGATATCCGGAGGCCGGATGAGGAAGGCACAGGCCCTCCCGGCATGAACAGTCGTGTGCTGGTGGTGGGCGCGGGCAGCATCGGCAATTTCGTCGGCGGCAAGCTCGGCGTGGCGGGCGCGGAGGTCACCCTGGTCGGCCGCAAGCGGGTGCTGGACGAGCTCGGCGCGTCCGGGCTCCGGCTCACCGACCTCGACGGCGGTGACGAGGCGCTGCCGCCGGACCGATTCCATCGCGCGACCGAACCCGACGACGTCGGCTCGGCGGACCTGGTGCTGGTCACGGTGAAATCGGCGGCGACGGCGGAGGCGGTGCGCGAGCTGGCGGGCAAGATCCGGCCCGGCACCGTGGTGCTCAGCCTGCAGAACGGCATCGGCAACGACTCGGTGATCCGGGAGATCCTGCCGCACTGCGTGGTGCTGGCCGGAATGGTGATGTTCAACGTCGTGCACCACCCCGGCGGGCATTTCCATCGGGGCACCGAAGGCGGTCTCGCGGTACAGGACGATCCGGCCCTGGCGCCGTTCCTCGACGTGTTCGAGCGAGCGCGGCTCGGCTTGCGCCGGTACCCCGACCTGCGCCCGGTGCAGTGGGCGAAGCTGCTGCTGAACCTCAACAACCCGATCAACGCGCTGTCGGGGCTCCCGCTGCGGGAGGAACTCGCCGACCGGGACTACCGCCGCTGTCTCGCGCTGACCCAGCGCGAAGCGCTCGCGGTGATGAACAAGGCGCGAATTCGCCCCGCCCGGCTGACGCCGCTGCCGCCTCGGGTGATGGCGGCGCTGCTGACCGTGCCCGACGGCTTGTTCCGGCGGGTAGCCGGCCAGGTGCTGGCGATCGATCCGGTGGCGCGTTCGTCCATGGCCGACGACCTCGAACTGGGTCGTAAGACCGAAATCTCCTGGCTGTGCGGGGAAATCGTCGAACTGGGCGCGATGGTCGGGATGCCGACGCCGGTGAATCAGCGGCTGACCGAATTGATCGTCGCGGCCGAGCTTGGCGGCAGGCGCGTGTGGAGCGGAGGGGAGCTGCTCGGCCAGTTGCGGACCGCCACGGCGGGCGGCGGGCCCGAACGCGGGACGAACGAGCGGTGACGGCGGCGTTCGCGCACGTCACCCTCCGGTAGCATCGAAACATCACAGTCTTGGGAGGTAGATCATGGGCAGTCTGAGCATCTGGCACTGGCTGATCATTGCGGTGGTCTTCGTGATGTTCTTCGGCGCGAAGCGGATGCCCGACGCGGCCCGCAGCTTGGGCCGGTCGTTGCGCATCTTCAAGAGCGAAGTCAGTCAGATGCAGAACGAGAGCAACGCGCCCGCGGGCGGCGCGCAGGCTCAGCAGCCCGCGCCGCAGTTGCCCGCCGCACAGCAGTCGACGCCGCAGGCCACCGAGTCCCGCACCGAGCAGAAGTCGGTCTGAGCGGAGCCGCTCGCGCCGGAGTGAGGAACAGCTCACTCCGGACTCAGTGCTGTTGCCGAGCCGTGCGAGGCACGTGACCCCAGGGGCGATCACCAACCATGCGAATCCCGTTCGATCCGCGGCGCAGTAAGCGCAGGACCAATCCCGACGGCACCATGTCGTTGGTCGAGCATCTGCAGGAGCTGCGGTACCGGTTGCTGGTGTCGATCGCGGCGGTGATCGCGACGACGGTGCTGGGGTTCCTGTGGTACGCGCACGGGTTCCTGGGGATCGAGAGCCTCGGTGAGATCCTGCGCGGGCCGTATTGCTCGCTGCCCTCGTCGGCCCGTGCGTCGCTGACCCCGGACGGCGAATGCCGTCTGCTCGCGACCGCGCCGTTCGAGCAGTTCACGCTGCGATTGAAGGTCGGCTTGACCGCGGGCGTGGTGCTGGCGGCGCCGATCTGGCTGTATCAATTGTGGGCGTTCATCACCCCCGGGCTGTACGCGAAGGAACGCAAGTACGCGATCGGGTTCGTGTCCTCGGGCACGGTGTTGTTCGCCGCGGGAGCGGTGCTGGCCTATGTGGTGATCGCGCACGCGTTGAGCTTCTTGCTCACCATCGGCGACAACGTGCAGATCACGGCGCTGAGCGGGTCGCAGTACTTCTCGTTCATCATTCAGTTGCTGATCATCTTCGGGGTCAGCTTCGAGACGCCGTTGCTGATCGTCGGGCTGAACCTGGTGGGCGTCCTGACCTACGAGCGCCTCAAGGCGTGGCGGCGGGGGATCACCTTCGGCTTGTTCGTGTTCGCGGCGATCGTGACGCCGCAGGATCCGTTCTCGATGCTGGCGCTGGCCTTGGCGCTGACGGTGTTGTTCGAGGTGGCGATCCAGTTCTCCCGCGTCAACGACCTGCGCAGGGCGCGCAAGGAGCGCGAGGATCTGGCCGCGCTGTCGGACGAGGAGGCCTCCGAACTCGGCGCACCGGAGCCGATCGATCCGGCCGGGTCGATCGGTACGCCCGCGGAGAAATCCACACGACCGGTGTCGGACTACTCCGATACGCTCTGACGAGTGACAGTTGACCGGTCGCAGACGGGCGAGTTGGCCGTATTCTCCGCCGAACTGAAGTTCCGGCTGGATCCGTTTCAGCGCGACGCCTGTGCGGCGCTCGAAGAAGGCCACAGTGTCCTGGTCTGCGCTCCCACGGGCGCGGGTAAGACGGTGGTCGGCGAGTTCGCCGTTCACCTGGCGCTGGCGGCGGGCGGGAAGTGCTTCTACACCACGCCGATCAAGGCGCTGTCGAACCAGAAGTTCGCCGACCTCACCGAGCGCCACGGCCGCGACAAGGTCGGACTGCTGACCGGCGACCAATCGATCAATCCGGACGCGCCGGTGGTCGTGATGACCACCGAGGTGCTGCGCAACATGCTCTACGCCTCCTCCGACGCGCTGCGCGGGTTGTCCTACGTCGTGATGGACGAGGTGCACTACCTCGCCGACCGGTTCCGCGGCGCCGTGTGGGAAGAGGTCATCCTGCACCTGTCCCCGGATGTGCGGCTGGTCAGTCTCTCGGCCACGGTGAGCAACGCCGAGGAGTTCGGCGCCTGGATGGAGACCGTGCGCGGCGACACCGCCGTTGTGGTCGACGAGACCAGGCCCGTGCCGCTGTGGCAGCACGTCATGGTGGGACGGCGGATGTTCGACCTGTTCGACACCAAATCCACCGAGCAGAAGGTCCTCGTCGACGAAGACCTGGTGCGGTTCATCCGCCACCGCGAGGCGGCCGACCGGATGAACAGCTGGGGCTCCCCGCGCAACGGTCGCGGCGGCCCGCGCCGGGATTTCCGCCCGTTGCCGCGGCCGGAGGTGCTCGCCAAGCTGGACGAAGAGGGCCTGCTGCCCGCGATCACGTTCATCTTCAGCCGGGCGGGTTGCGACGGCGCGCTCGCGCAGTGCGTGCGCTCGCGGCTGGACCTGAGCCGTCCGGAGGAGCGCGACGAGGTCGACGCGATCATCGACAAGCACACCGGCGATCTGCCCAAGACCGATCTGGAGGTGCTCGGCTATTGGGAGTGGCGCGAGGCGCTGCACCGCGGTCTCGCGGCGCATCACGCCGGGATGCTGCCCGCGTTCCGGCACACCGTCGAGGAACTGTTCGTCAACGGGCTGGTGCGCGCGGTCTTCGCCACCGAGACGCTGGCGCTCGGCATCAACATGCCCGCCCGCACCGTGGTGCTGGAACGGCTGGTCAAGTTCAACGGGGAGTCACACGCGGAGCTCACGCCGGGGGAGTACACCCAGCTGACCGGGCGTGCGGGGCGGCGCGGCATCGACGTCGAAGGCCACGCGGTGGTGCTGTGGCAGCCCGAGGTGGACACCAGCGCGGTCGCGGGCCTGGCCTCGACGCGCACCTATCCGCTGCGCAGCTCGTTCCGGCCGGGCTACAACATGTCGATCAACCTCATCGATCGGATGGGCGCCGACGAGTCGCGCGCCCTGCTGGAGCGATCGTTCGCCCAGTTCCAGGCGGACCGTTCGGTGGTCGGGCTGGTGCGCGGCATCGAACGCAACGAGGGGGCCCTGCGCAAGCTGCGCGGCCAGCTCGGCGGCGCCGAAGGCGGATTTCTCGAGTACCTGTCGCTGCGTGAGCGGATCAAGCAGCGGGAGCGGCAGCTGGCCCAGCAGAGCCGTGCCGACCGGCGTGGCGCGGCGGTGGACGCGCTGGGCGCACTGCGGCGCGGTGACGTGGTGGCGATTCCGTCCGGCCGCCGCGCCGGGCTGGCGGTGATCCTGGAGCCGGACGCGACGCCGGGCGATCCGCGTCCGCTGGTGCTCACCGAGGACAAGTGGGCCGGAAGGGTTTCGGTCGCCGATTTCCCGGTGCCCGCCGAAGCGCTCGGGCACATGCGGCTGCCGCGCCGGGTGGATCACCGTACCGCGCGCACCCGCCGCGATCTGGCCTCGGCGCTGCGCAGCACGGGCATCTCGGTGCCGGGCAGGCCACGCCGCGGCAGGCACTCCGCCGCGGCCGACGACCGCGAACTTGCCACGTTGCGCCGCAGTCTGCGCGCGCATCCGGCGCACTCCCGGCCCGATCGCGAGCAACTGGCCCGGATCGGCGAGCGCTACAACCGGCTGCTGCGCGAGACGGAGGCGATGCGCCAGAAGGTTGCCGCGACCACCAACTCGCTGGCGCGCACGTTCGACCGGATTCTCGGTCTGCTGGAGGAACGCGGATTCGTGCACGAGAGCGAGGTGACCGCGGACGGACGCCGGTTGGCGCGCATCTACGCCGAAAGCGATCTGCTGGTCGCCGAATGCCTCCGGAAGGGACTGTGGCGCGGCCTCGGCCCGGCGGAGCTGGCGGGTGTGGTCTCGATCCTGGTGTACGAATCCCGCCAGGAGGGCGGCTATCTCGGCGCGTCCGGACCGACGGCCCCGATTCGTCGCGCGGTCGGCGCGACCATCGGCGTGTGGTCCGAGCTGCGCTCCGACGAAGCGCGGCACAAACTGCCGCCGACCAGGGAACCCGATCTCGGCTTCGTCGACGGCGTGTACAAATGGGCGCGCGGCGATGGATTGGCCGAGTCGTTGCTCGCCAGCGGCGATCAGGGCGCGCCGCTGTCGGCCGGTGACTTCGTGCGCTGGTGCAGACAGGTGATCGATCTGCTCGATCAGATCCACGGCACCGCCGACGATCCCGAGGTCGCCGCGACCGCCGCCAAGGCGGTGCGGGCGATCCGGCGAGGTGTCGTGGCGGTGGACGCCGCCTGAGCGGCGCGAGCTACGGGCGCGCGGCGGGCGGCAATAGCAACACGGCGGATTCGATTGTGATTTGATTTCTTTCGCGTACCGACCGTGGCGGAGTAGTCGTGTCATGCGACGAGGCCCACGCGGGGGGCTACCGTGTGTACAACGATGCGAGTGGAGGCAAGCAGATGAGCGGCCCGTACGGACCGAACGACCCCGGGGAGGGACGCAACGATCCCACCCAGCAGTGGGGTGGACAGCAGGCGCCGGGCGGGGCCGGTCCCACGCAGCAGTGGGGCGGTCAGCCGCAGACCCCGGCCTCGGCTCAGCCGACCCAGCACTGGGGTGACCAGCAGCAGTGGGGCCAGCCCCAGCAGCAGTGGGGTCAGCAGCCGCAGCAGCCCCAGCAACCGCAGTGGGGCCAGCAGCCTGCCCAAGGCCAGCAGCCGCAGTGGGGCCAACCGCAGCAGCAGGACTGGGGCCAGCAGGGTCAGCAGCCGCAGTGGGGGCAGCCGCAGCAGCAGCCGCAGTGGGGTGCTCCCGGTCAGCAGCCGCCGCAGCAGGGCGGCAAGAACAAAGGCCTGATCATCGGGCTGTCGGTGCTCGGTGTCGCGGTGGTCGGCGCCATCGTCGCCCTCGTGCTCGTGTTGACCGCCAAGGACCAGCTGGACCAGGCCGCCGTGCAGGACGGCGTGAAGAAGGTGCTGTCGGACTCCTACGGCATCCAGGACATCAGCGACGTCTCCTGCCCGTCCGGCCAGGAAGTCAAGGTGGACGCCACCTTCGAGTGCAGCGTGAAGGTCAGCGGCGAGGCCAAGAAGGTGACCATCAAGATCACCAAGGACGACGGCACCTACGAGGTCGGCCGCCCCAGCTGAGGTGGGAGGTCGGTTTTCCAGCGCCTTCGGCGCTGGGGATCCGGCCGTATCGCACTCTTCCAACGCCCCGCGTGATTCGTGCGACGCGCTTGCGGGTCAGGCGGTGCGGGCCGCTAGTGCCGTGATCAGGCGTGTGACCGGACTTTCGGCGTTGTAGGCGGTGGCGAGGGCGCGCAGGCGGTCGGGGTCGGCCGGTTCGGTGCGGAGGACGTCGTCGCGGGACAGGGTGACCTCGGCGTCGCGGACCACCCGCACGACCGGTGCGGCGGCCTTCAAGTAGTCCTCGGCGGCGCGCAGCTTGGCGCGCACGCCTTGCGCCAGGTCGGCGCCGGGATCGTCGAGGGCGGCGACCAAGGCGTCCAGGGAACCGAAGCGGGAGATGAGAGTGGCGGCGGACTTCTCGCCGATGCCTGCCACGCCGGGCAGGCCGTCGGAGGCGTCGCCGCGCAGCGTCGCCATGTCGGCGTAGGCCGGGCCCGCGTTGCGCAGCGGCACACCGTACTTCGCCGACACCTCGGCCGGGCCGAACAATTCCGCCTTTGCCAGCCCGCGCCCGGCGTAGAACACCCGCACGGGGGGTGCGGGTTCGTCCCGGACCAGTTGCAGCAAGTCGCGGTCGCCGCTGACCACGACCACCTCGTCGGCGCGCTCCCTGGTCGCCAGGGTGCCCAGCACGTCGTCGGCTTCCAGGCCTTCGGCGCCGCCGGTCGCGATCCCGGCGGCGTCGAGCACCTCCAGGATCATCTCGACCTGCGGGGTGAGCGTGTCGGGAACGGTCTCGGCGCCGGGCGCGGCCTCCGGCGAGGTGTCCAGCCGGTGTGCCTTGTAGGACGGGACCAGTTCGACTCGATACGCAGGCCGCCAGTCCAGATCCAGGCACACGACCAGCCGGCTGGGGGCGAACCTGGTGATCAGCGACGCCACCATGTCGGTGAAACCACGCAGCGCGTTCACCGAGCGGCCGTCGGGCGCGGTGATCTTGTCGGGGATGGCGTGGAAGGCGCGGAACCATAGACTGGCTCCGTCCAACAGCAGCAGGGGCCCACCGGAAGCAGAGGTCACGGGCTGAGGCTACTCGGTCGCACCGACACCGCCCGGCGAAGTTGGGCGTTCGCCGGGCGGTCGCGGCGGGTAACGTCGGACGAATGAGCGCGCATACGGATTCGAGGTTCGCGGCGGACGTCTACGGAGCACGGCTGGAGCGGGCGGTGGAGCTGATCCGGGCCGCCCACCTGGATGCCATGCTGATCACCCCCGGCCCGGACCTGCGCTACCTGATCGGCTCGGCGGCCGAGTCGTTCGAGCGGCTGACCTGTCTGGTGATCCCGGCGGACGGAGCGACGCCGTCGGTCGTGATCCCGAAACTGGAGCTGGCGTCGCTGGAGGCCTCGGCGGCGGGCGAACTGGGGCTGCAAGTGCTGGAGTGGGTCGACGGCACCGACAACCCGTACGCGCTGGTGAAGTCGGCGCTGCACGTCGGTTCCCGGGTGGCCGTTGCCGACGTCATGCCGGCTCTGCATCTGCTGCCGCTGGCCGAGTCGTTCACCGGTCTTCCGGTGTCGGCCACACCCGTCCTGCGCGAACTGCGCATGATCAAGGATCCGGCCGAGGTGGACGCGCTGCGGCGGGCGGCCGCCGCGATCGACCGGGTGCACGCGCGCATGGGCGAGTTCTTGCGGGCCGGGCGCACCGAGGCGGAGGTCGGCCGCGACATCGAGGACGCGATCGTGGCCGAGGGGCATACCGAGGCGGCGTTCGTCATCGTCGGCAGCGGCCCGCACGGAGGAGACCCGCATCACCGCGTGTCCGAGCGCCGGATCGAGACCGGCGACGTGGTGGTCATCGACATCGGCGGCTCGGTCGAGCCCGGCTACTACTCCGACTCCACTCGCACCTACGTCCTCGGCGAGCCCGATCCGCAGGTGGCCGCCCGATACGCCGAACTGGAACGCGCGCAGGCCGCCGCGGTCGCGGCGGTCCGCCCCGGCGTCACCGCGGCCTCGGTGGACGCCGCGGCGCGCGAACCGTTGACCGAAGCCGGTCTCGGGCACGCCTTCGTGCATCGCACCGGGCACGGCATCGGCCTGTCGGTGCACGAGGAGCCCTACATCGTCACGGGGAACGATCTGGTCTTGCGGCCCGGCATGGCATTCAGCGTGGAGCCGGGCATCTACTTCCGCGGCGAGTGGGGTGCGCGCATCGAGGACATCGTGGTCGTCACCGACGACGGCGGTGAATCGCTGAACCAGCGGCCGCACGGCCTGATGGTGCTGTGATCGACGGCTGACGGCGGGCGATGACGGCGCAGGGAGCCGCTACGCGCCGGCGCCGTTCCCTTCCGCGGCCGGTGCGACCAGCGTGCTGCTGGACAGGACGCGCCGGACCTGGATGGCGATCACCACGCGTGTCGGGTTCTCCCGCGGCACGCGATAACGACCCGCGTACCGCTCGACCGCCTCGGCGACGTCGTCGGGGGCGTCGAGCACCGTGGCCGGGCCCTCCAGCGTCAACCACCGGATCCCGTCGACCTGGCTGACCGCCGCATAGCCGGAGCGGCGCACGTTGCGCACTTTCACCGACCCGTCGTTGGTGATGACGCGCGCGATCCCGGCCTCCTGGTCCCAGGTGAAACCCACCGCCACCACATGGGGCGTTCCGTCCGCGCGCAACGTCGTCAGCGTGGCGAGGTGCCGTTCGGCGACGAACTCGAGGGCGGCGGGCGACAGCTCAGCAGTACTCGTCGGCATTCCTCGACCGTAGCCTTCGGCGCCCGACGACGCCGCACCAGCCCGGAGCCGGGGATGCGGCCGCGCCGGTGCGCGATGACGAGCCCCGCCGGCGCGAATGACAGACTGGGCGCATGGGAACGCGTGGTTTGCCCGATGGGACCGTGCTGCTGCTCGGCGGCCGGAGCGAGATCGGGCTCGAGGTGGCGCGGCGGCTGGCACCGGGACGAGCGGTCGTGCTCGCGGCCAGGCGCAGCGGCGACTTGGACGCGCAGCGCGCGGAGCTCGCGGCGGCGGGTGCGAACGAGGTGCACACCGCCGAATTCGACGCCGACGACATGGCGAGTCATCCGGTGTTGCTGGAGAAGATCGCCGCCGAGCACGGGCCGATCGCGATCGCGGTGCTCGCCTTCGGCGTGCTCGGTGATCAGCAGCGCGCCGAGCGGGATCCCGCCCACGCGGCGGCGATCCTGCACACCGATTTCGTCGCCCAGGCCGGTGTGCTCACCACGCTGGCGAATCTGCTGCGCGCGCAGGGCACGGGACGGATCGTCGTGTTCAGCTCGGTCGCCGGGGTGCGGGTCCGGCGCGCGAACTACGTCTACGGCTCGGCCAAAGCGGGACTCGACGGCTTCGCCTCCGGTCTCGCGGACGCCCTGCACGGAAGCGGCGTCGGGTTGCTGCTGGTCCGCCCCGGATTCGTGATCGGGCGGATGACCGAGGGGATGTCTCCCGCGCCGTTCTCCAGCACGCCGGATGAGGTCGCCGACGCGGTGGTCCGTGCCCTGCGCCGTGGCGCGAGCCGGGTGTGGGTGCCCGGCATCCTGCGACCGGTGTTCTTCGCGATGCGCCTGCTGCCGCAAGCGATCTGGCGCCGGATGCCCCGATGAACGCGACGCCCGTCTCGTGGGCCGGCGCGCCGATCACGGTCATCGGGATCGGCGCCGATGGCTGGGACGGCCTCGGTCGCGCCGCGCGGGAGGCGGTCGGCGGCGCCGAGGTCCTGTTCGGTTCCGCCCGTCAGCTGGCGCTCGTGCCGCCGGCCGTCGCGGCGCGCCGCGTGAGGTGGCCTTCGCCTTTGCTACCCGCGTTGCCGGATTTGCTGGAACGGCACAGCGGAGCACGGTTGTGCGTCTTGGCCAGCGGTGATCCGATGTTCTACGGAATCGGCGTCACCTTGGCCCGGTTGCTGGGCCCGCAGGCGCTGCGGGTGCTGCCGCAGCCGTCTTCGGCTTCTCTCGCCTGCGCCAGGCTGGGCTGGCCGCTGGCGCAGACACCGGTGGTCAGCGTGGTCGGGCGTCCGTTGGCGACGGTGCTACCCGAGCTGGCCGACGGAAGGCGGCTGCTGGTGCTCAGCGCCGACGAGCACACACCGCGCGATCTGGCGCAACTGCTGGGGCGCAACGGTTTCGGCGGTTCGGAGCTGACGGTGCTCGAGCAACTGGGCGGCCCCGCCGAACGGCGCCGCGCCGGAATCGCGAAACAGTGGGAACTGCCGCCGGGCGATCCGCTGAACATCGTGGCGATCACCTGCTCGGCGGACCGGGGCCAGCCGCGTGCCACCCGCTTACCCGGACTGCCGGACGAATTGTTCGGCGGAGACGGCCAACTCACCAAGCACGAGGTCCGCGCGCTGACGCTGGCGGCGCTGGCGCCCGCTCCCGGGGAACTGCTGTGGGATGTCGGCGGCGGTTCGGGCAGCATCGCCATCGAGTGGTGCCGGGCGCATCCCGGCAACCGGGCCGTCGCGTTCGAGCGGCTCGAACGCAGGCGGCGCCAGATCGCCGACAATGCCGAGGCGCTGGGCGTGCCGCACATCCAGGTTCGCGGCGAGCTGCGCGCCGAAGTCGCCGCCGACGCCGGAATCGCCTCGCCCGACGCGATTTTCGTCGGTGGTGGCCTGACCCAGGATGGCGTGCTCGAGACATGCTGGGCGCAGTTGCGTCAAGGCGGCAGGCTCGTCGCGAACGCGGTGACGGCGGAATCGGAATCGCTGCTGCTCAGCTGGGCGGGCGCCGAGGGTGGCGGATTGCGGAAGTTCCAGATCTACCGCGCGGAACCGCTGGGATCCTTCACCACCTGGCGTCCGCAGCTTCCGGTCACGCAGTGGTCGGTGGTGAAAACCGCGCGGGCGTTCCCCGCGCAGGGGTGAACACGTTACCGGTCACGCGGTAGGGTCGGGGCCGAGTTCCGATCATTGATCGGAAATCCGAATCCTGTTGGGGAGATAGATGAGATACAAGAAGTTCGCCGCTACCGCATTGCTGGCCGTCGCCGCCACCGGAGTCACCGCAGGCACCTCCTACGCCGCTCCGGTGCCGCCCGCGGCGCAGGACCAGGCCGCCGCATCGCCCACCGTGACGGGCACCGATCAGGGCGTCGGCTACGCGCTGCAGCTCGCCGACGCGGGCAAGTCGGTGGTCACCAGCGTTACCGGTGGCGCGTTCAGCGTCGATACCGACAACCGGTCGGTCACCCTGAAGAACGCCGCGGGTGAGACCGTCACCACCGTTCCGCTCACCGCCACGGCCAAGGGCCAACAGGTCCGGATCGCCGCGTCCGTCGCCGACGAGGGCAGGCAGCTGACGCTGACGCCGCAGGTGGCGCCGACCGCGAACGCGCCGGTCGCCGCCGAGTTCATCGGCGCGCAGGAGTGGTTCTTCGCGGAGTTGCAGCGCGCCTCGCTCGGCGCCCTGGTCGGTGGCCTGATCGGCGCCGCGATCGGCATCGTGTTCTTCGGCGTCGGCATCCTGCCCGGCGCGGTGCTCGGCGCGCTGATCGGTCTGGCCGTCGCGGGCGGGCCGTCGCTGCTGAACGCGGGTATCGCCTACTTCAGCGGCCAGCCCTGAGAATCCTGATTCTGGGCGGCACCCGGGAAGCGCGGGAGCTGGCCCATATCGCTTCCGGCGAGCGAGGATGGGAGATCGTGTCCTCGCTCGCCGGTCGTGTGCGCGCGCCCTTGCTGCCCGAGGGCAAGGTCCGCATCGGCGGCTTCGGGGGCGCCGAGGGGCTGCGCGCCTGGCTCGCGGCCAACGACGTGGCCGCGATGGTCGACGCCACCCATCCGTTCGCGGCGGCCATCAGCGCCAACGCGGCGGACGCCGCGCGAGTTTCGGGTGTGCCGCTGGTGCACCTGCGCCGGCCCGGGTGGGTGGAGCAGAAGGGGGACAGGTGGACGCGCGTACCCGATCTCCCCTCGGCCGCGACGCAAGTCGCCGCGCTCGGCGAGCGCGTGTTCCTGACCATCGGCAGGCAAGGCGTCGACGCGTTCGCCGGACTCGCCCGGCAATGGTTCCTGATCCGTGCCATCGACCCGCCGGAGGGCGCGCTGCCGCCGCGGCAGGAACTGCTGCTCGCCCGTGGGCCGTTCGCGGTGGAAGACGAAGCGCGGCTGCTCGCGCGGCACCGGATCGACGTGCTCGTCACCAAGGACAGCGGCGGGGAGCAGACCGAGGCCAAACTCGCCGCCGCCCGCGCCGCGGGCATCCCGGTCGTCGTGGTCGACCGCCCACCGCTGCCGGAGGGCGCGCGGATCGTGGAATCCGCTGCCCAGGCACTGGATTGGTTGCGCGACCGGCGCGGCTGACACGGGTCCTGGCCGTCAGCCGGAGCGATCAGCTGCCGAGAAGTTCCGGCAGGTGATCGAACCAGTCCAGCACCGTTCGTTCGTAGCGAATCCCGAAATCCAAAGTGGCGCGGGCGAATGCGGACTTGCCCTCCGGGTCCTCGGCGAGATATCTGGTGAGCCGGGCCTGATGGATCTCCCGGTTGGCGGCGATGATGCCGTCGAGCCGATCGCGATCGAGATGCTCGCCGAAGGAGAGCGTGAGCAGCAACGGCACCCGGATGGTTTCCCCGCCGGGGTCGCGGGCGATCCATTCCAGGAACGCTTCCCGGCCCGCGTCGGTGATGTGGTAGGGGGTGCGCTCCCTGGCTCCGGTCTCGCCCTTCTCCACGAGTCCCGCCGCGTCCATGGCGGCGAGTTCCCGGTAGACCTGGCTCTGCGTGATGGTCCAGAAATCGCCGATGCGGTCCTGCGCCTCGGTCACCAGATCCCATCCCGACATGGCGCCTTCGTGCAGAAATCCGAGCAACGACGCCGCCGTCGAGTTGAGTGCCTTGCGTTTGGTCGCGGTATCGGTCAACGACTGCTCCCTTCGCTCTCAACATTCCATAGTGGAATGTTACCTGAACGGGGTGGGTCAGGCGCGGCCGGTCAACTCGTCGAGCCGGGCGAGCACCTGCGCCATTCCCTGCTCCAGCCGTTCCTGTCCTTGTTCGAGCTGTTGCTGCCCGCGGGCGAGCGCGGCCTGCCCCTGTTCCAGGCGGACCTGCCCCTGTTCGAGCACGGTGACCCTGCGGGTGAGTTCGCCCACATTCTCGCGCAGGTCTCCGACGTCGCGGCGCAGCTCGCCGACGGCTTGGTCGATGGATTCCGCGCGCCGGTCGATGCGGCCGATCCCGTCGAGCGCCTTCCTGGTCAGCGCCGCGAGTTCGTTGAGGACCTCGCCCTGCTCGTCGAGTGCCTGTTCGCTCGCGGTGGCCCTGGCCTCCAAGGCTCGGGCGCGCAGCGTCAGCTCCGACAGTGTCGCGGCCAAGGTCCCTCCGATCTTCGGTGCGTCAGGCGATCCTACGCGCCGCCGAGGGCCGCGTCGCGCGCGCGACCGTACCGTCGGGAGGTGTAGACCCGGGTGCCCGCGCGGGTTTCCAGCGCCGTGGTGGTGGACGCGCCGATGATCAGCAGTGTCCGCATGTCCACCTCCGCGGGGTCGAGGTCACCGAGCGCGACCACCCGGACCGATTCGGTGGGTCCGCCGACGTCGCGGCCGATGACGACGGGGGTGTCCGGCTTGCGATGTTCCAGCAGCAGATCCCGCATCGCGCTCACCTGCCAGGTGCGTTGCGAGGACGCCGGATTGTAGATCGCGATCGCCATGTCGGCCGCCGCGACGGCGGAAAGACGCTGCGCCACAACCTCCCACGGCTTGAGCCGATCGGAGAGCGAGATCATCGCGTAGTCGTGCCCGAGCGGTGCGCCCGCGCGGCTGGCCACCGCGTTGGCCGCGGTGAGACCGGGCAGCACCCGCACCGGCACCTCGCGCCACTGCGGGTCGGCGGATTCCTCCAGCACCGCCGCCGCCATCGCGAAGACCCCCGGATCGCCCGAGGAGACGACCGCGACCCGCGCGCCTCGCTTGGCCAGATCCAAGGCCATGGCCGCGCGTTCGGACTCCACCCGGTTGTCGCTGGCATGACGACGCTGGCCAGGGCGTTCGGGCACCCGGTTCAGGTAGGTGGTGTAGCCGACCAGATCGGTGGCCTCGGCCAGCGCCGCGCGCACTTCGTCGGTGGTCCACTCGGGCGCGCCGGGACCCAGCCCCACCACCACGACCTCACCGACCCGCTCGGTTGTGTCCTGCTCGCGATCGCCGACGATGTCTCCGTCCAGGCGGGGCAGCGGCGTGGTCGGCTCGGGCCCCGGCACGAGGGTGATGGCGAAGTAGGGCACCTCCGCGTCGTCCACCGCACCCGCGTGCAGCACGCGCTGTTCGGTGCTGCTCGCGCGCTCGACGTAATACGCGCCCGCGAGCCGGCCGGAGTCGGTGAGTGCCTGGCGCACACCGGGATAGGTGCGTCCCAGCTTCATGATCGCGGCGGCGTCGGTGGTGCGCAGCCGCCGGGTGAGCTCGTCGACCGGCATGGTGCCCGGCAGCACGGTGAGCACCTGCTCGCCTTCGACCAGCGGCGTGCCCAGCGCCGCCGACGCCGCGCTCACCGAGGTGATGCCCGGGATGATCTCGGCTTCGAACCGGTCGGCCAGCCGCCGGTGCATGTGCATGTAGGAGCTGTAGAACAGCGGGTCGCCCGCGGCGAGCAGTGCCACCGAGCGGCCCGCGGCGAGGTGCTCGGCCAGCCGCTGGGCGGCCTGTTCGTAGAATTCGTCGATCGCGCCCTGGTAGCCGCCGGGATGGTCGGTGGTCTCGGTGGTCACCGGGTAGACCAGATGCTCCTCCAGCTGACCGGGGCGCATGTACGGCGCCGCGATCCGGCGGGAGATGCTGCGGCCGTGGCGCGCGCTGTGGAACGCGATCACATCGGCGGCGCCGATCACGTTGGCCGCCTTGACGGTCACCAACTCGGGATCGCCGGGACCGAGTCCGACGCCCCAGAGCTTGCCCGGAGTGCTCATTCCTGTTCGCTCGCAATCGCGTTTAGCGCCGACGCGGTGATGGCGCTGCCGCCGCGCCTGCCGCGCACGGTGAGGTATTCGACGCCGCCGAACTCGATCAGCGCGTCCTTCGATTCGGCCGCGCCGACGAAGCCGACCGGGATGCCGAGCACGGCGGCGGGCCGTGGCGCACCCGCGTCGAGCAGGTCGAGCAGATGGAACAGCGCGGTCGGCGCGTTGCCGATCGCGACGACGGCGCCGTCCAGACGGTCTTGCCACAGTTCGAGCGCGGCCGCGGAGCGGGTGGTGCCCCTGGCCGCGGCCAACTCCGGCACCCGCGGGTCGGCGAGGGTGCACAGCACCTCGTTGTCGGCGGGCAGTCGCTTCCTGGTCACGCCGGAGGCGACCATGGTGGCGTCGCAGAGAATCGGCGCGCCCGCGCGCAGCGCCGCCCGTGCCGAGGCCACGACGCCGGGGGAGAAGGCGATGTCCGCGGCGAGATCCACCTGACCGCAACCGTGGATCATCCGCACCGCCACCTGCGCCACGTCCGGCGGGAACCCGCTCAGATCGGCCTCGGCGCGGATCGTCGCGAACGAGCGACGGTAGATCTCGGCCCCGTCGGTCAGGTAGCTGGCACGTACGTCGGACATGCGGTCCACCATATGGGTGCGGGTCCGGACAGATCGGTCCGGGTCGGGCGCTGCGCGTCACGGGCCGGACGGCAGCACAGCGCGGCGACGGCGCCGCCGGATCAGGTCCGCGGACGCTCGAGAATCCGGGACATGACGATGGCGCTGCGGGTGCGCCCGACTCGCGCGTTCTCCCTGATCCGTTCCACGGTCACCTCGATCTCGGCCATGTCGGTGGCCATCACGTGCACCAGCGCGTCGGCTTCGCCCGCGATCGTCCACACGCCGACCACCTGCGGGATCGGTTCCAGACTGCGTTTGAGTTCGGCCGGGGAGATGTTGTCGCGGTAGTACACCTCGACGTACGCCTCCGTCCTCCAGCCCAGCGCGGCGGGATTGACCAGCGCGGTGAAGCCGGTGATCTGCTTGCCCGCGACGAGCCGGTCTACTCGCCGTTTCACCGCGGGCGCGGACAATCCGACCACGCCGCCGATCTCCTGGAACGAGGCCCGCGCGTTCTTCAGCAGTTGTTCGAGAATCCGCCGGTCGAGGTCGTCCACGTCACACCTTCCCGCCGTCCGCGCAATAATCCGCGCAATTTTCGCTGAGATGCGCAACGAATCGTCATTTCTGGCGCAATGCTATGCGACTTACCGTCGTGGCAGCCGCAAGTTGCCATTCACTGCCGGGAGTTCCGTTGACGTCTGTAGCCACCCTCCCCCTCGAATCCGCCGCCCGCCGCTGGTCGCCGCGCCGGTTCCTGATGTGCCGTCCCGACCATTTCGACGTCACCTACTCCATCAATCCCTGGATGAATCCCGCCGAGCCCGTCGACCGCGCGCTGGCCATCGCGCAGTGGGAGAAGTTGCGCGCCACGTACACCGAATACGGGCACACCGTGGAGGTGGTGCCCGGTGTCGCGGGCCTGCCCGACATGGTGTTCGCCGCCAACGGCGGGCTGATCGTCGGTGACCGCGCCATGTCGGCTCGTTTCACCCATTCCGAGCGCGCCGCGGAAGGCCCGGCCTATCACGCCTGGTTCGCCCGTGCCGGCTTGCCGAACCTGGTGGCCGCCGCGGAATGCAACGAAGGCGAAGGCGACTTCCTGCTGGTCGGCGACCGGTTGCTGGCCGGAACGGGATTCCGCAGCTCACGCGCCGCGCACGAGGAGGTGGCGCGCCACTTCGGATTACCCGTGGTGTCGCTGGAACTGGTCGATCCGCGCTTCTACCACTTGGACACGGTGCTGCTTCCGCTGGACGCCGACACCATCGCCTACTACCCGCCCGCCTTCAGCCCCGCGGCGCGCGCGGTGCTGGCCGACCTCTATCCCGACGCGATCGTGGCGACCGACGCGGACGCGGCGGTGCTCGGACTGAACGGGGTCTGCGACGGCGCCAACGTCTTCCTCAGCAGCGCGGCCGCCGACCTGAGCGCGGCCCTGCGCGCCCGTGGTTACCATCCGGTGGGTATCGAGATGTCCGAACTGCTCAAAGCCGGTGGCTGCGTCAAATGCTGCACCCTCGAGATCCACGGCAGATGACCTGACGCAGGCATCACGGGAGGCGGCGCGGCCGGACGATATAGCCGTCGCCGGTAGCGACGATGTCGGTGACCTCTCCACGGGGACGGCCGCAGCGGCGATCGCATCCGGACCAGTGCTGACGCCCGGCCACCGCGACGTCCGCGGCGGCTGTCGTCGGCGGTGGATCGAGCGGAACGGCCGGTCCCGGCAGGACTCGGCCCGTGGCGACGGCGTCCGCCGCGTCGGCTCGGACGTCGGTGTGCGATTTCGCGCAGCCCGGCTGCCCGGCGCACGCGCTGACCAGCAGCCACGGGGAGTCGGCGTCGAAGATCGAGCCCATCGGCGCGAGCACGCGCACCACCTGTTCGGCGGTCCACTCCGCCAGATCGGTGATCACCAGACTGCGCCACGGCGTGACGAAGACCGGTCGTTGGACCGCGGCGATGAATTCGGCGGTGCGGGCGGGCAGGGAGCCGAGGCGCACGCCGACGCCGAGCGAGACCGATCCGTCGTCCTGCTGTAGCCAGCCGATCGGAACGCTCGGCGAGGCGGTGAATGCGAGTCTTTCCGCACCAGGGGACAGGCCCAGACGATCGACGACGCGTTCGGCCCCGTGTTCGATCTCGTGCAGCCGCCACCGGCCGGGGTCGTCGCCGCGCAGATCCAGGAATTCGTGCGCGGCGGCCAGCATGACGTCCACAGCATCGGCGGCGGACAGCCGCAGGCCGCTGTCGCCGCCTGCCAGCAGCAGCGCGAACTCGTCCTGCCCGACCGCGTGCACGCCGATGTCGGGGCCGAGGCCGCTGACGTCGCCGCGTCCGTCGTCGAGGGTGAACAGCACCCGGCCGGGCAGGCCGGCCAGCCGCGGCGCCGCGAGCAGGCCGGTGTCCAGCGGGGGAACCAGCGGGCGCACGTCCGCCAAGCCGCCGATCCGGCCCGACAGTGGTGAGGCGATGATGTTGCGCACCCGTTCGTGCGTGGTGCTCGGCAGCAGATCCGCCGCCGCGAGCCGGTCGGTGATGGCGGCCGCATCGCTCACCCGGCGCAGTTGCACGTTGCCGCGCGAGGTGAGCTCGATGGTGCCGTCCGCCAGGTCGCGCGCGGCCTCGGCCAGCGCCTGCAACTGGGCGGGTTCCAGTCGGCCGCCGGGCACGCGGACGCGGGCCAGCGGCCCATCGGCCGCCTGATGCAGCCGCAGCACGCCCGGACAGGAATCAGGAGCACCTCGTGTCATAGCGGCTCCAGCCTACGGACGCCGCCGCCGGGCGGAACGGCCGGTCACTGCCCGATCGATCGCACCCAGTCGACGACGGCGGCCCGGTATTCGGCGGTGTTGCGGGCCAGATTGACCGAGTGCCCGCTGCCGGGCAGCACGAAGGTGCGCAGTCGCGCCGCCGGGCCGAAGAACGGCGCTTCGGTGGCGCGCAGTGTCTCGGCGTCCGCGCAGACGGCGTACGCGGGGCCGCAGGACAGCCGGTCCAGGCTGCCGTTGACGACCAGGACCGGGACGTCGACGAAATTGGTCATCGGCGGAATGGTGGAGGTCAGGCCGTCGGGATACTCGGTCGGCGAGAACACTTCCTTGTTCGCCTCGTCCACCGCGAGAACGTCGGGGTCGGCCGTCTCCGGTGCGAAGAAACTGGCGGCGCGGGTACCGGGTCGCGTCGCGAGATAACCCGGGTCGTAACCGCGCCCGGCGAATGCCGGATCCTCGGCGGCTTGGTGGTAGGTGGAGATGACGCCGAGCACCTCGGAGACGTTGAGCGCATGGGAGAAACCGGTGAGCAGAACGCCGTCGACGTCCTGGTACGTGGTCGCCTCCAGGACGTCGATGCCCGAGCTGAGCGAATGCCCTCCGGTGATGACCTTGCCGAACGGGGGCGCGCCCGCCAGCCCGGCGCGCAGGGACCCGACGATGTCGTGCAGGGCACGGGCGGAGACCGTCGCCGTCACCTGCGTGCTCGGCGGGCGGGTGCTCGCCCCGTTGCCGAGCCGGTCGACCACCAGCGTCGCGATGCCAGCGGCGTTCATCGCGCGCCGGAAGCTGTAGGTCTCCGCAGCGTAGGGGAAATCCCAATAGGTCGCGTTGTAGTTGGAACCCGCGATCAGCACCATGACGGTGTCGGTGGCGTGTGCCGTGGGAGTGCACAAGGAGCCGGCCATCTCTCCGAGCGGTACGGGGATGGAGACCGATACGCAACGTCCTGGCGCGGTGTCCTCGGCGTGGGCGGTGCTCGGTGCCAGACAGAGAAGGATCGCGGCCGCGGACGCGGCGATCGACCGTAGCGAGGTTCGCACGCGACGCAGGCTATGCGTCCACTTCGCCGGACGCAATACCTCTCGTCGCAGGCCGCAGCTGCGTGTGGGCTCCGTAACACCGTTTCCGCCAATCTATTTCGGCGCGCGAGGCGCAGCTGTCGAGATCGGTCGCACGTGCCGATCTTCGCGAGCGTCATCGATCGCGAAGGACAAGACGGAACTGATGTTGTCCGGCGAACGGCCATACCGCGCACAATGATCCGTGGCTATCACGCAGTCGATGCCGCATGCGTGTACCCGGCCGCGCCCGATATCGCGTCGGGACGGCGGATGTCCGGGACGACGCGATGGACAAGGAGCGCGGGAACGTGGGTGCGACGGGACAGGAGGCGGGTATGCGAACGGTGCACTTCGTCGGAAGTTTTCCGGCCGATAGCACGGACGTCGCGATGCGGGCGATGCTGGACAGCGCGGGAACGCGACTGCGTACCTTGCCCACCGGGGAGACCGGGCGCTACGAGTTCTACATCCAGCCGATCATCGATGACCTGGTCGACCAAGGGGTTCTTGCGGTGAAGAAGCAGGGGACCTGGGGATCGAGCCGGCAGCGGACGATCCATCGCGTCGCGCGCGGCGCCGAATTGCCCGGCGAGACCATGCGTCTGGGCTATCTCGCGGAGGCCGAGGAGGCGCTGCCGATCTTCCGCGCGTTGCGCGCCGAGCGCGAGATGCCCGGTCTCGCACTGCAGATCGGCATGCCGACCGATTTCACGCTCACGTTCATCGCCATGGGAGCCGCAGGCGTGCGGCGGCATCGCCGCGCCTTCCTCGACGCCACCGTGCGTGACATCACGGCCATCCGCGAGCTGGCCGGCGACGACGTCGTCGTGCAGCTGGAAGCCACCGCGGAACTGGTGCTGATGGCGAAGGCGCAGCCGGCGCACCGGCCGGCCGATCGGGCGCTGGGCCTGGGGAAGGGCATCGCCGCGCTGGCCGCGGCCGCTCCCGAGGGCACCCGGTTCGGGGTGCACCTGTGCCTGGGCAGTCTGCGTAACAAGGCGCGCGGCCGCTTGCGCGATGCCAGGCCGCTGGTCGATCTGGCCAATTCGGTCGTCCGGCACTGGCCGCGGGGGCGCGTGCTGGAATACGTGCACGGTCCGCTCGCGGGGGGCGATGTGCCGCCGTCGGAGAAGGCCGAGTTCTATGCGCCGTTGGCGGCACTGGCCCTCGATCCGGGCACGAATTTCTACGCGGGGTTCGTGCACGACGTTCCCACCGAGACTCAGCAGTCACGGACATTGCGGGTGATCGAGAAGGCGCTGGGCCGCCCGGTCGACGGCGTCGCCTGCGCATGCGGTTTGGGCCGCCGTCCGCGCCCGGTGGCGGACGAGCTCATGGCGCGAGCGCACCTGCTCGCGGCGGGTGGGACGCCCGCCGTGTGAGCCGGTGCGTATGCCGATTCGAAGAGCGCTTCCCACAACGAGATTCGCTACGCTGGTGCTATCGCACGGTCGGGATTGGCAGCGATGGTGCGCGACTGTTTGTCAGGATCCTGATCGGGGCGATCGGGAGGTACGGTGTCCGGCATGGAGCGAGCACCGCGGGGCGTCGATCCGAACCTGCCGAACTCCGCCCGGGTATACGACTATCTCCTCGGTGGCAAAGACAACTACGAGGTGGACCGGGCGGTCGCGCACCGCATGCTGTCCATCGCCCCGGATACCAAGACCCTGGCCTGGTTCAGCCGCCAATTCCTGGTGCGGGCGGTCCAGTCGGCCGCCGAGGCTGGGATCCGGCAGTTCATCGATCTGGGCGCGGGTATCCCGACTTCGCCGAGTGTGCACGAGGTCGCCCACAAGGTCGATGCGTCGGCGCGAGTGGTGTACGTCGATTTCGACCCGGTCGTCCACGCGCACTGCAATGCCCTGCTCGCGCACGCGGACGGCGTGACGGCGATGCTGGGGGACGTGCGCCGTCCGGACGACATCATCGACCGGCTGATCAGCGGGGGTGCGATCGACTTCGCGGAGCCGGTCGCGATCACGCTCGTCGGGGTCCTGCATTTCGTGATGGACGACGAAGGTCCCGCCGAGATCGTCGCTCGGCTGCGCGAAGTCATGGCTCCGGGCAGCTATCTGGCGTTCACGCACGGCTCAGACGACAGCGATCCGGACTTCATCAACCAGTCGTCGTCGGATACCGCGAAATCCTCGGCGCAGGTGGTCTATCGGTCCGCGGCCGTGGTCGAGTCGTTCTTCGAAGGATTCGAGATGATCGAGCCCGGTGTGGTTCCCCTGCAGCGGTGGCTCGGTGACGACCTGCCGGAAACCGCGCTGGTGCTGCTCGGCGGTGTGGTCCGCAAGGCGCGGGACGCGCGCGCCGACTAGGGTCGGCGTATGTCCGAAATCGCCACTCTCGCCGACCGGCTCGCCATCATCGATGTGATCACCAAGATGTTCGTGTACACCGATCAGAAGCGCTGGGAGGACTTGTCGGCGGAGGTGTTCACCGCGACCGTGGATTTCGACGGCGGGTTCGGCGGGCCGGTCGGCGAGCGCGCCGCGGCCGACATCATCGCGGACTGGCGCACCGGGCTCGCCGACCTCGACGGGGTGCACCACCAGTCGGGCAACCATCTCATCGATCTGGACGGTGACACGGCGCGCGTGCACGCCGACGCCATCGCGGTGCACGTCAAGAACGCCGCGACCGAGGGCAAGACGCGCACCTTCGTGGGCAGCTACTCCCTCGGTGTCGAGCGCACCGCGCAGGGCTGGCGGGTCAACCGGTTCCACTACCACCTCGAGGTGATCGACGGGAACGCCGACCTGGTCTGATCCGGCGCGCCGGCCGACGCGGCCGTGGCGAAGTGTTCGTGGTGTGCCGGCGAGCGATCGTCATGGTGTCGTCGTCGATCGCGTCCGCGCTCCGGACGCCGGGTTCGCCGTCCTGCGTGAGGCGCGTCCCGGGGCCCAGACGCTGATGAGGATCGCGGCGACGAAGGTGACTACGGCCAGTGCGAGCGCGGCCTGCTGGGCACCGTGCACGAAGGCCGATTCGGCGAGCTCGGCCAAGGGTGCGGCTTGCGGGCCGATGTGCTCGGTGACCTGCAGCGCCGCCGCCAGCGAGTCGCCGACCGGTTCGCGCACCTGTTCCGGCAGCCGCGGCAGGGCGGGCGCGATGCGGTGGCTGTACCCGGCGGCCAGGATGCTGCCCGCGATGGCGATGCCGATCGCCGCGCCCACTTCGCGCGCCGCGTCGTTCACCGCGGCGGCGACACTGTGCTTCTCCACCGGGGTGCCCGCGATGATCGCGGCCGTCGCGGGCGCGGTGCACAGCCCGGTGCCCGCGCTCATGACGAGGAACGGCCAGAGCAGGTCGGCATAGGTGGTGTCGACCTCGACGCGGGAGAGCGCGACGAGCGCGATGCCGATGATCACCAGCCCGCCCGCGATCGGCACACGCAGTCCGACTCGTTCGGCGAGTCGGGGCGCCACCGCCGAGACCGCCACCATCGGCACCATCATCGGCGCCATCGCCAGGGCCGACACGATCGGCCGGTATCCGAGGATCAGCTGCAGGAACTGCACCATCAGCAAGAAGGTCCCGAAGCAGACGAGGAACTGCAGGGTCACCGCCGCGGTGCCGGAGCCGAAGCCTCGATCGGTGAACAGGCGCAGATCCAGCAGGGGGTGCGCCGCCCGCTTCTGCAGCACCACGAACGCCGCGGCCGCCAGCACCGCCACGACGGCGGCGCCGAGCACCAGAGGGTCCGGCCATCCGCGCTCGGGCGCCGTGATCGCCGCCAGTACCAGCGTTCCGACAGCCGTGGCCGAGGTGATCGCCCCCCACCCGTCCAACCTGGGACGATCCCGGTCCACCGACTCCGGCAGTGTGCATCCCGCGATCAGCAGAACCAGTCCCGCCGCGGCCATGGCGAGGAAGATCGACACCCACGACCACCGCTCCAGCAGCAGCCCCGAGCCGAGGATGCCGAGCACCGCGCCCGCGCCGGCGACGCCCGCCCACAGCCCGACGGCATTGCCTCGGCGTGACTCCGGGAATCCGGCGGTGATCAGCGACAGCGTCGAAGGCATGACGAGAGCGGCGCCAACCCCGGCGACCGTACGGCCCGCGATCAACCACCCGGGCGCGTGCAGCAGCGCAGGCGCCGCCGAGGCCGCGGCGAACACGAACAGCCCGATGACCAGCACCGCACGCCGGCCGAAGCGGTCGCCGAGCGCGCCGGCGGGAAGAACCAGGCAGGCCAGCGCCAGGGTGTACCCATCGACGACCCAGGTGAGCTGCTGCTGACTCGCGCCCGTCGCGGCGGCGATCTCCGGCAGCGCGGTGTACAGCGCCGCCATCGATGCGATGACCAGGGCCACGGTGAGGCAGGAGATCGTCAGCATCCAGCGGTGCGCGGCTGACAAACGTGTCGTGGTGGACTCCACGGCGCCTCCCGGGCTAAAACAAAACTGTCAGTATCGCTACGCTACTATCAGTAGCATAAGTGAGCGGGGTGGCGATAGGCGCGACGGAGGAGCAATGTTCGACCCATGACCGGTGCCGCCGACCCGACCCCGCGCGAGTCCACTGCCGACGACGACGTCGACCCGCGCAAGGCGCGATCCCGCGCCAGACTGCTCGACGCCGCCACCGCGCTGCTGAAAACCGGTGGGCTGGAAGCGGTCACCGTCGAGGCGGTCACCACCATGTCCAAGGTCGCGCGAACCACGCTGTACCGGCATTTCGACAACGCGACGCAGTTGCGCGCCGCCACGCTCGAGCGGCTGCTGCCGCCGGTGATCGAGGCTCCGCCCGCCGGTCCGCTCCGGCGACGACTGATCGAACTGCTCAGCAGGCAGGCCGCGGTCGTCAACGAGGCGCCCTTGCAGATCTCCACGCTGGCGTGGCTGGCCACCGGCGAGCGCGGGGAATCAGGGGCCGGTCCGGATTTCACGTCGCTGCGCCGTCGGCTCATCGAGCAGTACCGCAAGCCGTTCGACCAGCTCTTCGGCGATCCGGAGGTGCGGGCCCAGTTGGGTGACCCGGACGTGACGTTCGCGCTGACCCAGCTCGTCGGTCCGATCGTTTTCGCCAGGCTGGTCGGGCTCGAACCGATCACTCCGGCCGACTGCGCCCGGCTGGTGGACGACTTCTTGGCGGCCCGCGCGAGCGACCGCCCCGCGGGCGGACGGGCGGGGCGCGCGCAGGAGGCCGATCCAGGCGGCAGGTAGCATCGGCGTGCTCGGCGGACGACGAGGAAACCGGTGAAAGTCCGGTGCGGTCGCGCCACTGTCGAAAGCCAGACCCTCCCCGGCGAGCAGCGAACCCCCGATGGGCGCGTCACCCGAGGAAGGCTGTCACCCGTGATTGTGCTGTTGTCCACGTCCGACACCGATCTGCTCAGTGCCCGCGCCAGCGGCGCCGACTACCGGTGGGGAAACCCGGCTCGTCTCCTGGTCGACGACCTGCCCGCCTTGCTCGACGACGCCGACCTGGTGATCGTGCGCGTCCTGGGCGGCAAGCGGGCCTGGGAGGACGGGCTCGAGGCGCTGCGGGCCAGCGGGATTCCGCTCGTCGCGCTCGGCGGCGAGATCGCCCCGGACGCCGAACTGATGGAATGCTCCACCGTCCCCGGCGGCGTCGCGGCCGACGCGCACAACTACCTGGCCGCCGGTGGCCCGGAGAACCTGCGTCAGCTGCACAATTTCCTGTCCGACACCGTGCTGCTGACCGGCCACGGTTTCGAGCCGCCGATTCAGCTGCCCAGCTGGGGCGAGTTGGACCGGGTCGCCGCCGAGCCGGCCGACGGGCCGACCGTCGCGGTGATCTACTACCGCGCCCAGCATCTGGCGGGCAACACCGCTTACGTCGACGCCCTGTGCACCGCGATCGAACGGGCGGGCGCGCGGGCGCTGCCGCTGTACTGCGCGTCGCTGCGCACCGCCGAGCCCGAGTTGCTGGAGACCCTGCGCCGTGCCGACGCGCTGGTGGTGACGGTGCTGGCCGCGGGAGGCACCAAACCGGCCACCGCGTCCGCCGGTGGCGAGGACGAGGCATGGGATGTCGGCGCGCTGGCCGACTTGGATGTGCCCATCCTGCAAGGGCTGTGCCTGACCACCGGGCGCGCCCAGTGGGAGGCCAACGACGACGGCCTCTCACCGCTGGACGTCGCCACCCAGGTCGCGGTGCCGGAATTCGACGGTCGGATCATCACGGTGCCGTTCTCGTTCAAGGAGTTCGACGCCGACGGCCTGTCCACCTACGTCCCCGACGCCGAGCGCGCCGCCAGGGTCGCGGGCATCGCGACGCGCTACGCGCGGCTGCGTCACATCCCGGCCGAACGCAAGCGCGTCGCCGTCATGCTGTCGGCCTACCCGACCAAGCACGCCCGTATCGGCAACGCCGTCGGCCTCGACACCCCGGCCAGCGCGATTCGCCTGCTCACCGAAATGCGCGCCGCCGGTTACGATCTCGGCGCGCCCGGCGAGATCCCCGGCCTGGACGAACAGGACGGGGACGCACTGATCCACGCCCTCATCGCCGCCGGAGGTCAAGACCCCGACTGGCTGACCGCCGAGCAACTGGAGGGCAACCCGATCCGCATCGGCGCGGCGACCTACACCGCTTGGTTCGACGCCCTGCCCGGCGACCTGCGCGACGCGGTCGTGGAAGCGTGGGGGCCGCCACCGGGCGAGCTGTATGTCGACCGCTCCGCCGACCCGGACGGTGAGATCGTCATCGCCGCATTGCGTTTCGGCAACGTCGTGCTCATGGTGCAGCCGCCGCGCGGTTTCGGCGAGAACCCCGTCGCCATCTATCACGACCCGGATCTGCCGCCCAGCCACCACTATCTGGCCGCCTACCGGTGGCTCAGCGCGCCCGAGGGTTTCGGCGCCGACGCGATGGTGCACCTGGGCAAGCACGGGAACCTGGAGTGGTTGCCCGGCAAGACGCTGGGCATGTCGGCCTCCTGCGGCACCGATGCCGCTCTCGGCGATCTGCCGCTGATCTACCCGTTCCTGGTGAACGACCCCGGTGAGGGCACCCAGGCCAAGCGCCGCGCGCACGCCACCCTGGTGGATCATCTGATCCCGCCGATGGCGCGCGCCGAGACCTACGGCGACATCTCGCGTCTGGAGCAGTTGCTCGACGAGCACGCCAATATCTCGGCCCTGGACCCGGCCAAGCTGCCCGCCGTCCGCCAGCAGATCTGGACGCTGATGCGCGCCGCCAAGATGGACCACGACCTCGGCCTGACCGAACGTCCGGACGAGGAATCCTTCGACGACATGCTGCTGCACGTCGACGGCTGGCTGTGCGAGATCAAGGACGTGCAGATCCGCGACGGTCTGCACGTGCTCGGCACGGCCCCGGCGGGGGAGAGCGAACTCGACCTGGTGCTGGCCATGCTCCGCGCGCGTCAGTTGTGGGGCGGCGAGCGCACCGTGCCCGGCCTGCGCGAAGCCCTCGGGCTCGACGAGTCGGGAGGCGAGGCGCGCGAGCGTGTGGACGCCGTCGAGGCTCGCGCCCGCGCCCTGGTCGCGGCCTTGCAGGCGGCGGACTGGTCACCGGAGGCGGTCGACGGCATCACCGACGACCCGCAGGTGCGGCTGGTGCTGCGGTTCGCGGCCACGGAGGTGGTGCCGCGCCTGCGGCAGACCGGCGTGGAGATCGACCGCGTGCTGCACGCGCTGAACGGCGGGTTCATCCCGGCAGGCCCGAGCGGGTCGCCGTTGCGCGGTCTGATCAACGTCCTGCCGACCGGACGCAATTTCTACTCGGTCGATCCCAAGGCGGTGCCGTCCCGGCTGGCCTGGGAGACCGGGCAGGCCATGGCGGAATCCCTGCTGGAGCGCTACCGCGCCGACCACGGCGCATTCCCGCGGTCGGTGGGCCTGTCGATCTGGGGCACTTCCGCGATGCGCACCTCCGGCGACGACATCGCCGAAGTGCTCGCGCTGCTCGGCGTCCGGCCGGTCTGGGACGAGGCCAGCCGCCGCGTCCGCGCGCTGGACGTGATCTCGCTCGCCGAACTCGGCCGTCCCCGCATCGACGTGACGGTGCGCATCAGCGGTTTCTTCCGCGACGCCTTCCCGCACGTGCTGGCCCTGCTGGACGACGCGGTGCGCCTGGTCGCCGATTTGGACGAGCCGGACGAGTCGAACTACATCCGCGCGCACGCTCGGGCCGACCTCGCCGAGCACGGCGACCAGCGGCGCGCCACCACCCGTATCTTCGGCTCCAAGCCGGGCACCTACGGGGCGGGCCTGTTGCAGCTGATCGATGCGAAGAGCTGGCGCACCGACGACGATCTCGCCGAGGTCTACACCACCTGGGGCGGCTACGCCTACGGGCGCGACCTGGACGGCGCGCCCGCCGCGGAGGACATGCGCGGCGCGTATCGCCGGATCGCCGTGGCGGCCAAGAACACCGACACCCGCGAGCACGACATCGCCGACTCCGACGACTATTTCCAGTTCCACGGCGGCATGGTGGCGACGGTGCGCGCGCTCACGGGCAAGAATCCGGAGGCCTACATCGGCGACAGCACGCGCCCGGACGCGGTGCGCACCCGGACGCTGTCGGAGGAGACGGCGCGGGTGTTCCGGGCCAGGGTGGTGAACCCACGCTGGCTCGAAGCGATGCGCAGGCACGGCTACAAGGGCGCGTTCGAAATGGCCGCGACCGTGGACTATCTGTTCGGCTACGACGCCACCACCAACGTGGTGGCCGACTGGATGTACGAAAAGCTGACGGAGAGCTACGTTTTCGACGAGGTGAACCGAAAGTTCATGGAGCAGTCCAATCCTTGGGCGCTGCACGGGATCGCCGAGCGGCTGCTGGAGGCGGCCGAGCGAAAGCTGTGGGAACACCCCGAATCCGGCACGCTCGAGCGGCTGCGGCAGGTCTATCTGGAGACCGAGGGGGAGCTGGAGTAGCGTCCGCGGTCGTCCCATTTTCCGGATTCGTCACCAAAAACGCTGGCGCGCAGGACATTTCGGGCATCATCAACTGCCCGAACCGGTGATGCGCAACGTCTATAATCGCTAGTGTTTCACGGCTGTACCCAGGTAACGACAGATCGATTCTGCTGAGGATGGGAAGGCTCATGACGTTCAGGAAATTGGTTGCGACCACGCTGCTGACCATCGCCGCCACCGGCGTGACCGCGGCGACCGCGTACGGGCAAGCCGACATCGACGGCGCCGCGGCGAGCGGCGGGAACGAGATCGGCTACACCGCGACCGTCGCGCCGGACCGGTCGAGCGCCGCGATCACGCTCACCGCCGGCTCGTTCACGGTCACGCCGGACGGAAGCATCGCGGTGCTCGGGCCGGACGGGTCGCTCGTGACGTCCGTGCCGACGACCGTGCAGTCCGTCTTCGGCCAGCAGGTCGAAGTGGCTCCCGACATCGATGCGACCGGGACGACGCTGACCTTGACGCCGGTCGGAGCCGCCATCCCGGAACCCGGCGCGCCGCAGTTCATCGGTGACGCGACGACCACATTGGGCGGGCTGGCGATCGGCTGCGCGATCGGGGCGCTGGTCGGTCTGGTCTTCTTCATCGTGGGGGTCTTCCCCGGCTGCGTGGTCGGCGGTCTCATCGGCGCCGCCGCGGGCGCGAGCCGGTAGTGCGGGACTGACCCAGATCGCGGGGGATCGGCCGCGCTCGGCGACGAGCGCGGCCGATTCGATGACGACGCCTAACCCGCCTGCGTCATGCACGGCTCGACGGTGAAGTCGAGCCCGAAATTGTTCAACGTCACCGGCAGGGGAGCGTCCGGGTTGGGGCGCGGCGTCGACCGCAGCCGGAAGTCGGCCGAGGTCAGCAGGTGCGCGAGCAAGGTGCTGGTGACGAACAGCACCAGGTTGCGCCCGGGGCAGTCGGCTGGGCCCGCGCTGAACGGCACGAGCTGGGGGTATCGCTCCGCGCGGCCGTCGAGCCAGATCTCCGGGACGAACTGGTCGGCGAACGGCAGCAGATCGGCGTCCCGGTGGAACGCCGGGACCGCGATCATCAGCGCGGCGCCCGCCGCGATGGTGAAGCGCTCCTCGCCGTCGCGCCACTCGGTGTCGGCGGTGATGTCGCGCAGCAGCATGGGGGTGGTCGGCCACAGGCGGACCGACTCGAGCACGCAGGCGCGCAGATAAGCGCGCAGGTCCACCCGGTCCGGATCGGCGGCGTCGGCCAGCGCGCGGGCGTGATGCTCGGGGTGCGTGCTCAGCACGGCCAGCGCCCGGCTCAGCGCGATGCCCGCCGCGTCGAAGGCGAACAACCAGTGCGGTATCTGCCCGACCGGATCGATGGCCCCGCCCGCGGGCACCGCGGCCAACGCCCCGGCGAGACTGTCCGCCGGAGCGGACTCCACGTGGCGATACAGCCGATTGGTGAACTGGTCGCGCTGCCTACGGTGCGCGGGGGCCAGGAACGACCAGTTGCCCGCCGAGCGCAGCCGGGACAGTTCGTCGGTGAGCACGGTGTCGTCGCGACCGCGCTCGCCGAGCACGATCCGCCGCACCAGCCGCCACCAGCGCGTGGTGAACTGCCGCGCGTCCAGGTGGCCGCGGTGCAGGGCCGACAGGATGATCTCGCGCGCCTCCTCCGCGATCGCCTCCGCGAACGGCCCGGCCAGGCGATGCAGCGGTTCGGCCGAATCCAGCGCCGCCTCGTTCACCGCGCGGCGCTGATCGCGGATCGGTCCCTCCGAGAGCAGCACGCCGTGCGGCTGGAACTGGCGCAGCGCGGCGCGCTTCTCCCGATTGGCCGGGCTGAACGGCGTCGGCGCGTCGGCCAGCACCCGTCCTACGTCCTGCGGATCGAGAACGACCACGATCCTGCGCCCCGGCACGACGAGCTCGACCGGGCCCGCGCCGAACTCCCGCCGCAGTTGCCGCACCCGCTCGATCGCTCTGGAATCGGCTCCGGTGCGCTCCAGCAGGCCCAGCACCGGCCTGCGACGCGCGATGACGCCCGAGGCGACCGAGGCGAATCCGAGATCCGCCAGCGCCGCCACCGCGGGCACGCCCACCAATCGGTGTTCGCGGTTTTCTGCCATACGGCCTCCTCCCGGTGCGCACAGGTCGACACGGTGCCGACGACCGGTCACATACCCGGGGACGCGGGCTCGAAACCGCGGCGGGGGCCGAGCGGCGCCGATGCGGCGCCGGGAGAGCTCAGTTCGGCGCCTGCGTCTCGTTCACCGCGAGCGCGGCCTCGACAGAGTCGAACACCGTGAGCAACCGATCCAGCGCGGTCACCTCGATGGGCCTGCGCGCGGCGTCGCTGGGGACGACCCGCAAGCCACCGGAGCCGGTGGCCTCCGAGGCCGCCAGCAGCACGCTCAGCCCGGCGGAGCCGAGGAAACCGACCTTCGTCATGTCCACCACGACCGCGCCGGGCGCGTCGCGCAGCGCCTCGTCGAGGGCCGATTGCAACCGGGGCGCGGACGCCATGTCTATCTCGCCGTGCACGCTGACGACCACCGCGTCCTGCGCCGACCGCACCTCGACCTCCAGCGCTCGGGGCGCGCTTTCGGAACTCACAATCCACCTCCCGTGCCGGCGACGCGTCCACGGCAGTACGCCACGTCGACCTCCGCTCCGGTTCGCGTCTCGTGCGCACTGGTAGTGGCGCAGAGAGCGAGCATTCCGCGGCCAACTTACCCCATCACGGCCGCGGGTAATCACACCGAGCGCCGGACACCGCCGCGGACCAGGCGGTATCGCGTGGCCGGACGAGAACCGCGCGCTGGGCGGGGAACAGCGATCGCGGCGGTCTCTCGGAGCCGGACGATCGCTGGGGGAGGTGTGCGTCATCACGAACCGGCTGTGCTCGGACACACAGAGCAACCGCCGTGACCCGAGCAACGTCGAGTCACGGCGGCAGTGTTCTCCCACAGCGGCGAGGCGCCGCTTCCGCGCGGTGGCGCTATTCCGGCCAGGTCCCGGTGAGCGACTTGTAGCCCGTGGCGCCCGCGCGGTCGATCGCGGCCTTCACCAGACCGAAGACGGCGCCCTGCAATGCCGCGGCGAACAGCACCTCGCGCCAGGAATGATCCCGCGCGGTCGACGACGGAGCTTGCCGCTCGCCGGTGATCTGCTTCCACACCTTGGTGAACACGGCATTCGCCGCGAGACCGCCGAGCACGCTGATCAGCAGGCCGAGTGGTTTGTAGAGCGTCTTCATCGCCGCCTCCGTACGATCTGCCACACCACGGCCGCGAGCACCGCCGCGCCGACAGCCGCGGGGATCGGGTGGGCGCGCAGTGCGCCACCGGCCTGCCTGCCGCGTTCGGCCACCGGCTCGGGTGTCGCCGCCGCCACCCGGTGGGCGAGGTCCGCCGCGCCCGCCCTGGCCTGCTGGGCCTCGTCCGCGACGGCGAGCGCCGCATCGGACGCCGCGTGCTGCGTCGCCTCGACGGCCTCGTGTGCCTTCTCCTTGCCGCGCGCGGGCACGTCGAGCTTGTGGCCGAGCTCTTCGACCGTCCGGCCGAGATCCGCCCTGGCCTGGTCGCGGTCGCGCCGCAGCGCCGCGACGTCGTCGGTGGGTTGCCCGGCCCGGGGTCGGCTGTCACTCATCCCCGCCTCCTGTCCTTGATCACCTCGATGTCCTCGCGCACGCCATCGACCGCCTCGCGCGGGATCGGCGGACTCGCCTCCGCCACGCTCTTCTTCCCGGCCAGTCCGAGCACCGCAGCGACCACCAGCAGCGCGCCCGCGACGATCAGCGCGGACGCCCAGCCGGGCAGCACCTCGGTGAGCCCGAGCACCGCCGCGGCGACCAACGCCGCGCCGCCGTAGAACGCCAGTAGCGCCGCCACACCCGCCAAGCCGGCTCCGAGGCCGAATCGCTTGCCCTTCTCCCGCATCTCGACGCGGGCGAGCTGCAGTTCGTCGCGGATGAGCCGGGACAGCTGGGTGGTGGCGTCCTCGACCAGCTCGGAGACCGACCGTGAGTTCGCGGGTGGGCGAACCTGTGTCGTCTCGGTCATGAGACCTCCTTCGGCATGTCACACTTCCTGCCCCGCGACTACCCGCGCGTCCGGATTCCAATCGGACGCCGCCTTGGTCTGGCGGGGTGGGTCGGGTGCGACGCGTGAAACGGCCGACGCAGGATCGGAGCCCGCAACGGCTCCGAAACCGTTGCGATGCAGTCGGATTCGTTACGCGGTCAGTTGAGGTAGGGGCCGATCTGCGGGATCGCCTCGACCGGGTGCTCGGCGCGCAAGCCCGCGCCGAGGTCCTGGAACTGCCAGGCGCCGTCGCTGCGGCGCACGCGGCCGAGCACCAAGCCGGTGTGCGGGCCGCCGCCGTTCAGCTCGTGGCGGGCGAGCTCGGTGCCGGCGACAGTGTCGATCACCCGGCAGTACGCGTTGGCGATCCGGTCGAATGTCTGGCCGGTGTAGCAGGTGACGAGGAACAGCACGGTCGTCACCTGCGCGGCGATGCGCGACAGGTCGACGGCGATGATCTCGTCGTCACCCGCGCCTTCGCCGGTCATGCTGTCGCCGTGCAGGCGGACGGCGCCGTCCGTCGAGCTGAGCTGCTCGTGGTACACGACGTCGACGAGCCGGTCCGCCGCGAACAGCAACGCCGCGACGTTGAGATCGATCTCCTCGCGCCGCCGGAACAAGCGCGAACGCTCGGCCGGATCCCAGCCGAGCGCCACGGTGACGTGCTCGAGCGGGACGCCGCGCTCGTCACGGAGTTCGGTGCGCATCGGTGTCTCCTCCGCATCGGAAAGTGGACGGGCCGGGACCATCGGAACGACTTCGGCGGACGAGCAGCGTACCCGTCTTCGCGTCGAATATGGCGAGAATCCAATCCGCGAGGTGGAGCGCCGCGAAGTCATGGCATGCGGGTTGGCACAGAGCAGGTGCGCCGAGACCGCGACGCGGGTCGATCCACGCACGGTCGTACGCCCGCGGAGGCCCCGGTCCGTGCGCGCATCCGGGTCGCGGCGCGACCGCACCCGGCGCCGCCGGTCGGACGAGGCGACCGGCGATGACCGGCACGAAGTCCTGTCGTGCGGATCTGGTCGATCTGGCGTACCCGTACGCGATGGACGCGGTGGCCGAGATCGAGCGCAGACGCATCGAAAGCCGGCTCGACGCGGCCGATTCCGGGACCGCCGCGGCCTTCGCGGCCGTCGTGCGGCGGATCCGGGAGACGCTGGCGGCGCTCAGCGTCACCGCCGCGGTGAATCCACCCCCTACGCTCGAGTCGAAGATCTTGCGGGCGATCGACGACTCGGCTCCGCAACCGTGGCGCGGTCGCGGTGCGCCGAGCGAGATGTCCGGCATGCGCCGCCTCGCGCGGGTGGCCATCAGGGCCGTGCGCGTGCCGCGCTGGTGGCCGAGCGGATCGCGGCGTGGTGCCCCGCGCCGGATGCGGTCGGCCGGATCGTGGGCGGACCGGACGCGCGATCCCGGGTGACCGGCCTTCCGTGTCGGGGGAGCTATGACCGTGCGCGTTCCGGACCGGCTCGCCACGGTCGGGATCCCCTTCGGCGCGGTCGCCCCCGCCCGGACTGAATGGCGTCCGCCGCGGCGCGCGGCCACCGGCGTGCTCAGTTCAGCGGCGCTCCGGTCGCCGGCGTCGCGGGCGAGTTCCCCGGCTGGTCGCAGCCTTCGAGGGTCGCGCGCGCCACTTCCTCGACGACGTCATCGATCGACCCGCGTGCCCGCAGCGCCGCGATCTGCCGGTGCGCCCCGTTGCCGCGCGCGAGCAGGCGGGCGAACGCCTCATCGACGAATCGGCGGTCGCCCGCTTCGTCCAGCGCGGGCGCGGCGTGGTCGATCAGCCGGTCCAGCAGGTCGCGCACGGGCGCTACCGTGCCGTCACGGGCGTCGACGCCGTCGCCGGCCAGTCCCGAACGCGCTGCCTTCCAGTACGCCGCCCGCAACATCTCGGCGGACACCTGCGGCGCGCTCCGGCCCGCCGCGAGCGATCGCTCCGCCATCACGACGATGGCGCGCACCAGCGCGGCCAACAGCGCGGTCTCCTCGACGGTGGCCGGAATATCGCTCACCCGGATCTCGACGGTCGGGAACGTAACGGAGGGACGGACGTCCCAATAGACCATCTGCTTGTCGAGGATGCTGCCGCTGTTGAGCATCATCGCGACCATGGCCTCGTAGTGACGCGCGGACTCGAAGTAGGGCGGTGGCCCTGCGCTGGGCCAGCGGCGCCACAGGATGCTGCGCCAGCTGGCGAAGCCGGTCTCGGTGCCACGGTAGATGGCCGAGTTCGCGGTCATCGCGAGCAGGTGCGGCAGCCACGGCCGCAGGTGGTTGCTGACCTGGATCGCGGTTTCGACGTCGGGGATGCCGATGTGCACGTGACAGCCGGACAGCCCCTGCTCGTGCGCGAGCATGCCGAAGTTCTCCTCGATGCGCTGGTAGCGCGGGGTCTCGGTGACCGGGAAATCGTGCGGGATGGTGGGCGGGATGCCGACCGCGAGCAGACGGGCGTCGTTGCGCTCGGCGCAGGCGGCGATGCCGCGGCGCAGTTCGCGCAGCTGCCGGTGCAGTGCGCCGATATCGGTGTGGACCGCGGTGCTCGTCTCCACCTGACAGCGGGTGAGCTCGAGTTGCAGGTCGATGCCGAGGTCCCCGGCGGTGCGGGCCACCTCGACATTGCGTGCCAGCGGTTCGCCGGTACGCGGATCGACCAGCAGGAATTCCTCTTCCACTCCGATGGTCAGCCGCCCATCGTCCATGCTCTCGCAATACCCAGGGGCGGGCGGGCTAGTCACCGCCAGGGGTCGCCCATCGGTAGCCGGCCGTGGTCGGCTCGGTTTGAGCGGCCGGAGGACGGCAACGCGAACGACAAGGGGGCTGCGCGAGAAGGAGTTGTCACATGTTTCGGATCGCCGCTCATTTCACCGTGACCGGGGGTTTCGCCGCGCTGATCGCCGCCGCCGGGGCGGGGGTGGCCGCCGCGGAACCGACGTTGACGGCGGACACCAGGGACGACGGCGCTATCGCGGTGGGTAGCAGGCCGCCGGCGGAGACCTGGAACTGCGTGCTGGTCGGCTCGGCCGAGGAGGCCGGTCCCCGGGTGGACGTGGCCGGGACCGGGGAGACCCGCGGCGGCTTCGCGGAGGGCAGCACCGTGGCCGCGGCCTGCGCCGGGCCGCAGTGGCCGCTGGTGGCCGTGACCACCGGTGTCACGTCGCTCGAGGATGCCGACTGATCCGCGCCTCCCAGGGGCGGTGCTGCGGGAACGGCGGCGGCGGGCGCCGCTCGATAATGTCGCCCCATGCGGATCGTCGTCCTCGGCTCGGGCATCTCCGGTCTGTCCACCGCGGCCGAACTGCTGCGGGCCCGGCACGAGGTCGTCGTGGTCAGCGCCGAGCCGATCACGGCGACGACGTCCTTCCTCGCCGCCGCGGTGTGGTTTCCGACCGCCGCGGGCCCGGCCGATCGTGTCCTGGCCTGGAGTGAGACGACCTTCGAGCACTTGGCGGGGCTGGCTGCCGCCGGTGCGCCCGGGGTGCGGATGTGCGCGTCCATGGCGTTGTATCGCGAGCAGCCATCGATTCCGGCGTGGTCGCGGTCGGTGCGCGCGTTCCGGCAGGCCGACCCGGCGGAGCTGCCTCCCGGTTACGGATTCGGCTTCCGCTTCGAGGTCCCCTTGGTGGAGATGCCCGCCTACCTGCCGTACCTGAGCGCGCGAGTGGACGCGGCGGGCGCGCGCCGTGTGCTGCGCACGGTGCGACGGCTCGACGATCTCGCGGACCTGTCGCCGGATGTGGTGGTCAATTGCGCCGGTCTGCGCGCCGCCGAACTGGTCGGCGATCCGCAGGTGTATCCGATCCGCGGCCAGATCGTCCGGGTGAGAAATCCCGGACTGTCGGTGTCGGTTCGCGACGAGGCGCATCCGCTCGGCCGCGCCTACGTCCATCCGCGCGCGAACGACTGTGTTCTGGGCGGTTCGCTGGACAGCGGCGCATGGGACACCACGCCCGACCCCGAGCTCACCCGATCGATTCTGCGGCGCTGCCGCGATCTGGTTCCCGGCCTCGCGGGCAGCGAGGTCTTGGACACCGTGGTCGGCCTGCGCCCGGGTCGCCGCGAAGTGCGCGTGGAACTGGACACGGCGGTGCTGCCCGGCACACCCGTCGTCCACAACTACGGCCACGGCGGCTCCGGCATCACCATCGGGCACGGATGCGCGGTGGACAGCGCCGCGCTGGTCGCCGCCCTGTGAGCCGCCATCGATCCGGTCGGGATCAGCTGGCGTAGCTGCGCGCGACCACCGAGTTCAATGCCTCCAGGAATTCGCTGAGCACGCCGGGCTCGACCCGATCGCGCGCGGTGCGCAGGCCGGGGGCATCCGTCGCGGGTACGGCGAGGCCCGCGTCGACACTGTCGCGCAGGACGGCGTGCACCGCTTCGATCGGGATGCCCGCCTCGGCGCATCGGGTCGCCGCGTGCTCGAACCGGCCCAGGGCGAGACTTCCCGCCGCCTCGGCCGCGTCGACCAAGACGAGGGCCAGTTCCAAACCCATTCTGAGCAACGCGTCGGGACCGCCGCGATGGGCGCCACGATGGAATCTCACGGACACTTCGGTGCTGTCCCGATCTTCTTCGTGCGGGCCGATGTTCATGGCCCTCCCTCCGCGCGGCGACCCTGGCGCCACCGACGTTACGACGGGGATCGAAAGATTTCGACCGCGCGATTACGACTTGTGAGGCTTCACAGACGCGCCCGGCGTGGTTCGGGTGGTGTCCCCAACCGGGGGCTCGAACCTCGGCAGGCCGACCCGGTCAAGTTACCGTGGAGTACTTTCCGCGATCGGGGAGGGAAGGAGTCACATGTCCATCACCGATTCGGCAGGCCCGGATCTGACCCTGTCGGGCCGCCCGGCCAGTTCTTCACTACGGGACGTGCGGAATCTGTCGCGCAAGATGGTCGGCCATTTCATCGAGACCGTCGCGCACTGCCGGACGCTCCCCGGTGAGGCGCTCAACGGCGACATCACCAACATCACCCGCCTGTGTCTGGAACTGGCCGTCAGCATGCTCGACGGCACCGACATTCCCGAGAAGACCCTCCTGCTGCGCAACGCGGCGGCGGGCTGGGCGCGTGAAGGCATCCCGATCGACACCATCCACCACGCCGTGCACGAGGGATTCAAACTCGGCTTCGACCTCATCGTCGCGAACGCGACCGCCGCGGACTTCGACAGTCTCAAGGAGATCAGCCGCCGCCTGCTGGAGATCCTGGACACCATCACCTCGACCGTCTCGCGGGCCTATGTGACCGAGTTGCGCGCCGTGGTCGGCGAGCACCACACGGCCGCGCACACCCTCGCCTCGGCCCTGCTCGGCGGGCACCCGACCTTCACCATGGCCCGCGAATGCGGCATCCAGATCGCCGACTCTTATGCCGTTGTCGCGCTTGCGATCCCGCCGCACCCGGAGGAGCGCAACCCGCATCTCGACGGTGCGGTGGTCGCGCGCCGGAAGCTGCGCCGGGTGCAATCCGAACTCGCCACCCGCTGCGGCGAAACGGTGCTGTCGCTGCTGAGCGTCGACGGCGGCACCATCCTGCTGCCGTCCGCGTCGCCGGAGGACAAGGCGTTGGACGAACTGGTGGACAGCCTCGGTCGCGCCGCGCAGGTGCCGATCGTCGCGACGGTGATCGCCGCGACCCCGGTGGAGGTCCCGACGGCCGCCGACCGCGCGCACGAGCTGCTGGACATGGTGCAGCGGCTGCGCTGGACCCGTGGGCTGTTCCGCTTCGACGACCTCGCGCTGGAGTATCAGCTCACCCGGCCGGGCCCCGGACTGGAAACCCTGCGCACACTGCTGGATCCACTCGACGAGCACCCCGAACTGCTCGAGACGCTCAAACGCCATATCGGCACGAACCTGAACCGGCAGCGCACGGCCCGATCGCTGCACATCCACACCAACACCGTGGACTACCGGCTCAAGCGCATCGGTCAGCTCACCGGCTTCGACCCCGCCCAGGCGTCCGGGGTGTGGTACCTGCGCGCGGCGCTGGTCGCGCGCAGCTACCGGGATTCCGAGGGCGAACCCCCGGTCGGCGCGTGGCCAGGGGCGGCCGCGGTCTCGTCATAGGCGCGTCGACTCGCCCTCGCCGAGCAGGGCGTGGACCGTCTCCGGGGTCCAGTGCCGGTCGGCGCCGGGGCGCGTGGCGAGATACTCCGCGGTGGTCCGGGCCGACCAGCCGTGAGCCGCGCGCAGACCCGCCGCCAGATACCGCAGGTACGCGGCGGCGGGTGGATTGCCACGGACGTCGCGATACCGCCAGGGGGCGGTGAAGGTGAGCACCGGGTGCCCGGCGTGCGCGCCGGCGCACACCACTGTTTCGTAGCGTCCGGGGCCGAGAGTCGCCGTCCCGTGCGCGATCGCCGCGCCGAGGTCAACCTCCGTTCCCGGCGCGCGGTACATCTCTTGCGCCACGATGTCGGAGAACTGCGCGGCGGTGAGCAGGTGGGCGTGCACAGCGATCTCGCCGGGGCAGCCGGGGTCGTAGAACGCGCGGCCGCCGCTCCAGGTCAGCGATTCGGTCGCGAAATACAGCACGCCCCGCAGCAGGAGGGGCGTCGAGCGGATCGGATCGGCGTGGTCGCGGCAGCCGGGCAGGGTGAGCGTTCCGCCGTCGGGCCTGCCACCGCGAAGATAGGTGCGCAGCCTGGCCAGGCTCATATTCGAGCCGTACGCCGCGTACCAGACCAGATCCGTGCGCGGGGGCGATGCGTTCCGGTGCCCGTCCGGTCGCATGCGGGGCGCCTCCGCGCCGCGTGTGCCTTCGGTCTGCCGCACCTTCATGGCATACATTCTCGGCCGTTCACGACGCCGCGCCACCTGCCTCAGGTAACCGACGCCCACCTGCGCACTGCGCCGGAACCACGCGAGGAGTGCAACCCGCTTATCGTCCGCCCCTCGGACGGACCTGCGGCATGGCCGGCGGACGGTCGCCGGAGCGACCGCACCGGTCCTCGCTCGCGACATGCGCATCCGGCGGGCATGAGCCCGGTGCCGCGCGAATACGAGTCGCGGTCGCCGGCCCTGGCGCCGAGACGCCGCAGGAACGAACGGTGGGACACTAGTCACTCGCACCGTCCGCCGCACACCGCGCCAGCAGTTCCGCCGGTCCGCCCGGGGGCGATCGACGACGCCAGATGGCGCGGAACTTGCGGGTGAGGACGACGGAATCCGCGGTCTTCACCGCCACCAGGGCGCCACTGTGCAGATCGGCTTCCGCGATCAACCGGCTCAGCACCGCGGGTGCGGCCCCGGCCCGGGCCGACGCGACGATGGCCGCCGCCGAGCCCAGTTCCGCCGCGGGGCGGGCGGGCTGACACTCCGCCCCCAGTATTTCCCAGACGGTGTCGCGGGTGCCGGACCCGGGCTCGCGCCACAGTAGGGGAGTGGTGGCGAGCTCGCGCAACGTGACCGGTCGTCGGCGGCGGGCCCACGGATGGCCCGGCGCCACCACGACGACGAGTTCGTCCGTGCCGAGCACCCGGCTGCCCAAGCCTGGCGGCGGGTGCGGCCCCTCGACGAAACCGATGTCCGCCCGGGCGTCGCGGACCAGTTCCTCCACTCGCCGGGTGTTGTCGACTTCGAGGGAGATCCCCACCTCGGGGTATTGCTCACGTAAAGCGTTCAGCCACCGAGGCATTCGATGGTCGGCGATGGTCTTCGACGCGGCGATCCGCAGCCGCGGCACCGCAGCGGCGTGCAGGGCGGCCACGCCCGCGCCGAAGGCCCGCGCTGCCTCGAGCACCGGTCGCGCGTGCCCGACGACCGCGCGCCCCGCGTCGGTGAGCGCCGATCCGGTCGGGCCGCGGTCGAGCAGCCGCAGCCGGAGCCGTCGTTCCAGGGCGCTGATGCGCATGCTCGCGGCGGGCTGGCTGATGCCGTGCCTGCGCGCGGCCGCGCCGAGACTGCCCAGCTCCGCGACGGAGACGAGCAGGTCGAGCACCTCCAGATCGGGTGTTCCCGGCGGCAGCGTCATGGGCAGATTATGGGCGGTGGGGGTGGCGCGGCATGCCGCACCCCATCAGCGCGGCTTATGAGGTGCTGTCCGATCGACGGCTACCTCGATGGACGGTCTGCCGCGATCGTTGTCGAAATGACGCATCTTCGCTCGCACGGTCCGGGCCTGCTGGCGGCGGCCGGGCTCGCCACCGCCGCGACTTTCCTGGGCACGGTGTGGCCCGTCCTCGGCGTGCCCGTGCTCGCACTGGCCGGTGGCGCGGCGTTCGGCCTGGTCGCGCGCCGCGCCGGCGCCGAGCGCTTCGCTCCGGGGCTGGCCTCGGCTCAGCAGCGACTGCTCGGCGCCGCCATCGCCCTGCTCGGTCTCGGTTTGCCGGTCGGCGCGGTGCTCGGCGTCGGCCGCGGCACGATGGTCGTGCTGGTCGGCACCCTGCTCGTCGGCGGGCTGGCCGCGCTGGTCGTCGGCAGACTGCTGGCCCTGGACCGGGAGTCCGCCATCCTGGTCGCCGTGGGCACCACCATCTGCGGCGCCTCCGCGATCGCCGCCGCCACCGTGGTCATCAAACCCGATCGCGATCGCGTTGCCTACGCTACGGGCACCATCTTCGTCTTCAATGTGCTTGCGGTGCTGGCTTATCCGCCGCTCGGCCACCTGCTCGGCATGTCCGATGAGGCATTCGGCCTGTGGGCGGGCACCGCCATCAACGACACGTCCTCGGTGCTCGCCGCCGCAGTGGCCTACGGCTGCGCCGCCGCGCAGTTCGCCGTCGTCGTCAAGGTGGTCCGCAGCCTGGCGATCATCCCGCTGTGCGTCGGATTGCGGCTCGCAGCCGGGGACGACTCCGGCGGCACGCCGCTGTGGCGCACCATCCCGCTGTTCGTGGTGTTGTTCCTGGCCGCGTCGGTCCTCGCCGCCACCGGCGTGGTCCCGTCGTCGTGGACGGCCGCCCTCGGTCACCTCAGCGCCTGGCTGATCGCCGCCGCCCTGGCCGCCGTCGGCGCCACCCTCACGCCGCAGGGCCTCCGCGCCGCAGGCCACCGCCCCCTGTTGTTCGGCGGCATCCTCTCCGTCGTTCTCGCGACCTCCAGCCTGGCCCTGCAATTCGCCACCGGCTGGCGGTGAGTGCTCATCATCCCGATGGTGCCGTTCATCGGATCGTGGGCTTGCCGATATCGATCTCGGCGTGGCACCGGCTCGTCCGGGCCGATGGACTGCCTCTTGTGTCTACGTCCGTAGGCGTAATGACGAACCGTTCCGCGATCGGATGTCGTCGCTGCTGCGCGGGCCTACCGTTTCCCTATGACGTGGAACGAGATGAGTCAGAGCAAGTATGTGCGGCTGACGACCTTCAGGAAGGACGGGACGCCGGTCGGCACGCCCGTCTGGGTGGCTCCCGATGGTGACCGGATCGTCGTGTGGACCAATGCGGGGGCAGGCAAGGTCAAGCGGATTCGCCGCAATCCGGACGTCGCGCTGCAGATCTGCGACGGGCGCGGACGGCCGACGGGGCAGGAGGTGCTGGCGGGCAGCGCGCGCATTCTCGACGCGGAGGGCACGCAGCGCGTGCGCGATGTGGTCGCGAACAAGTACGGCATCATCGGCAAGCTCGCCATTCGCGGGCACAAGCTGCTGCGCGGCGCGGACGCTTCCGTCGGGATCGCGATCGCTCCGAAGGCAGCGGGCGATCCGGCCTAAGCCGACTCGGCCAGTGCCGCCGAGCGCCAGATGTCCGCCAGAACCTCGAGCGGGAGCGACAGCGTCTGCGCCAGTGCTACCACGGTGCCGAAAGCGGGGGAGGGCAACCGGCCGGTCTCGATCTTGCGCAGCGTCTCCGGTGAGATGCCCGCGGCGCGGGCGACGTCGGTGAGCTCGCGGTCCGCCCGGGCCGCGCGCAGGGCGGAGCCGAGGCGGCGGCCCGCTTCGATCTGCGCGGGAGTCAACGGGAGGCGGACCATGCGCCCAGGCTACGGACGGCGGTCGGATGCCGCAAGACGGCTTGGTATAAAAATACCGTCGCCAGTAGGGTGGTATTAAAATACCGGCTCACTGGAGGAATGATGGTCGAGTTGAAAAGCCCCGCCGAGATCGAGCGGATGCGAGTGGCGGGGCGCTTCGTCGCCGACGTGCTCGCCGAGTTGCGCGAGCGGGCGCGGGTGGGCGTGAACCTGCTCGACCTGGAAGCCCATGTCCGCGAACGCGTCCGCGAGCGCGGCGCCCAGTCCTGCTACTGGGACTACGCGCCATCGTTCGGGCGCGGACCGTTTCGCAACACCGTTTGCCTGTCGGTGAACGACGCTGTGCTGCACGGCCTTCCGTTCGACTACGCGCTGCGTGACGGCGACGTGCTGAGCATGGACCTCGCGGTCGGCGTCGAGGGCTGGGTCGCGGACGCGGCGACCACGGTCGTGGTCGGCTCGGCCGCGGCGGAGGACGTGCGGCTGGTGCGGGCGACCGAGGAGGCGCTGGCGGCGGCGATCGCGGTCGCGCTGCCGGGCAACCGCATCGGCGACATCTCCGCCGCCATCGCCGAGGTGGCGCGCGCGTACGGCTATCCGGTGAACACCGAATTCGGCGGTCACGGCCTGGGCCGCACCATGCACGAGGACCCGCATGTGCCCAACGACGGCCGCCCGGGGCGCGGCTACCGGTTGCGCCCCGGGCTCACCATCGCGATCGAACCGTGGTTCGCGCGCACGACCGACCGCATCGTCACCGATCCCGACGGCTGGACCATCCGTTCGGCCGACGGCTCCCGCACCGCGCACTCCGAGCACACCGTCGCGATCACACCGGACGGGCCGCAGGTGCTGACCGCGGCCTGACCCGCTATGCCTCCGACAGCCACGCGGACAGGTCGTCGGAGGCGCGCAGCTCGTCGGCGATGGACGCGCGCTCGTCGGCGGACAGCCCCATCGCTCGCAACCGTGTCCGGAATCGGCCGGGGCCGTCCGGATCGCCGGTCGCGACGGCCAGCTCCGCGAGTGCCGCCAGGGCGCGCGCCACATCGAGCCGGGGCGCCTCGGCGCGGAACCGGCCGAGGCCGACCTCGAGCACGCGGAACGCGGCCTTGTCGTCGTTCTTGAAATCGCGCAGGATGCGGGCGTTGTCCAGCACTCTGGCCAGTCCGTCCAGCTCTTTCGACCCGCCGTACTCCACCTCGGGGGGCTCGTCGCGCTGGATGTAGATCACCTGGTTGCCCGCCGGATCGATGACGGTGAAGCGGGACTGCCCCGGCCGGAACCGGGTGATGCGCGGCAGTCCCTTCGCGGGCACCTTTCCGTAGCGGCTGCGCAGCGCCGCGGTGAAGGCCTGATGCCTGCCCGCGACGTCGTCGACCAGCACGATGCAACCGGCACGTTCGGCCGGGATGTCTGCGTCCTTCGGCGCGGGCACGAAGTGCAGGGCGCAGCCGTGGTCTTCCACCGCGCCGTAGACGTAGGGGCGGGTCTGTTCGTGGGTGACCGTGTAGCCCAGTGTCCGGTAGAAGTCCAGCGTGCCGGTCAGGTCACCGGTCCACAGTTGCGGCACCGCCGTGTCGGCCATGAAAAACTCCCGATCGCCGTGGTAGTCAAATTTGATTAGATACCAACGTAGGGCCGGTCACCGCTGGAAGTCAAACTTGACTACTATGCGATCCCGGAGTGAAAGGAGTGCGCGGTGTCGGTGGTTCGCCTGCTCGTGCTGGGGGTGATGCGCCTGCGCCAGCCCGTGCACGGCTACGCGGTGCGCCAGGAACTGCTGTCCTGGCGGGCCGAAACGTGGACGAACGTCAAGCCCGGCTCGATCTATCACGCCCTCAAGCAGCTCACGCGGGAAGGCAAATTGAGCGCGTTCGCCACCGAGGCCAGCGACCGAGGCCCGGGGCGTACGCTGTTCGAGCTGACCGAGGCGGGGGAGGCCGAATTCCGCCTGCTCATGGACGAGGCGCTGGTCAGCGTCGACATGGAGGAGCTGGGCGCTGCCATCGCCTTCATGGACGCGCTGCCGCGGGCGCACGTCATCGCGAAATTGCGTGAGCAGCGCCGCCGCAGCGCGCAGGTGCGGGCCGACCTGCTGGCCATGATCCCGGACTTCCCCGGGCGGTACGAAGCGCCGCACGCGACCGACTTGCTGGAGCTGTGGAGCGGCGTCTTCGAGAATCTGTCGAACTGGACCGACGGAGTGCTGGCGCGCCTGGAAGCGGGGGAGTACCGGATGCCGGAGTGAATATCCGGCGCCCGGCGCGCGAATCGGCCGCCTTTCCCGGGTCGCTCGCCGCGCGAGGATGCGGGATACGCTGCCCGCATGACGAATTCGCTGGACGCCGTCGCCGAGGCCGACTACGTGCTGCTGACCACCTTCCGCAAGGACGGGACGCCCGTCGGCACCGCCGTGTGGGCGGTGTCCGAAAACGGCAAACTGTATGTCTGGACCGTGACCGACAGCTGGAAGGTCAAGCGCCTGCGCCGCAATCCGGCGGTCACCGTGCAACCGTGCAGCGCGACCGGCAAGCCGCACGGTGCGGTGATCGAGGGAACCGGCCGGATCCTCGATGCCGAGGGCACGGAGCGGGTGCGCAAGCTGCTGCGGCGCAAATACTGGCTCACCGGTCCCCTGGTCATCCTCGGCAGCAATCTGCGGCGCGGCAAGTCGGGGACCATCGGCATCGAGATCAGCCCCGCCGCCTGAGCCCGGCCGCGCTCAGGTCGCCTGGCTGACCGAGGACATGTGGAAGTCCGGAATCCGCAAGGGCGGCATCGCGGTCCGGGTGAACCAGTCCTTCCATTCCCGCGGCAGCGTGAGCTCGGTCGCGCCCGCCTCGCTCACCCGCCGCAGCAGATCCAGCGGGCTCTCGTTGAACCGGAAGTTGTTCACCGCGGCGGTGACCTCGCCGTTCTCCACGAGATACACCCCGTCCCTGGTGAGGCCGGTGAGCAGCAGCGTCGCCGGATCGACCTCACGGATGTACCACAGGGTGGTCAACAGCAAGCCGCGCTCGGTACGCGCGATCATGTCGTCGATGGTGGCCTGCGAACCGCCGGTGAGCAGCAGGTTGTCGCCGGGAACCGTGGCGGGCGCGCCGAATTCGGTGGCGGTGGCCCGCGGGTAGATCAGCGCGGAGATCACGCCGTCGCGCAGCCAGTCGACGCGTTCGGCGGTCAGGCCGTTGTCGAACACCGACATCGATTCCGACGACGCGGTCGTCGCGACGAAGGGCTGGTATTCCAGCCCCGGCGCGTGCGGATCCGAGTAGAGCGTGAGGGGGATTTCGCTCAGTCGCTCGCCGACCCGGGTCCCGCCGCCACGCGCGAACGCGGTATGACCTTCGTGCGCGCCCCTGCCCTCCATCGACCAGGCCAGGTAGATCATCAGATCGGCCACGGCGGAGGGCGGCAGCAGCGTCTCGTAACGGCCCGCGGGCAGCTCGATCTTCCGTTCGGCCCAGTCGAGGCGGCGCGACAGGTCCGCGAGCAGGCCGGAGACGTCGACGTCGGTGAAGTCCGCGGTACCCACCCCGACCCACGCGCTGGCCAGATCCGCGCCCTCGCCGCGTTTGCCGTTGATCTCCACCGAACCGGTGGGTTGCACGAAGCGGCGCCGGATGCCGGTCGACGTGCCGAGCCAGGTGGTGTGCATCTGATGGTGGGCGAAGCCGTAGAGGCGGTCGGCGCTGTCGAATCCGGCGGACAAGCCTTCGGCCAGGTCGGTGAACACCTCGATGCCGGTGCCATCCGCGGGGGCGCTCCAGTCGTCGTCGACGGCGTCGGGCTCCAGCAGCGGCATCGCGTCCCGCGCGGGTTCGGCGCCGCGCGCGGCCTCCTCGCTGGCGCGCACGACGGCCTCGATGTCGTCGGGGTCGACGCTGGTCGAGGCGATGGTGCCGACGCGGGCCAGGGTGGGGCCGTCGCGGAACACCGAGATCACCGCCCAGTTGCGGGACACCGACGACCCGTTGGTGGTCATGGAATTGCCCGCCCAGCGCAGCGAGGCCTCGTGCTCGTCGCGGACTATCACCATCGCCTCGTCGGCGCGGGACAGCGCCAGCGCGCGCTCCACGGTGGCCCCGGCGGGGAACAGATCGCCGCTCACTGGCCTGCCTCCGTCCGGGTGTTGAGAATGTTGACGCCGCGCACCAGGATCGACGGGCAGCCGTGGCTGACCGCGGCGACCTGGCCCGGCTGCGCTTTCCCGCAGTTGAACGCGCCGCCGAGCTGCCAGGTCGACGGGCCGCCGACCGCTTCCATCGCGCCCCAGAAATCGGTGGTGGTGGCCTGGTAGGCGACGTCGCGCACCTGGCCGTCGAGCTTGCCGCCGCGGATGCGGAAGAATCGCTGGCCGGTGAACTGGAAGTTGTAGCGCTGCATGTCGATCGACCACGACCGGTCGCCGACGATGTAGAGACCGTCGTCCACGCGGGAGATGAGCTCCTCGGTGCTGGTGTCGCGGTCGGGGTCCGGTTGCAGCGACACGTTGGCCATCCGCTGGATCGGCACGTGATGCGCCGAGTCGGCGTAGGAGCAGCCGTTGGACCGCTGCAGGCCCAGGCGCGGCGCGAACACCCGGTCCAGTTGATAGCCGACCAGGACGCCGTCGCGGACCAGATCCCAGCGCTGCCCGGCCACGCCCTCGTCGTCGTAGCCGACCGTGGCCAACCCGTGCTCCTGGGTGCGGTCGCCGGTCACGTGCATGATCGGCGTGCCGTAGCGCAGCGACCCGAGCTGATCCGGCGTGGCGAAAGAGGTGCCCGCGTAGGCGGATTCGTAGCCGATGGCCCGGTCGTACTCGGTGGCGTGGCCGATCGATTCGTGGATGGTCAGCCACAGGTTCGTCGGATCGATGACGAGGTCGGTCGGCCCGGCCTGCACGCTGGGCGCTTTCACCTTCTCGGCCAGCCACTCCGGAATCCGGGCGAGCTCGCCGTCCCAGTCCCACACCCCGTCGGCTCCGGTGACGTACTCCCAGCCGCGGCCGACCGGTGCGGCCAGCGTGCGCATGGACTCGAACACCCCGGCGGAAGCGTCCACCGTGATCGCCTCCAGGCTCGGGTGCAGCCGCACCCGTTGCTGGGTGATCGCCGACCCCGCGGTGTCGGCGTAGAAGGTCTGCTCCTTGACCTGCAACATGTTCGCGGTGACGTGATCCACCCCGTCGGCGTGCGACAGGCGCTCCGAGTAGTCCTGCAGCAGCGCGACTTTCTCGCCGGTCGGCACGGCGAACGGGTCGATGTCGTAGGCCGACACCCAGCGCGCGCCGGCGTAACGCGGCTCGTCGGCCAGTTCGACGCGTTCGCGGTTGAGCGCCCGCAGCGTGGTCGCGACGGTGACGGCGGTGCGCGCCACTTCGGCGGCGGTATCGGGAGTGAGCGCGGCGTGCGAGGCGAAACCCCACGTGCCGTCCACGATCACCCGGACGGCGAAACCGAGTTCGGTGCTGTCGGTGACGGCCTCGACCCGCCCGTCGCGCAACCGGATCGATTGCGTCACCAGGCGGTGCACCCGCAGGTCGGCGTGCTCGGCGCCGGCCGCGGTGGCCGAGGCCAATGCGGCGTCGGCGAGCGCGGCCAGCGGCAGGTCGAGGAACTCGGCGTCCACGTCTCTGGAAGTCGCGATGCTCACCGGCCCCAACCTAGTCGGTCCCGCCGCGTGTGCGCGGTGAGTACACGCCGTGCGAAAGCGCATCGCATGCAGATTTGCCCGGAATGCGTAGTCGCGCCTCGGGAACGGCGCGCGCGACACTCGGCCTTACCGCGTGTTGCTCGCCGGATGCCGTACTGTGCCCGCGTGCCGCCATCCGCCCTCCGTGACCGTAAACGCGAACGTACCCGCCGAGCCATCCTGGAAGCCGCAGCCGAGCTGTTCGAGACGAACGGCTACGAGGAGACCACGGTGGCCGACATCGCCGCGGCGGCGGACGTCGGCACGCGCACGTTCTTCAACTACTTCGCCAGCAAGGAAGAGCTGCTCTTCCCGGAATCCGACGAGCGGGTGCGCGCCGCGGTGGCGGCGATCGCCAGCAGGCGTCCTGGCGAACGGCCGGTGGAGGTCATGCTGCGCGCCTTGCGCGCGGCCGGGGACAATCCCGGCGAGCATCTCGTCGACGATCTCCACGCCAGGATCGGCGCGCTGCGCGCCCAGGTCTCGCGGACCGTGCCCGCGGTGAGCGGTCGCGCCGCGCACGCCCAGCTGGTCACCCAGCGTGAGATCGCCAGGCAGTTGCACAAGGCGTTCCCCGCCGAGCTCGACGAGGTCGGGGCCGCCGCTCTGGTCGGCGCGGTCGTCGGCGCCGTGTCCGGCGCGCTGACGGTCCTGTTCCAGCGGCCGGTGGCGGGTGCGGAGGACGGCGAGCGCCTGCAACGCGAGATCCACGAGACCACCTCGCGGGTGCTGCAACCGTGGCTGGCCTCCCATCACGCGCAACCGGTGGGCTGATCAGCCGAACTGCTGCCAGCCCAGCCGCAGCACCATCCCGATCACCACCACCAGCAGCACGACGCGGACGAATTCGGCGCCCTTGCGCAGCGCCATGCGCGCGCCGACCACGGCGCCCAAGACGTTCGCGACGGCCATCGCGGCGCCGAGCGCGAAGAGGATGTGCCCGGTCGCGCCGAAGAAGACCAGAGCGCCGAGGTTGGAGCCGCAGTTGATCACCTTGGCCATGGCGGCTGCCCGCACGAACTCGGTGCCGAGCAGGGTCGCGAAGGTGATGATCAGGAACGTTCCGGTACCGGGCCCGAGCAGGCCGTCGTAGCAGCCGATCAACCCCGCCGCCAGCGCCACCGTGAGGACGACCTTCCGTCTACTCGGTGGCTGCGTGGCCAGGGTGATTCCGATCGAGGGACGCAGCGTGACGAACACCGCGACGCCGACCAGCACCACCATGACGATCGGAATGAACAGCTCCCGGTCGATCAGCGAGACCGCGGCCGCGCCGAGCGCCGCCGCCACCGCCGCGATGACCGCCGCGGGCAGCAGGAGCCGCCAGCGCATCGGCACCTTGCGCGCGAAGGTGAGCACCGAGGCGCTCGTCCCGGCGACCGCGGCGAGCTTGTTGGTCCCCAGCGCGGTCTGGGGCGCGATACCGGGGGCGACCACGAACAGGGTCGGCAGCACGATCAGCCCGCCGCCGCCCACCACCGCGTCCACCCAGCCCGCGGCCGTCGCCGCCGTCAACAAAACCGCCCAGTCTCCGATCTGCACCCGGCCAGACAACCAGATCCCGGGTCCGGACCGCGCCGGGTGCCCACGGGGAGAGTCACCCGTCCACCGGGCGCACCTACCCTGATCCCCGTGCGTCGTTTCAGTCTGTGGCTCCGGGGCAAGCCCGTCGTGGCCGATTCGGTGCTGGCGGCGATCTTCGTGGTGCTGGAGATCATCGGTGTGGGCAACGCGCACAACAAGCTCGCCTATCTGGCCGTCGGTGTGCTGCTGCCGCTACCGCTGGCGCTGCGGCGGGTGTACCCCCGGGCCATGGCTGCGGCCACCTTGGCGTTGTCGCTGACGCAGACGCTGGTGGGCTTCGTCTTCCAGGACGACGCCGACCACATCGGGCAGCTGGCGCACGGCATCATGCTGTACACGCTGGTCGCCTACGTCGGCAGGCGGGACGGCCTGTGGTACGCGCTCGGCCTGGTGGTGGATCTCGTGCTCTCGATCGTCGCGATCGGCAAGCCCGCCGGGTCCGACAGCGTGTTCACCGCCATGTTCTACGCCTTGTGCTGGACGCTCGCGGAGTTCATCGGCGCGCGGCACGCCTACGACGCCGAGGTGGCGGCCCGGCTCGCGGTCGCCGATTACGACAAGGAGCGTCGCGCGCACGACGCGGTCGCGGCCGAACGCACCCGCATCGCGCGGGAACTGCACGATGTGGTGGCCCACGCGGTGAGCGTGATCATCGTGCAGGCCGACGGGGCCAAGTACGCGCTGCGCCGCGACCCGGACGCGGCCGAGCAGGCGCTCACCACCATCGCGAGCACCGGCCGGGAGGCGCTGCGCGAACTGCGCCGGACCGTGGCCCTGCTGCGCACCGAGCACGCGCCCGACCAGTTGCCCCAGCACGGCACCGCGGGCATCGCCAAGGTCGTGGAGATGATGCGCGGCACCGGTCTGGCCGTCGAGCTGGAATTGACCGGCGAGCTCGACGACATCGCGCCGGAGGTCAGTCTCGGCGTGCACCGCATCGTGCAGGAATCGCTGACCAACACGCTGCGGCATGCCGGGCCGCACCCGAAGGCGTGGGTGCGGGTGCGCCGCACCGATGCCGACGTGCTGATCGACGTCACCGACACCGGTGGTGTCCCGCCGCTCGAGCCGGGCGCGCGCATCCAGGGCAGCGGGCTCGGTCTGGTCGGGATGCGCGAACGCGTCGCGGTGCTCGGCGGCAGCCTGGACGCCGGCCGTGACGCCGACGGAGCGTGGCGGGTGCACGCCAGGATCCCGCTGCGGTCCGACCCGGCGGACTGAGCCGGTCGTCAGCTGCGAGTGACACGAAATTCGTTGTAGCAAAACCTTTTCGGGATCACATCGACCGAATGCGCGAGACCGCCGCGCAGACGCCCCGCCCGGCGCGCCGGCGCGGCCACGTTACATTGGGGAACGTGCCGATCACCGTGCTCGTCGTCGATGACCAGGAACTCATGCGGATGGGATTGAAGATGGTGCTCGGCGCGCACCCCGACATCGAAGTGATCGGCGAGGCGGCCAACGGCGCCGCCGCGGTCACCACGGCGGCGGAACTGCGACCCGACGTGGTGTTGATGGACGTTCGGATGCCGGTGGTGGACGGGGTCGTCGCCACCACCCGCATCGTGGAGGCCGGGCACGGCAGCCGGGTGCTCGTCATGACGACCTTCGATCTCGACGAGCACGCGCTCGGCGCGCTGCGGGCGGGGGCGAGCGGATTCCTGTTGAAGGACACCCCGCCGGAAGATCTCGTCTCGGCCATCCGCAGCGTCGCCGCCGGTGACGCCGTGGTGTCGCCGAAGGTCACCAAACGCCTGCTGGACCGGCTCATCGCGGAGGACCCGGCGCGCACCCGCGATCCGGGCGTGCTCGACGTGCTCACCGCCCGTGAGCGTGAAGTGCTCGAGCAGATCGCGGCCGGACGGTCCAACGCGGAGATCGCCGAGCAGTTGTACCTTTCGGAGGCCACGGTCAAGACGCACGTGGGCCGCGTGCTCACCAAACTCGGCCTGCGCGATCGCGTTCAGGCGGTGGTGCTGGCGTACGAGACCGGGCTCGTGCGGCCGGGCGGCTGAAGGCGGCGACGCTCACAGCGACCTATCAGGTGCGGCGGGGAGAAAAAGCCGGGCGCGGGACGTTGACCGGGTAGATCGTCCGAAAGGACTCTCAATGACCGTGTCAAGTCGCGGAGGCCACCGGTATCGGCGTGTCGAAGCTGAATTCGCGGCCGTCGCGCAGCAGTGCCCACAG
>NZ_JBSFNF010000033.1:0-56648 GCF_053586955.1 Nocardia sp. NPDC003726 | reverse complement strand
TCGCCCTATGAATTACCTTCCTCCCGCGTTGGGGGCCCCGCCTCGCGTCCGTGGGGCCGCCGCGTCCGCGACGAAGTCGCCAGCGGCGGTCGCTCGGACGCGAGCCATGAGGGGGCCGCGAACACGCCGCGACGAAGTCGCGGCAAAATGATCCAGTGCGCATCTTCTTGGCCGGTGCGACCGGCGTTATCGGAGTCCGCTTGATCCCGCTGCTGATCGAGGCGGGGCACGAGGTCGCGGGGATGACCCGGTCGCCGGGCAAGGCCGATCCGTTGCGGGCGCTGGGGGCCGAGCCGGTGGTGTGCGATGTGTACGACGCCGACGCGCTGAGCGCCGCCGTGGTCGGGTTCGGGCCCGATCTGGTGATGCACCAGCTCACCGACCTGCCCGACGATGCGGCGCTGCTGCCGGAGCGGGCCGAGGCGAACGCGCGCATTCGTACCGAGGGCACCCGCAACTTGATCGCCGCCGCGCGGACGGCCGGCGCGAAACGGTTTCTCGCGCAGAGCATCGCGTGGGAGCCGCCGGCGGGCCGGGGAGCGGTGATCCAGGAGCACGAGGCGGCCGTCCTGGACTACGACGGCGTGGTGGTGAAGTACGGCCAGTTCTACGGGCCGGGCACCTACTACGAGACCGAACTGCCCGCGCACCCGCGCGTGCACGTCGACGACGCAGCGGAGCGGACCATTCCGTTGCTGGACGCCTCGAGCGGCGTGGTGATCGTCGCCGACGCGTCCTGACGCCGGTCAGGAGGCGCAGGGCCCGGTGTCGACCGGGCGGTCGGAGCGCCAGCCGTGGTCGAGCCGGTCGATGATCTCCGGCAGGCTCGTGGCGAACCCGACGTTGCTGTTGTTCTCGTCGACGCCGAACACGATGCCGAGCACGCGGCCGTCGCGGTCGACCAGCGGCCCGCCGGAATTGCCGTGCTGGATCGAGCCGTCCAAGGTGTAGATCTCGCGTTCGGACACACCGGTGCGGTAGATGTCGCGCACCTGGCGGTCGGCCCGGCCGCGCACGCGCGTGGCGGACGCGCTGTAGGACCCGCCCCTGGGGTAGCCGAGCGCGATCGCGTCGTCGCCGGGATCGGCGGGTTCGGGCGCCACGGTGAGGGCGGGCGCGGTGAGACCGGGGACGGCGAGCACCGCGATGTCCATGGTCGGATCGAACTGCACGACGGTCGCGGTGAGCGATCCCGTGGCGGCGTCGACGGAGACTTTGCTGGAACCGGCGACGACGTGCGCGTTGGTCAGCACCCGTTCCGGCGCGATGACGAAGCCCGAGCCGGACTGGCGTACGCCGCAGGTCGGCGCGAGGTCCTGCACCCGAAGCACGCTCTGCCGCAGTGCCGCGGGTACCGGGCCCTCGGTGATGCCCGGATCGGGTGGCGCGAGCGGGCGGCCGAGTCCGGCGTCCACGATCGGTCCGGTGAGCACCTCCGACAGGCCGGACAGCCAGAACGGCGCGACGTCGTCGACGGTCCGCACGGTCGTCGAATCACGCACCAGCGCGGCGGCTTCCAGCGGTGCGGCGAACAGCCACACCACGAGCGGAACCGCGAGCGCGTGGGTGAGGCATCCGAACGCGGCGTCGATGCGCTGGGTGAGAGGATCGGACACCGACGCACGCGCGGCTCGCCCGGCCCGGTGCCCGGCGACCGCGCCGAAGGCGACCAGCCCGAGGACCACCGTCAGCGCGAGCAGGAGCCGCACCGCGCCGGGGGCGAGCCGACCCAGCGCCGTGGCCGAAAGCGCCGCGCCGAGAATCGCCCCCGCGAGCGCGCCCGCGAAACCGGGCAGTCCCACGATCGCGCCGCGGCGCCAACCGAGCACCGCGGCCACCGCGGCGGTGCCGAGCACGGCGAGATCCAGCCAGTTCGGCAAGGTCAACGCCACACTCCCGTCGCTGCTGATGGACAACGGCGACGGATTCGTCGTCGGCCGCCCCGTCGCCGTCCGGCTGTGTCACGGCCGACGAGTCGGCAACGGTCGAGCCGCTAATCTAATCAGCGATTCGAGCTGCGGCAACCATGTCACGCTAGGCCGTGGGCTGGGTGGCCAGCGCCCGCCGGGCATACGCGCGCACGTCGGCGTCGGTGTCGTCGATCGCGGCGCGCAGCGCGTCGTGCGCCGCGGGCAGGTCCGGCCACGCCGACAACGACAGCACCGCCGCCTTGCGGACGTCGAGATGTGGATCGCCCAGTGCCGCGGCCAGGATCGGCACCGCGAGGTCGGGGTCGGCGCCCGCGAGCCCGCGCGCCGCGCCGACCCGGATCTGCCAGGCCGAGTGGCGCAGGGCGGTTGCCAGCGCGGTGATGTCGGTGGGCTCGGCGCCCAGTTGTGCGAACGCGGTCAGCGCCGCGGCGCGGACCAGCGGGTCCTGGTCGTCGGCGAGGCGACGGATCACCTCGGCTCCGCCGTCGCCGATGGCGGCCAGGCCTTGGGCGACCGCGATCCGCACTTCCCGGTTGCCGTCGGCGGCCAGCGTGGCGACGCCGTCGCGATCGTTCAGCGAGACCAGCGCGCGGACCGCCTCGATGCGCACGCGATGGTCCTCGTCCGCCAGCGCGGCGCGGTAGTGCGCGGGCTCGCCCGCACGCAGGGCGCGCAACAGGTCGATCACCGTGGACCGCACGACGGGATCGGAGGAACCGAGCCGGTCGGAAAGCCCCGCCGCCGAGGGCAGGACCTCGACGAGCTCGCGCAGGCTGGCGGCGGCGGCGCGCCGCACCGATGCCGCCGCGTCGTCGAGCGCGTCACCCAAGGCGGTCGCGAAGCCTTCCGGCGTGTGCTCGGTCAGCACCGAGATCGCCGCGGCCCGCACGCCCGCGTCGGGATCCGTCAGATAGGTGGACAGTTGCGCCACGGTGGGTTCGTCGAGTGCGAGCAGCGCGACGATGCGGGGTGACGGGGGAGAGGCAGGCTGCGACGGCGTACCGGAAGCGGTGCGATCGCGATCAGCGTCGCCGCCGGTGTGCGGCGCACGGCCGACGACTTGGTGCGGCTGGTGCACCGGTACGGCCTCGGCATCGGCCGAGGGCAGGTCGTCGAGTCCTGGCACCGGAACCAGGTACGGCGCCACCGGCCGCTTCAGGAACGCCATGGTTCCGTCGGGGTTCTTGCGCAGGTTGAGGTGGTATCGCCATCCGACATCGTCGCGTTCGGGTAGGTCGGCGCGCTCGTGGTAGAGGCCCCAACGGGATTCGGTCCTGGTCAGTGAGCTGCGGGCGGCCATCTCGGCGCAGTCGCGGATGAACGACACCTCCACCGCGCGCATCAGCTCGTGCGGGGTGCGCGCGCCGATGCCGTCGACCTCCGCGCGCATCCGGTCGAAGGTCTCCACCGCGATGGCCAGCTTGGTCGCCGTCTTGGGCGGCGCGACATAGTCGTTGACGAAGCGCCGCAGCTTGTATTCGACCTGCGGTTGCGGCGGCCCGTCCGGCTGGCGCAGCGGCCGGTAGATCAGCTCGTGGGCGGCGGCCAGCTGGTCCTCGGGCAGTTCGGCGGGCGCGGCGACCTGGTCCAGGGTGGACGCGGCGTGCGCGCCGGCCAGATCGCCGAAGACGAATGCGCCGATCATGTAGTTGTGCGGCACGCACGCCAGATCGCCCGCCGCGTACAAGCCGGGCACCGTGGTGCGCGCGTGCTCGTCGACCCACACGCCGGAGGCGGAATGCCCACTGCACAACCCGATTTCGGAGATGTGCATCTCGATGTCGTGGGTGCGGTAGTCGTGGCCGCGGTTGGCGTGGAAGGTGCCGCGGGTGGGGCGCTCGGTGGTGTGCAGGATGCCTTCGAGCGTGCTCAGCGTCTCGTCGGGCAGGTGCGACACCTTGAGGTAGATGGGGCCGCGCGCGGACTCGATCTCCCGCTTGACCTCCGCCATCATCTGGCCCGACCAGTAGTCGGAGTCGACGAAGCGTTCTCCTTCGGCGTTGACCTGGTAGCCGCCGAACGGATTGGCGACGTAGGCGCAGGCCGGACCGTTGTAATCCTTGATCAGCGGGTTGATCTGGAAGCATTCGATGCCGCTGAGTTCGGCTCCGGCGTGGTAGGCCATCGAGTAGCCGTCGCCCGCGTTCGTCGGGTTCTCGTAGGTGCCGTACAGGTATCCGCTGGCGGGCAACCCGAGCCTGCCGCACGGCCCGGTGGCCAGGATGACGGCCTTAGCGGCGACGGCCACGAATTCGCCGGTGCGGGTGTGCAGGGCGGCGGCGCCGACGGCGCGTCCGTTGTCGGTGAGCACGCGCACCGGCATGAGCCGGTTTTCGATGCGGATCTTCTCGCGCATCTTGCGCTGGCGCAGCACCCGGTACAGCGCCTTCTTGACGTCCTTGCCCTCCGGCATCGGCAGCACGTACGAGCCCGACCGGTGCACCCGGCGCACCGCGTACTCGCCGTACTCGTCCTTCTCGAACTTCACGCCGTAGCGTTCCAGCCGCTGCACCATGGCGAAGCCGCGCGTGGCGGTCTGGTAGACGGTGCGCTGATTCACGATCCCGTCGTTGGCGCGGGTGATCTCGGCGACGTAGTCTTCCGGTTCGGCCTTGCCCGGGATGACGGCGTTGTTCACGCCGTCCATACCCATGGCAAGCGCACCGGAGTGGCGCACGTGCGCCTTCTCCAGCAGCAGCACGTTCGCGCCCTGCTCGGCGGCGGTGAGCGCGGCCATCGTGCCCGCCGTGCCGCCGCCGATGACGAGCACGTCGCAGTCCAGCCGAATCCGTTCCGACAGCGGCGGTATGTTCACAGTTTCTCCAGGATCTCGGCCTTCGTCGCGGCCCGGTCGATCGCTTCGCGCGGACTCGGCACCGGCACCAGCGCCCGCAACGTGCCGCCGCCGAGCACGGTGATGCGGTCGCCGAGCAGCAGGGCCTCGTCGAGGTCGTGGGTGACGAAGACGATGGTGGTCGGATGGGCGCGCCAGGTCTGGATCAGCAGGCGCTGCATGGTTTCTCTGGTCTGGGTGTCCAGGGCGCCGAACGGCTCGTCCATCAGCACGGCGCGCGGCGCGGCGGCCAGGCTGCGCGCGAGCTGGACGCGCTGGCGCATGCCGCCCGACAGGTCGCGCGGCAGATAGTCGGCGTAGCCGGTGAGCCCGACCTCGTCCACCCAGTGCAGTGCGGTGGAGCGCCGCTGGGCCCGGGGTGTGCCGCGCAGGCGCAGCGCGAGTTCGATGTTCTGCCGCACGGTGCGCCACGGCAGCAGCGCGTCGTCCTGGAACACCAGGGCGCGGTCGGCCGCCGGTCCGGTGACGTGGTCGCCGTCGGCCAGGATCACTCCGCCCTCGGGGGCGCGCAGTCCGGCGATCGCTCGCAGCAACGTGGACTTGCCGCATCCTGATTTACCCACTACGACGAGGATTTCGCCCGGCGCGATCGCCAGGTCCAATCCGTCGAGCACGGGTTCGCCGCTATAGGCGATGCGAACACCGCTGAGGCTCAACGCCATTCCGGTCGACGCCGGCGCGTCGATCACTGTGGTCATGCTTCGACCTCCCTGGGCAGCCAGCGGGTGATGCGGCGGCCGGCCAGTTCGACCAGCCCCGATGTCGCGAAACCGAGGACGCCGATGGTGATCATGCCGACGAACACCGCCGGGTAGTCCACGATGGTGTAGGCCTGCCAGGTGCGGTAGCCGACACCGAGACGTCCGGAGATCATCTCCGCGGAGATGAGGCAGATCCACGCCACGCCGACGCCGACGGACAGGCCGCTGAAGACGCCCGGCAGGATGCCGGGGAACACGACGCGGGTGAGCACGTCCAGCCGGGACGCGCCCAGCGTGCGGATCGCGTCCTCCCAGATCGTCGGCAGCGCCCGCACCGCGTGCCTGGTGCTGACCAGCACCGGGAACAGCGACGCGGTGAAGGTGATGAACACGATGCCCGATTCGTCGCTGGGGAACAGCAGGATCGCGACCGGCACCAAGGCGATGGCCGGGATCGGGCGAACCAGTTCGGCCAGCGGGCCGAAGGTGTCGGCGAGCAGCCGCGACCGGCCCAGTCCGATACCCGCGATCACGCCGATGACCGCGGCCAGCCCGAAGCCGGTGACGATCCGGATCAGCGACTGCGCGATGTCCAGGTAGTACTGGTCGGAGCGCAACTGCGTGCCGAATTCGGCGACGATCTCGGTGACCGTCGGCAGGGTGTCGAACCGCAGGCCCGCCGCCCGCACGTTGTTGACCGTGAGCAGCTGCCACAGTCCGACCGCGGCGGCGACCGAGCCCACCCGCAGCAGGCGCGAGCGCCAGGCCGACCGCGACGCGGGGGCGGCGTCCGATCCGGCCGCGGCGGGTTCGGCCGCGGCCCGCACCGCCGGTGCGGCGAGTTCGCTGGTCATCCGCGTACTTCCGTGACGGCCTGGTCGTAGCCGACCGGCGTGGCGGACGGGTGCGCCTGCCGGTAGCGCTGCGCGGCTGCGGCGGTGGTGAAGGGCAGGTAGGCAGCGCCGTCGCGCAGCCAGATCGACTTGTCGGCGAACCAGCGGGTGCCGAGTTCGGTATCGGGGACGTACGCGGCGCGGATCGTCCGGCCCTGCGCTTTCGCGGCCTGGACCGCGCGCAGCAGGCAGGTCGGGTCGGCGGCAGGTTGCGGCGTCGCCGCGCCGTCCACCCACAGTTCGCCGGCCGACGCGGGGTTTTCCGCCGCTTTGCCGCAGACCGGATCGGTGCCGGTCACCCGGGTCGGGTTGGCGGTGGCGGCCAGGTCGCGGTCGTAGTCGCCGCGTCCGGTCTGCGCGTACGCCTTGCGCAGCGGCCCGTCGTCGACGAACCGATCGATGTCGAGGTCGGCGAAGTCGCCGATCGACTTCAGGTAGGCCACATCGCCTTTGAGCGCGTCGATCAGGCTCGGCTTCAGCGTGGTGTCGAAACTCGTTCCGCCGGGACCGTTGTAGAGATACACCACTTCCTGCGGCAGCCCGGACCCGTCGGCGACGATCTTCGCGGCCTCGAACGGCTTCTGCTGCAAAAACTGTGTGGCATCCAGTTGCGCGGCCAGGAACGCCTGCAGGACCTCGGGGTGATCGGCGGCGTACGCGCGCCGCGCCACCACGCCGTGGAAGGTCGGCACGCCGAGTTCGGCGCCGTCGTAGAGCAGCTTGGCCTTGTTCTGGAAGACCACCAGACCGGGCCACGCGACGAACTGCGACAGCGCGCCCACCTGGCGGGATTCCAGCGCGGTCGCCCCGACCTGCGGTTGCTGGTTGAGCACCTCCACCCCCTTGGCCGGATCGATGCCCGCCCGCGACAGCGCCTGCACCAGGGTGCCGTGCCCGGCCGAGCCGACGCTGGCCGAGATCTTCTGCCCGGCCAGGTCGGCGATGCCGGTGGCGGCAGAGTCGTTCGGCACGACGACCATGTTCAGCGCGCCCTTGGGGTTGTATCCGGTGACCGACACTAGTTCGGTGCGCGCGCGCTCGTTGACCTGGGTGCGGGAGCCGTTGATCAGCAGCGGGTAGTCACCCATGGAGCCGATGTCGATCTTCTCGGCCACCATCTGCGCGGTGATCGGCGCGCCGGTGTCGTAGTCCTGCCACTCGACCTGGTACTTCGCCCCGCCGCTGTCGGTGATCTTCTGTAGCCGCTGCTCCAGGTAGCCCTGCGCGCGCAGCAAGGTGCCCGCGGTGACGGTGTTGATGGTCTTGGACTGGTAGCCGACGACCACCTTGACGGTGCCCGCGGGCGTGTCGCCGGACTGCTCCAGCGAGCACCCGGTCAGCGCGAGCGCGGCGGCGAGCAGGACGGGGGCGAGTTTCACTTTCATCGGTCTTCCAGATCAGCGGAGCAGGTAGGGCATGTTGACGGTGACGGCGCCGGTGGGGCAGCGGGCCGCGCAGGGACCGCAGTACCAGCACTCGTCCACGTGCATGAAGGCCTTGCCGTTCTCGGGGTTGATGGCCAGCGAGTCGAGGGGGCAGATCTCGACGCACAGCGTGCATCCCTGGATGCACAGCGACTCGTCGATGGTGACGGGGATGTCGGCGCGCTGGTTGACGAGTGCCATCTAGAGGACCTTCCATTCGGGGGTGCTGCGGGTCAGGCTGCCGCGCATGGTGATGCGGTCGCCGCGCATGCGGATGTACTCCAGGTCGACCGGGCGGCCGTCGTCGAGCCGGGTCAGTCGTTCCAGCATCAGCAGCGGCGCGCCGCCGGGGACGTCGAGGGTGGATGCGGTGTGCGGGTCGGCGGGCACCGCCTCCAGGGCCAGGTCGGCCGAGCCGAGCGAGTGGCCGCTGATGCGTTCCAGCAGCACGAAGACGTCGGTGTGCTCGAGGTCGTGGCCGAGGATTTCGGTGCCGATGTCCGGCACGAGGTAGGTGAGGTCGAGACTCAGCGGCAGGTCCGCCAGGTAGCGCAGGCGCTCCAGGTAGACCACGCGCTCGCCCGGCGCGAGACCGAGCCTGCGGGCGACGGCGGGCGGTGCGGCGACGTGCATCGCCGCGCGCACCTCGTTGCGCACGGTGCCGTGGCCCTTGAAGGTCTCCTGCAACCCGAGCAGCGCGTCGAGCCCGTGGTCGTACTTGCGGGTGGCCACCCGGGTGCCCACTTTGGGCGCCCGGTCGATCAGGCCCTCGTCCTTCAACAGCGCCAGCGCGTCGCGGACGGTGTTGCGGGAGGCGCCGTACTCGGCGGCGAGTTCCTGTTCGCTCGGCAGGGTGTTCTCGAACGCGCCAGCGTGCAACTGGTGACGCAAGATGTCGGCCACCCGCCGCGCCTGATCGGCGCGCAACTGCCGCACCGGCGTGGGTTCCGCTGCCACCGCCTCCGCCTTTCTGTCGCTGACCTGCACGAATAGCGACGATAGTGCGGTCGGGGCCGCGCGAGTTCCCGCGTCATCGCCAGGAGAAATCAAGGGATGTTATTGCGCCGGGTGCCCCGCGTCCCGACCTGGCGATATGTCCGGCGCTCCGGCCATTACGCCACGTCGGGTGCCATCGGCCGAATTCCGATCACAGCGATTCGAAAGTGGGGTCGCGCGGGCTGGGACGCGCGTATCTACGGTCGTGGGCCGTACGTATTGAGGAACAGCACCGGTCCGGCCCCGAACACGCCCGCGTGTTCGAGAGCTCGCAACGCGGCGAGCGCTTTGGCGGTGTAGACCGTCTCCAGGCGCAGTCCGGCCTGTTCGGCGCGCTGGGCGGCATCCAGCGCGGCGGGCGTGGGGTGGCCGTAGCCGGGGCCGAGCCACTCGGTGGTCATCGTGACGTTCTCCGGGCGCAGTCCGGTCGGCGCGAAGCGTGCTCCGCGGGCGCGGAGAAGGCGCTCGGTCCGCCCGGCGAGCCGGACTATGTGCTTCGCGTCGAGGGGCAGCGTGTCGTTGACGACGACTCCGACGACGCGCGTGCGCAGTCCGGCCAACCGAAGACCGAGGGCGAGGCCCGCGGCGGTGCCGCCTGATCCGACGGCGGTGACGACGTGGCCCGGCTCGGGCAGCTCACCCGCGGCGATCTGGGCCGCGAGTTCGCATGCCGTCTCGACGTAGCCCAAGGCGCCGATCGGCGACGACCCGCCCGCGGGCAGGAAGTACGGACGCCCGCCGCTCCGCATCCGGCGCAGATACAACCACGGCGCCGCGAGGATTGTGCGGGCTTTGCTGTGGGTGAAATGCAGAGTGGCGCCGGATTTCTCCAGCCGCCGCAGTTGCGCGCGCACATGGTCGTCGACCGGCTGGTCCACCAAGGCGAGTTCGGTGTCGATGCCCTGGGCGCGGCCGTACAGGGCGGTGGCGAGCCCCCAATTGGTTCCGGTGCCGCCTACCGTCAGGATGGTGCGCGCCCCGCGCCGCCGTGCCTCCGGCAGCAGCCATTCCAGCTTGCGGACCTTGTTGCCACCCCAGCCGCCGTCGCCGTAGCCGCTTTCGTCCTTGCACCACAGCTGGGCCGCGGTGCCGAGGTCGCAGCGGCGGACGGGCGTCGGAGCGGTGCCGAGGCGCACGAACGGCAAGGTGTCGGCCAGCTGCGGGAAACGCTCGTGCAGCAGCGGCCCGCTCATGGCGTGATCGCGTCGGGGATGCCCAACAGCGCCGCCTGCACCTCGTGCAGCCGGTCGACGTCGCCGCGAATGCCCGCGACGTTGTCGTTGTACAGGAACGCCTCGCCGAGCCGGACCAGCGCGTAGGCCAGCAGCGCCGGTTCCAGCGGCGGATCGTATCCGTCCTCTTCGGCGGCGCGCGCGATCAGCTCCCGGACGGTGCCGACGACCAGCGGCTGGACCGGCCCGTCGCTCGCGGTGAGGATGCGCAGGCCCGACAGCGGCTCGTTCTCGAAGTAGCGCCGGAACGGTTCGTTGTCGGTCATCCAGCGGTTGACCCGGTACAGCACGTCCAGGATGCGCCGGGCTCCGGTGGAGCGTCGGCGGGCGTCGGCGCGGGTGAGCAGTGCTTCGAACTCCCCGGCCAGCACGGCACCGAGCACTCCGTCGCGGGAGCCGAACCAGCGGTAGACCGAGGCGCGGCTGAGTCCGAGCTGTCCGGCGATCGCCTGGATGTCCACGCGTTCTCCGGCCAGAAACGCCCGGCGGGCGTGCTCGATGACCTGTTCCCTGGTCGCGGAGGCCGGGCGGCCGGGAGGTCGGGTGGTCCGCTGACTGGAATCGATCACCGCGGAATGGTACATCTTCTAGAACATGTATCGAAACGCGGCGTCGTCAGAACCAGGCGTCGCGCATCTGCAAGGTGGTGGTGTCCAGGCTGGCGAGCAGATCCAACGCCGGTGCGGTCTTGGGCAATTCGAAACGATAGAAGAACCGGGCCGCGTGCCGCTTGCCATCATAGAAATCACCGGGCCGATCCGCGGCGGCGAGGAACTGTTCCAGCCAGATCCAGGCCAGCACGGTGTGCCCGAACGCTTCCAGATACACCGAGCTGTTGGCCAGCGCTGCTTCGATGTCGCCGGAGGCGAACAGCCCCGCGGTCACCTCGATCAGCCGCCGCCACACCGGGTCCAGCCGAGTGGCGAGTTCGGCCGCCTCGCCGCCCGCGGCGCGCGCGGCCGCGATGGTCGCGTCCACCCGGGATCCGAGGGCGAGCAGGCTGGCGCCGCCCTGCTGGGTCACCTTGCGTCCCAGCAGGTCCAGGCCCTGGATGCCGTGCGTGCCCTCGTGGATCGGGTTGAGCCGGTTGTCCCGGTAGTGCTGCTCGACGTTGTACTCGCGGGTGTATCCGTAGCCGCCGAGCACCTGGATGGCGAGGCTGTTGGCCTCCAGGCACCACTGCGAGGGCCAGCTCTTGGCGATCGGGGTCAGGATGTCCAGCAGCAGGGTGATCGCGCGGCGGTCGTCGTCGGATTCCGCGGTGCGCTGCTCGTCGACCAGCCGCGCGCAGTAGAGCACCAGCGCCAGCGCGCCTTCGGCGTAGGACTTCTGGGCCAGCAGCATCCGTTTGACGTCGGCGTGCTCGATGATCGGGCGCTGCGGCGCGGACGGGTCGGCGGGGAGCTTGGCCCGGCCCTGGGTGCGCGTGCGGGCGTAGTCGAGCGACTCCAGATATCCGGTGTAGCCGAGGGCGGTGGCGACCAAGCCGACGCCGATGCGCGCCTCGTTCATCATGTGGAACATATAGGTCAGTCCGCGATGCGGCTCGCCGACCAGGTAGCCGACCGCGCCGGGCGCGCCGCCCGGCGTCCAGCGGCCCTCGCCGAAATTCAGCACGGTGTTGACCGTGCCGCGGAAACCCATCTTGTGGTTGAGCCCGGCCAGCGCGACGTCGTTGCGCTCCCCGATCGCGCCGTCGTCGCCGACCAGGAACCGGGGCACCACGAACAGCGAGATGCCCTTGGTGCCCGCGGGGCCGCCCGGGATCTTGGCCAGCACCAGATGCACGATGTTCTCGCCGAGTTCGTGATCGCCGCCGGAGATCCACATTTTGGTGCCGAACAGGCGATACGTGCCGTCGTCCTGCGGCTCGGCCCGGGTGACGATGTCGGCGAGCGAGGAACCGGCCTGCGGCTCCGACAGGCACATGGTGCCGAAGAAGCGGCCCGCGAGCATGGGCTTGACGAACTTCTCGACGTGTTCGGGGCCGTGGGCGATGAGGAGATTGGCGTTGGCCACGGTGAGGAACGGGTAGCCCGCGGTGCCCGGGTTGGCCGCCTGGAACCAGGCGTAGCTCGCCTGCGCCACGGTCGCGGGCAGCTGGGCGCCGCCGAGTTCGTAATCCATCGCGGCCGAGGGCAATCCGGCCTTGGCGAAGGCGGCGAGCGCCTGGCCGACTTCCGGGATGATGGTCACGCGCTCGCCGTCGAAGGTGGGTTCGTTGGCGTCGTTGAGCTTGTTGTGCGGCGCGAAGTACTTGGTGGCCAGCTGCTCGCTCAGCTCGAGCACGGCGTCGAAGGTCTCCCGCGAGTGCTCGGCGTACCGCTCGCGTTTGGTGAGCGCCTCCACGTCCAGCCACTCGTAGAGCAGGAACTCGAGATCGCGCCGGGACAGCAAGGTCGACCGCATCAGCCAGTCCTTTCGAGACATGTTCGACGTACTGTATCTTACGGGCCGGTCGCCGGGCACGGGACCGGTAGTCCGCGCCGAATGCGTATCCGTGCCCAACGCTGTACCGGCTGGCGGCGACGTGCTCCCGGGCACGCCCGCCGGGTCGTTCGGCCCCGCTTCCACTTCGCCCGTCGCCCGTCGCCTGTCGCCTGTCGCCCGTCGCCCGTCGCCTGTCGCTGCCGGTCGCCGTCGCCGCTCGCTGCCGGTCGCCGACGGTCGCGGGTCGCCCGCCGCTCGCTGTCCGCCGCCCAGCCCGCTCCGCCGCTCGCCATGCGCGGCTTGCCGCCCACCGCTCGCCCACCGCTCGCCGTGCGCACCCGGCCGCCCGTCCCCCGGCTGGCTTACCGCCCAACTCCCGCCGCCCGGCTGCTTACCGCCCAAGGTCCGTCGTCCGCTGTCCGACGCTCGGCCGTCCGCCATGCGCAGCCCGCCATGCGCCGCTTGCCGCCTGACGTCCGCTGTCCGACGCTCGGCCGTCCGCCATGCGCAGCCCGCCATGCGCCGCTTGCCGCCTAACGTTCGCTGTCCGACGCTCGGCCGTCCGCCATGCGCAGCCCGCCATGCGCCGCTTGCCGCCTAACGTCCGCTGTCCGAAGCCCGGCCGCTCGCCCTCCCCGCTCGCCGCCCGCTCATCGCCAACCGCCGCTCGCCGTCCGCTCATCGCCAACCGCCGCTCGCCGTCCGCTCATTGCCAACCGCCGCTCGCCGTCCGGCCGCGCTCGCCGCTCAGTGGCGTCGGCTCATGCGCGGAGGCAGGCAGTTGCCGCAGAGGAGGTGCCTCCGCGATCGCTTCAGGCGGGCCCACACAGTTCGCCGGGGATCGCGGTGGTCGTCATTCGGAGACGAGCAATCCGCGTTCTCGCGCGATCGCGGCCGCCTCGGTTCTGCTGGACGCCCCGAGCTTGGTGAGGATCCGCGAGACGTGCACACCCGCGGTGTTGGCGCTGATGAACAACTCGGCCGCGATCTGCCGGTTGCTCGCGCCCGTGGCCACCAGGCGTAGGACGTCGAGTTCACGCGGGGTCAGGCCCGAGGTACTCGCCGACCGGGCCGGGGCGGACGGGTTCCCGGCTTCGGCGAGGTCGATCCCGGCGCGGTCGGCCAGCTGTCTGGCTTGCTCGGCGAGGGGCGCCGCCGCCAACTCGTCCGCCAGCCCGAGGGCCGACCGCAGTGCGCCGCGTGCCGCCGCGCGATCACCCACGGCCAATTCCGCGCGGCCGGATTCGAGCAGGCCGCGCGCCAGCTCGTACGGCCGACTCAGGGCTCGCCAGGAGGAAGCCGCCGCGGCCCAGTCGGCGGGACGGCCGCTGCGCACCGCGTGGCAGGAAGCCCGGTACGCGGCGTCTACCGCGGTGGTCACCGGCAGCCTCGCGACAGCGGAGACGAGAACCATTGGCGCGCAACGTGTTCGGGCGATGGCCTCGGCCAGTGCCCACGCCTCGTGCGGGTGCGCGACCAGATCGTCCGCGGTCAGCGTCGCGGCGCCGATCTCGGCGGCGCGCTGCGGATTGCCCGCCGCGTGCGCTATCTCGGTCTGCACGGTGTGCAGCTGGATCTGATACTGCCTGGCCCAGCGCCGATTCCCGAGCAAGGGTTGCGCGGTCGCCGCGCTCGCCGCCGCGGCCTGGTCGTCCCCACGCGCGAGCATGATCCGCGCGTGACACAGCAGCAGCGCGGCGGTGCTCAACGGGGGCAACTGCTCGGTGAGCGATTCGTCGATCAGATCCAGCGCCTCGTTCCAGCGCCCCAGCGCTGTGAGCGCCTGCGCCCACTTGACCAGCAGGATCGGCGCGGCCTCGGCGAATCGGTAACTCTCGTGCGCGGCGCGCAACCCCTGCTGGATCGCCGTGATGGCCGCCTCGTCGGCGCCTGCCGAGACCAGCAGCGCCGTCTCCCACAGCACGACGGTCAGTAAGGTGCCCGGATCTCCCGCGGCCTCAGCGGCGGCATGCGCCCGCTCGAAATGGGTCATGGCGACGTCGGGACGGTTCGCGGTGGCCAGCCCGAGATAGGCGTGGGCACGCGCGGCAAGCGCGGCGGCGCTCCGGTCCTCGCGAAGGTCGTTCGTATGCCGCCGGTGCCTCGTCGCGGACGCGGCGTCGGCACCGGCCGTGTCTTCTGCTGCGACGCCCCCGGCCGGGTGCGTTGCGACCGCGCCCGGCGTGCGGAGCGCGATTGCCGACACCGACGAGGTGCCGCCGGCGGTCGGGCCACCACGTAACCGTTCGGCCACTTCGACAGCGGCCCGCGCAGCGTTCTCGGCCACGGCGGCGCCGCTGAACACCCGCACCGCGGCGAGTTCGGCGAGGATTTCACCGCGCAGCAGGGTCGGCTGGTCCGAAGGAAGATATGCCAGCGCCGCGAGCAGATCGTCTTCGCCGCCGCCGCTGCTCTGATTGCGCAGTCCGGCGCGGTAGTAGTGCAGGCACGCGGCACGCTCCGGGTCGGCCCCCGCATCGATGGTGGCCAGCGCCTCGTCGGCCGCTGCGATGCCGCGCTCGATGACGCCGCCGCGATGACACGCGGCCACGACCGCTGCCAAGACGTCGAGCCGATCGGCGTCCACCCGTCGCGCCGCTTCCGGTACGCGATCCCACAAATCGAGCACCCGGTCCAGGTGGCGCACCTGATCGCGGTGCGCGCTCACCCTTTCCGCCTCCGCCGCGGCGTCCCACGCGGCTTCGAATGCCAGCAGCAGGTCTCCGGCGGCATACGCGTGGTAGGCCAGTTCGGCGGCCGGGCATCGGTCCGCGCCCGGCTTCCTTCGCCGGGTAGCCAGGGCTTGGGAAAGTCTGCTGTGCAGTGCTTTTCGCTCCGCCGGTAGGAGGTCTCCGTAGACGGCGTCGCGGATGAGAACGTGCCGGAACTGGTAGCCCGTGTCGGTGGAAACCAGGAGCCGCTGGTCGACCAGCTGACGCAGTGCTGTGGCGAGCGCGCCCTCAGGGAGGTCGGAGGCGGCCGTCAGCAGGGTGTGCCGGACCGGCGACCCGGCCACCGCCGCGAGCCGCAGCACCGACGCGGTCTGATCGGGCAGGTCGGACAGGTGATCGAGCAACAGCTCCGACAGCTCGGCGGGCGTGTCCTCCGGTGCGGGATCGAGTGCCTCGACGTACAGCGGGATTCCCCTGCTGCGCTCGAAGATCCGCCCGATGGTCCCTGGCTCGGGCTCCCTGCCGCGCAGCGCGGCCAATTGCCTGCCGACCTCGTGCCTGGTCAGCGGTGCTGGATGCAGCAAGCGGACACTCGGGTCTCGGCGCAGGCTCGCGATCAGCTTGCGCAACGGCTCGGAATCGGCAGGCCGGTGGGTGCCGACCAAGAACAGATCGCCTTCGGCGATGTTGGCCACCAGGAAGGCGAGCAATTCCAGGCTGGCATCGTCGGCCCAGTGCAGATCTTCCAGCACCACCACCAGCGGCTTGGTCATCGAGAACTGTTCCAGCACGGTCAGGATCTCACCGAACAACCGGATCCTGTCGGTGTCGGCCTCCGCCGCGCCCGACCGCGCCGCCAGTTCCGGAAGCCAGCGCGCCAGCGCCGGTCGCATCGGAAGCAGCGTCGCGAGCGCCTCCACGCCCTGGTCACGCAGCAGTGTGCGGATGACCGCGACGAACGGCGTGAACGGCACCCCTTTCGCGCCGAATTCCGGGCACCTTCCGTATGCCACTACCGTACGAGCCCCGAGCCGCGTCCGGAACTCCGCGACCAACCGCGACTTGCCGATACCCGCCTCACCCCCGACCAGAACGGTATGCACCGCCGGGTCCCGATAGGCATCCTGCAACGCCGCGAGCTCAGCGGCCCGCCCCACAAACGCGCCGCACACCGGAAGGCTGACCACGGCGCGATCATGCCCGCACCGCGCGCTCGACGCCAGTTCGCGAGTGGCACACCATCGAGAGGTCTTCTCGGCCGATGCCGCAGTGGTGTGCCACTCGCGAACTCGGGACCGGGGGCGGCCTCGGCGCGACCAGCGCGCCGCCGGGTTCGTGGCCGATAGTGGTACGGCCCGGGTTCGGCGTTACTCGTCGGTGGGCTGGGCGAGTGCGGAAATAGTGACTTCTCGTGATTCGGCGGCCACCTCGTTACGCGAAGTATCAATGGCATGACGAACACCGAGATCCGCCCCTTCCGCATCGACATTCCGCAGGCCGACCTGGACGAGCTTCGGCTGCGGCTGGCGCGTACCCGCTGGATCGACGAACTGCCCGACGCCGGCTGGGAGCGCGGTGTGCCGACGGGGTACCTGAAGGAGCTGGCCGGGTACTGGGCCGAGAAATTCGACTGGCGTGCGGCCGAGGCGGAGCTGAACGCCTACCCGCAGTTCACCACCACCATCGACGGCCAGAACGTGCACTTCCTGCACGTGCGTTCACCCCGGGAGGACGCCACCCCGTTGTTGTTGCTGCACGGCTGGCCCAGTTCGGTGGCCGACTTCCGCGACGTGATCGGTCCGCTCACCGACCCGGACTCGGACGCGCCCGCATTCCACTTGGTCATCCCGTCGCTGCCCGGTCACGGCTTCTCCGGCCCGCTCACCGAGCGAGGCTGGAACGACGGCCGGATCGCGGCGGCGCTCGCCGAACTCATGGCTCGCCTCGGCTACGACCGCTACGGCGTGCAGGGCGGCGACCACGGCGCGTTCATCGCTCCGGCCCTGGCGCGGATCGACACCGACCACCTCCTCGGCGTACACGTCAACGCGCTGGTCACCTTCCCGACCGGCGACCCCGCCGACATGGCCGCCCTCACCGACGCGGAAAAGGCGCGACTCGCCGCGATGAAGAAATTCCAGGACGACGGCTCGGCCTACATGAACCTGCAAGGTTCTCGCCCAGACACCATCGCCCAGTTGCTCGCCGACTCCCCGGCCGGGCTGCTCGGCTGGATCGCGGAGAAATACCGCGAGTGGACCGACAGCGCCCACGACCTGCCCGAACAAGCCGTCGGTATCGACCGCCTGCTCACCACCGTGAGCATCTACTGGTTGACCGACACCGCCCGCAGCGTCGCCAACCTGTACTACGAACGCTTCCACGACGCCACCATGTTCGCCCCGAAACCGAAGGGCACCGTGCCCACCGGCGTCGCGGTCTTCAAGGACGGCGACTACGCCATCCGCCGCTTCGCGGAACGCACGCACAACATCACCCACTGGTCGGAGTTCTACTCCGGCGGGCATTTCCCGGCACTCGAGGTGCCGGAGCTGCTGATCGGCGACATCCGCGAGTTCTTCCGGTCGCTCGGCTGACCCGGCAAGCCGAGGGGTAGGCGGCGGTCGTCGCCTGCCATTCGATTCCACGGCCGCTACTTATCCTTGCAGTTCGTCGGACGCAGTTCGCGCGAACGGGCCAGTCAGATGCGGAACGTGGTGGCCTCAACGCAAATACGTCAGCCGCGATCGATCCCGCACCAAGCGGCGAAACCTCGGACACTCTCATTGCTGCGTGCGTCGTCGCGTGCGAGGACGCGGATGGTCTCGTGCACCATGGGGTGGTAGCGGGTCTGCGTCGGCGCGATCTCCTTGGCTTTGCGCAAGGACGTAAGGGCTTTCGTCCGATCGCCGTGGAGCAGGAATCCGCGGGCCAGGTCGATGTAATGGTGGCCCGCGCGCTCCCGGGGCGTCGTGGCCGGGAGACGCACGTGCTCGGCGCGTTTCACCGCCTCGGTGCCATCCATCATCTCGACGGCCAGCCCGACCGACCAGATGCCGACATTCGTGACGCCGAAGCAGAGCCGGTAGTCGTCTCGGTCGCCACCGAGGCGGCGGGCAGTCTCCCGCGCTTCGGCGAGGTGTTCGTCGGCTACATCGCGCCGCCCCGCGCGAGCTGCGGCGAGACCGGATTTCAGGTGCAGATTGCCCCACATGCTGAGGACAGCCGGATCGTTGCCGCTGATCTCGGATTCGAGGGTTGCGCGGCTGGATTCGAGAAAGCGCAGCGCGGTAGACCATTCGGCCGTGCAGATCAGCTCGCCCGCGCGCTGATAATCGCCCGCGAGGACGGCCAGTTGATCACCGGATTGCGCGGCTGCCCATTCGTACCGCTCGACGCACAGCGAGGAAAGGTCGATGTAGCCGAGTTTGTACACGAGTTGCCCGGTCGCGGCGAACACTTCGGCGAGGAGCCCGAAGAGGCGCTCGCGCTTCGCTCCGCTCGCGTTGTGCCATGCGACGCGGAGGTCCGCGAGCAGGCCGGGTAGGAGCGTGCCGAGATCGCCGAGGTTGACGGAGTGACGCATCGCGGACGCCCTCGCGACGTCAGCGGCGAGTTCGCGTTCGGGCCGTGCGTTCATCGCGCCGTCCGGCTCGATCTTGTAAGCGGCCAGTTCACGGCGGATCTCGGGTACCCCGGCATGCACTTGCTGTTCGTCGCGGGTCTGGCGTGGGTAGGGCTGCTCTAGGAGGTCGGCGAGGTTCACCCGCAGCGCGCGGGCGCAGGCCGCGACGAAAGCCGGAGACGCGGGCGCGCGGCCGCGTTCGACCTTGCGGACCAGGCTCGCCGAGAAGTTCGCTTCCCGCGCGAGTCTCTCCTGGCTCCATCCCGCTAGCTTCCTTGCGACACGTACTTTGTCGCCGACACCGGACTCCTGGGTCATCGTCATCACGGATTCCATTCCACAGACTTCCTTATCCCCAGGGTGACAAATCTTTTGCCGATTCGCTGTCTTGTTCGTCGGTCACAGTTTGTTCCGGCCTCGGCGCCGGGTGAGCACATCCCTTGTCTCAGCTCTGATCGCGTTCCCAGGGGCCAAGCGATCCCCGGCGCCGGGTGCCACACCACATCGACGGATAAGGGGTGGACATGGTGGAAATCGCGCTGGGCTATATCCGGCTGGATCAGTCCGGCAAGGACCACGTCGAGGAGGAGCGCGCGATTCGGGCGCTAGCCGAACGAAAGGGCTATCCCGAGCCGGAAGTGCTGGTCGTGGATCGCGATGCGCTGATGCCGACGCTGCTGCTTGTACAGGAGATCCGCCGGGTGGGCGCTTCGGCCGTCATCGCTCCGACTCGGGAGCACATCTGGACTGCCAGGCGTGCGCTCACGGAGGAGGTGGCACTGATTGTCGTTGTGCCCGAGCAGATGTGGGAGCGCGGGCACCGGTGGCCGCCCTTCGGATCGTCGGAGAGCGGGGTGGGCGTTTGATGTCCGGCTGGTCCGAGTTCGGCACAGCGCTGATGGTGGGGGCGGTCGCGGTCGCAGTACTGCTGACGGTCTTCTTCGCGGCGAGCCGATGGTGGCGGAAGCCGTTGCGTGGTCCGAGCGTCTATCACATCGCCGAACGCGTGGGCCATGAGCAACTGTGCCTGCTGGGCTGGCCGCCATTGGGTTGGCCTGCGGTAGAGCCGAGAGACGGCCCGGAATTCGCTCCCGGCGATGCGCACGCGCTCATGCAGGTGCATTTGGAATGCGATGCGAACGAATGCTCGTGGAAATGCGCGGCGGTCGAGGCTCTGCGGCTCACGGGCCGGATGCGCCCTTCCAAGTATCCGCGCCGTCCGGACCGCCATTGACCCACCGGTCGGCAACCGTCACGTGCTCCGCGAACCGCCGCCTCGTCGTCACGACGGGCCGTAAATTGCCTCGGCATCGCGGAGCAACAGCATCACCGGCCCCGTACTCGGAGGGTCAGACGCTCGCGACAGCGGTGATATCGCGTGGAAGCACCGTAATCAGGACTCGCTCGCGGACCGGAGGCCGTCGAGCGGCGTCTGGAGCGATGGTGTGATCGACGTATTTCCTTCGGAGGCGTTGAGTCCACAGACCGTTCTTGTGAGCCCACTGATCAGTCGACGTGGTGCGTCGAGGCTGCCCGCGCTGCTGGTTTCGGGTTCGGTCGTCCGGTCCGGAAACTAGCTGCCGGAGACGATGGCGGCGAGGTTGGCGAGCTCGTTCTCCCGTCCCTGGGTGAGGCGCTGAGTCCAGACGTCGTCGTGCATGGCGTCGACGGTCATGACCACGCGGACGCCCGCGTCGGTCGGCTCGAGCTCGACGGTGGTGAGGAATTCGTACGGCTCGACGCCGGGGATGAAGTCGGCCAGGGAGGTGTAGGCGAGCCGGTCGGGGCCGTCGATGTCGGTGAACGTCTTGCGGGACTCGGTCGACAGTGGCATGCCCGCGGATCGCATGAATTCGATCTGCTCGGGGGCGGTCGCGGTCATCGTGTAGACCAGTTCGCCGCCAGGGCGCAGGTCGAGCTGGTCGACGCGGACGGTGAAACCGGCGGGCGCCCACCACTTCTCGATGCCCGCCGGGGTGGTCCACAGTTCCCAGATCGCCTGGGCGGTGGCGGGGTAGTCGCGTTCGATGCGGATCTGCTCGGACATGTCGTGCTCCTGGTTCAGAAATATTCCTTGAAAGGAATATATCTGAGGAGGCATGCTTGGTCAATGGACCCCGCACTATTCGCCGCTCTGGCCGAACCGAACCGCATGCGGATCGTGGAGTTGCTGAACGCCGCGCCGCGTCCGGTCGGCGAGATCGCTACCGCACTCGGCCTGAGACAACCGCAGACGACCAAACATCTGCAGGCGCTCCAGCGCGCGGGCCTGGTGGTAATGGAACCGCTCGGGCAGCGCCGCATCTACGCCCTGCGCCGGGGTCCGCTGCGCGAGCTGCGACAGTGGCTGGCGGGATTCGAGGCCGACCATCCCTCGGAGTCGGTGCTCGCGGAATACCGGGTGGCAATCGCCGCCGAGCCGTTGTCGGCCCACGAATTCCATCGGACGCTGTCGGCGCCGCCGGCGACCGTGTGGGAGTGGTGGACCTCGCCCGGCCTGGCGCGCCGGTGGTGGCACCCAGCGCATTTCGAGGTCGCCGACTGCGTCTTGCGGCCGGTCGTCGGGGGCGCCCTGTCGATCGTGCTCCGCGAGGGGGACGGTGCGCTGTATTCCAGCGCCGGGCGCTACCTCGAAGTCGTTCCGCCCGAACGGCTCCGGTTCGAGTTGTCACCGCTGGACGGCAACGGGACCCCGTTGTTCCGGGCCGACCATCTCCTCGAGTTGACCAGCGTCACCGGCGGCACCCGCGTCGACCTACAGATCGACGTGTCCGACCCGGCCCCGGGCTCGGAACCGGCCATGGCCGGCATCCGCTTCGGCTGGAATCAGCTGCTGGACAACCTCTCTCACGTCATCAACTCGACCACAAGCTGATTCGGCTACCGAGTGATGCTGTCGAGCTCATCGAGGTCGCCGCGTCTCGCCCGGGCTCCTTTCCGCTCGAGCGCGGCGGCCGATGCATCCGAACGGGCGAGCCCGGTGACCTCGTGACCAGCGTCCAGCAACTGGTCGACGACGGCCGAACCGATCCATCCGGTCGCTGCGGTGACAAAGATTTCCATGCTGATACTCCTTCGTGTAGGTCCGCGACTACTTCGCTGATTCGATCCGGCGGCGAGCGGAGCGGCAACCAGCGGTCTGTGATGTAGGCGGACGCCCGTAACCCGTGCAGAGGTATCCGCTGGTCGGCTGCCGGTGCCGACACGGCGCAGCGCACTGGGCAAAGCGCCGAATCGGCCGGCATATTGAGCTGATGGCGGCTATTGGGGGAAAGCTGTTCGATGGTTGTCGGACTACCGCACCCGATATGTCGATATCGTCCGCTGATCAACCGGCGGCGGGCCCCCTCCGCCGGGACAGCGCAGACTGCAGCACCACCAGACCGCCGAGGACGAGTACGGTCACGCCGATCGCGCGGAGTCCGGCGTCCGCGCCCGAGACGAACGCCGTTATCACTTCGGTGGCGCGATCGGGGGCGGTCGAGGCGAGGGCTTCGGCCACGGTGTGCGGGGAACGGCCGGCGCGGATGTCCGGCGGCAGGGCGGCGGCGAACCGTGCGGTGAGCACCGTGCCGATGACGGCGACGCCCAAGGCGCTGCCGAATTCCCTGGTGGTGGCTTGCAGTCCCGCTCCGACTCCGGCCTGCTCCCGCGGCAGCGCACCGGCGATGGCGCCGGAGAGCGTCGGAAGCGCCAGTGCCACACCGATTCCGGTGACCACGAGCCACGCCGCGTAGGCGACATAGGACGTCTGCGTGCCGCTGGTGGACAGTCCGAGCAGTCCGCAGCCGACGAACGCGAAGGCCAGCGCGATGGTCGCGTCGAGGCCGATGCGTCCCGAGACGCGTCCGGCGTGTCGTGCGCCGAGGATGATCGGGAGGGTCAGCGGCACGATGCCCAGCCCGGTGCGCAGCACGCCGAACCCCTTGCCGTACTGCAAGAACGACGCGTTGACATAGAACAGCGCGAACATGCCGAAGAAGACCGCCGTCATACCGAGGCAGGCACTGCGCAGGCCGGGTACTCGGAACAACCGGGGATCCAGCAGCGGGTGCTCGACCTTCAGTTCCACCACCGTCCACACGGCGAACAGCACAGCGGCGCAGACGAACCCGGACACGACCATCACACTGTCCCACCCCGCCTCCGGCCCTTGGACGATGCCGAGCAGCAGCGCGACCGACGCACCGACGAGCAACACCGTGCCGAGCGGGTCGAGGCGGCGATCATGCCGCGGCGACACCGGCGCGACGCGTCCCACCAGCGCGGCGAGAACCAGGCAGATCGGCACGACGGCGGCGAACATCCACCGCCACGATCCGCCCGACAGGATCGACCCGCCGCCGACGTTGCCGACGACTCCGCCGATGCCCGTCATCGAGGCCCAGGTGGCGATGGTCGCCCCCTTGCGTTCGGCGGGGACGGCGTGCAGCAGGACCGAAAGGGTGTTGGGCAGCACGGCGGCGGCGCCGACTCCGGTGATCGCACGGCCCGCCAGCAGCAGCGCCACGTTCGGTGCGAGCGCGCAGAGCAGTGCGCCCGCCGCGAACAGCACCAGCCCGATGAGCAGCACTCCCTTGCGCCCGAAACGATCTCCGGCGGCACCGCCTGGGATCACCAGGCACGCGAAGACGATCACGTAGGTGTCGACGATCCAGATCAGCGCCGAGGCGGACGGGTGAAGCGCGCTCGCGGAGAGCATCGGGACGGCGAGATTGATGGCGGCGACCATCCCGACGACGAGCACCACGCAGGCGCACATCACCGCGAGCAGGCCACGCCGGGTGACGGGAGGGGACATCGGGTCCGGTGACGGCGCACGATCCCGGGTCAAGACATTGAACGGCATGTCGACGACGGTATGGACCTCGCGTGTCTGCATGCCACGCAACTTTGGCAATTATCTCTTGCGTACCATGCAACTATGGCGGAGCAGCTCGATCTGAACCTGCTGCGCGTGTTCGACGCGCTGATCCAAGAAGGCAGCGTCACGGCGGCTTCCGAGCGCCTGCATCTGTCCATCCCGGCGACCAGCCGGGCACTGGGCCGCTTGCGCCGGGCGATGAACGACCCGATCTTGGTACGGGCCGGTCGCGGAATGGCTCCCACACCGTTCGCGCTGCGCACCGCTCCGCGAGTGCGGTCGCTGCTCGACGAGGCATCCGCACTGATCAGCGCCGACCGCGAGGTCTCGATCGGCGAGCTGAAGCGCACCTTCACGATCCGCATCAACGACGGCGTCGCGGCGACACTGGCGACGGCTGCGGTCGAAGCCACGGCCGCCGCCGCTCCCGGCGTGGTGCTGCGCTTCGTCACCGAAGGCAGCGAAAGCGCCGAGGCCCTCCGCGACGGCTCGGTCGATCTCGATATCGGCGTCGGCGACGTCGCGGCTCCCGACATCCGGACAGCCGTGCTGTATCGGGAACGAATGGTCGGCATCGTCCGAGCCGACAGCCCGCTGGGCATGCGCCGCCGCCCGACCTTGCGCCAACTGTGCCGCCATCCGCACGTCTCGGCCTCCCGCCGCGGCCGGGCGCGCGGACCGCTCGACGACGCACTCGACGCCGTCGGGCTGCAACGCCACGTCGCGGCCGTCGTCCCGTCCTTCGCGGTCGCGGCGCTACTGGTCGCCACGAGCCGCTACGTCGGCCTCGTCCCGCAGCGCCTCGCCGAACAGTACGGCCCGGCTCTCGGCATCCGCTGGTTCCCCCTGCCCGACACCTTGCCGGAAGTCGATGTGCGCCTGCTCTGGCACGCCCGCCTCGACGCCGACCCGGCCCAGCGCTGGCTGCGCGACACGCTCCGCGCCGCGCTGTGCGGCGAGAACACCGGAGTCGATTCACTCGGCTGAATGACACCATGTCGCGCCGGATCGGGTCGGGCCGCGCAATGACAACCGCGAATGCTACGCCACGGCAGCCCGATTCGGACTGATGCTGTTCGGTCGCGGTGATGGTACTTTGAACGCCGAACCGCCGGGCACGGGGCTTGGAACGGCATCGGTCGATCAGGCGCGGCGCTCGGCATCGTATTCGTACCGTTCGACACACCGGTTGCCGAAGGTCGGGCGGTGGGGTGGGCTGCGGAGTGTGACGTCTGATGATTCCCGTGTGGCGCGGGCGCGTGAGACGCTCGCCCGGCGATCCGGCGGCGATCGCCGGAAGTGGGCCGGACGCGGAATCGCGTTTCGTCCCGAACCCCGCGATGGTGCGTGAGGTCGAACATCGCACCCGGCTGCTGCTTCAGCGCATGCAGGTGCGTGAACTGCTGACCATGCGCCAGCTGATCGAGCGCTACTGCGAGTTCACCGGCGCCACGGTGCTGCTGCAGGAAAAGCTGCTGCCGGTCGATTGCTTCTTCGCGATCACGCTGAAGCTCTCGGCGCCGCCCGACACGTATGTCATCGCGTACCAGAAGGCGACACCCGCCTGGCATCAGGATCACGGCATCGGGCACGAGTTCGGTCACATCATCGCCGGGCACTACGAGACCGGAAGCGTGCACCGCCATTCGGCGATGTCCCCGGAACGGGAATGGGAAGCGGAGTACACCGCGAACCTGCTGGCGCGGTGGGCATATCAGGTGAGCCGGGTGCTCGACCGGCAGCGCGCCCTGCGTCCGATGCAGCGAGAAGAAGACCCGTCCCTGCCGCTGCAGGAGAGAATGGGCTGGCTGTGATCTACATACCGCACGGGTGGCTCATCGCGGCATTCACCGTGGCCATGATCTGGAAGGCGAGTCAGTACCGCCGGAACAAGGACGTCGCTCTGCTCGCGGTGGTCGGGGCGTTCTTCTTCCTGGCGTCGGGATATTCCTTCGGAGAGTATGTCCAGGATCGGTCGGATCCGTGGTTGCTGACCGCGATGGAATACGAATTCATCGGCACCGTGCTGCTGGTGGGCGGCAAGGTCTGCATCGTCGCGTTCTTCGTGCTGGCCGCGCGGCACACCGCGCAGACGAAGAAGATCCTGATCGCCGTCGCCGTCCCGCTGGTCGCCTCCATCGCGGCCTTGGCGGTGTTCGCCGTCGCCGCCGGGCCGGACGCGAAGCCCTATGGGTTCACCGACCCTGCCGTGGTCGGTTTCTCGCTCGGCGAGAAGGTGATCACCGTGCCGATCGGGGTGCTGATCGTCTACTACTGCGTCGCATACCTGCGGTTGCTGTCGGGGACGCCTGCGCACGGCATCATGCTGGCGGTGATCGGTGCGGTGTTGATGCTCGCGGCGACCGTGGCGTTCACCGTTCAGCTCGGTTATCACGCCGCATCGGCGAAGCCGCCGCGAGCGCTCGTCGTGCTCGGTCGATGGGAGGTCTATCTGGGGCAGTTCATCTTCCTGCTGGGCGTGTCCTGGTATGGCTTGGTGATGCGGATCCGAGCCTTGGTCGCCGGCCTCGGGGCACTGCGTGACGTTTTGCTGCTCTGGCGGCTGTGGCGTTTCGCGGTCGGCGTGATCACCCGGTTCCTTCCGGAACGGCCGAATCCCGCTTTCCGACTCCGGCAACCGCTGGCCGCCATCATGGAGCGGCGTCAAGCGATGATGGTCGACATTCGCGATGCCCTGATGTTGCTCAGTCCCCAAGTCGACCCGACGTCGACCGCCACGCTTTCCGGATACGCGCGCGAACTCCAGCGCGTCGCCACGGCCAATCGCGAGCGGCCGGTGCTGTACGGTGAGCCGCACCGCGCGGCCGTGGACAAGGCTGATACGTTCGACGCCGACCGTAAACTGCTCGTGGCCTTGGCGGCCAGCCTGGGGGAGGACATGATTCGGGTGCGTCGTCGATGGTTCCGCCCAGCGGTGAAGGTGTGACCTGATGTTTCGAGCCGAAGTCATCGGTTGCGGTATCGGAGGGGCATGTGCGGCACTCGCGATGGCGAAAGTCGGTGTCCGCGTTCAAGTCTACGAGCACGCGACGCGCGCGGCCGATGTGGGCGGCTGGGTCACGCTCGGTCCGGCGGCATCGACCGCGCTCGACCAGATCGGATTGGGGGAAAGGGTCAGGGCTGCCGGATTCCCGGTGGTCGGCGTCAGCACCGTCGACACGGTCACCGGACGGGCGAGTTCCTTCCCCCGGACCGAGCCCGGTCATCGCTGGTCGAGTACCCATGTGTGGCGCAGGGATCTGCTGGCCGTGTTGCGCGAAGGACTGGACCGAGCGGATATCTCTTGCGACTACGGAACTCGGGCCGACCCCGGTGGACGCACGGGCGATCTGCTGGTCGGCGCGGACGGCGCTCGTTCGGCTACCCGGCGCATGCTCGGCGATCGCCGTGAGCCCACCTACACCGGCCAGTCGATCCGGTACGGGCACTTCCCGGAACCGGTGCGCGGGCTGCCGACGAACGTGCTGCACTTCTGGTCGCATCCGGACGGAGTGGTGGGGTATGTGGGGGACGATCGCGATGGATCGTTCTGGTTCAGCAGACGGAACGTCGCTTCCGCGGCCACGGTGACCGATCCCGACGTGTTCCTCGACGCCCTGCGGGTCACGCCGGTGGCGGAAGTGCTGGAGCGCTCCGAGGTGAGCGCGCCGATCGCGCTGTACGAACTGGAACCCGAGGGAAGGTGGCACAACGCGGACACGGTGCTGATCGGCGATGCGGCGCATGCCGTTTCACCGGCGGCGGGGCGGGGTGCGACTTCTGCCATCGAGGACGCGATCGTCTTGGCGAAGGCGTTGCGCAGTGCGAACTCTATTGCCGCCGCGTTGGATTCGTACACGGAAGTTCGCCGCCCGATAGCGCAAGCGACCTTCCGGCCCGGTGCCGCGCCGCGAATCCCGGCGGCCGACCTGCGGCTCTGATACGGGGCGACAGCCGTCGCTCAGCCAGTGGTCTCCTCGTCTTCCTCGGTGGCGGCCGGTCGGCGATAGAGTTCGTGCTGCTGGAGGTCGCGGAGGATATTGCCGACTATGGCTCCGAACGTCGACCTGCCCAACTCGTTCAGTGTGCTGAGTTCGGACAGGCGGAAGCCGATCGCCTCGACGCCCGCCTCGGAAAGCTGTGCGGCCAGCCGCGAGTCGACGTCGGCTTGCTGTGCGGCGGCGCCGTCGAGGAATTCGCGCACGTCCACGCCCAGCGCCACGGAAATCCCTTCGATGGTGCGGAAACTCGGGTTGCGGACACGTCCGAGCCGGATGTGCGACACCTGCGCCGGGCTGAGCGGATAGCCGAGCGCGGTCGAGCGCTCGGCGATGTCCTTGTTGGAGTAGCTACGCGCATCCCGCTGCTGGGCGGCGGCGATCACCCGATTGAGGTGCCGCGCGATAGGACCGGCGTCCTCCGCCTGCAGCTCGGTGAAGTCCTCTCCATCCGCAGACACGACCTGTGCCACCAACCTCCCGATTCGGCCCGTCCCCGTGGAACCATGGTATCGGCATGTAAAGGATCAGAGCGCACCGGCTAGAAATCTAGCGCTTTACAATCGGATCCTAGCGCCCTACGCTCGTATCCGAACCGATTACGGGGATGTCGCCGAAGCCGGCTTCGTGTATCGACTGTGGAGGGGATAGCCGATCCACGAAGCCGGCTCCGGCGGTCAGCTACGGACCGTCGATCGGCACGGCGGCCGCCGCACCGAGGCCGGATCAATCCATCCGGCTCAACCGCGCGAGGATCGTCGCCGCCATCGCCGCCGGATCCCCGTGGTCGGGCCGCAGCACGATCTCGGCTTCGGTCGGCGCTTCGTAGGGGTCGTCGATGCCGGTGAATCCGCGGATCTCGCCCGCTCGGGCCTTGGCGTACATGCCCTTCGGGTCGCGGGCCTCGCAGACCGCCAGTGGCGTGTCGACGAAAACCTCGAGGAACGGGATGCCCGCCGCTTCGTGGGCGGCGCGGGCGCGGTCGCGGTCGGCGCGGTAGGGGCTGATCAGCGAAACGACCGCCACCACACCGGCTTCGGCGAACAGTTTCGCCACTTCGCCCACGCGCCGCACGTTCTCTTCCCGGTCGGCCGCGCTGAATCCGAGATCGGAGTTCAAGCCGTGGCGCAGGTTGTCGCCGTCGAGGAGGAACGCCGGGCGGCCCGCCGCCACGAGTCTGCGCTCCAACTCCACCGCGACGGTGGACTTCCCCGAGCCCGACAAGCCGGTGAGCCAGACCGTCAGGCCGCGGGTGGCGCGCTCGTCACGCTCGACGGCGGTGGAGTGCCAGACCACCCGGGACGAAGGCAGGCTCGGGCCGGTGATCATGCCCGCGGCGACGGTGTTGTTCGTGGTGTCGTCGACGAGGATGAAACTGCCGGTGGCGCGGTTGCGCCGGTAGGGGTCGAACAGCAAGGGCTGGCGGGTGCGCAGCTGGACGCGGCCGATCTCGTTGAGCGACAATGCCTCCGCGTGCTCGTCGCGGTGCAGGGTATTGACGTCCAGCCGGTAGTCGAGCGAGCGCACCTCGGCGGTGGCCGCCCGGGTGGTGTGCCGGATGGTGTAGGTCGCGCCGGGGGTGAGCTGGGTGTCCTCGGCGAACCAGCACACCATCGCGTCCAGGTCGCGTCCCGTGTTCGGCCGGTTGTTCGGGCGGCAGATCAGGTCGCCGCGGGAGATGTCCAGCTCGTCGGCGAGCTGGATGGTGACCGCCTGCGGCGGGAACGCTTCCGCGACGGGTGCGCCGCCCGGCCCCCAGATCGCCTCCACCGTGGTGGTGAAGCCCGACGGCAGCACCGCCACTTCATCGCCCGGTTTGAATACCCCGCCCGCCACCGTGCCCGCGTAGCCGCGGAAGTCATGGGCGTGACTGCGGGTGACGTACTGGACCGGAAAGCGGGAGTCGATCAGGTTGCGGTCGGAGGCGATGTGCACCTCTTCGAGGTGGTGCAGCAGGGGAGTGCCCTCGTACCACGGCATGCTCGCGCCCCGGTGCACGATGTTGTCGCCGTGCAGCGCCGACACGGGAACGAAGGTCAGATCGGAGACGTCGAGTTTGGAGGCGAAGCGCGCGAACTCCTCGCGGATCTCCTCGAACCGGTCCTGCGACCAGTCCACCAGGTCCATCTTGTTCACGCACAACACCAGGTGCGGGATGCCGAGCAAGCTGGCCAGGAACGCGTGCCTCCGGGTCTGCTCGACCACGCCTTTGCGGGCGTCCACCAGGATCAGCGCCAGGTCGGCGGTGGACGCGCCGGTCACCATGTTGCGGGTGTACTGGACGTGCCCCGGGGTGTCGGCGATGATGAATTTCCTTCTGGGCGTGGCGAAATAGCGATGGGCCACGTCGATGGTGATGCCTTGCTCGCGTTCGGCGCGCAGGCCGTCGGTGAGCAGCGCGAGGTTCGGGTAGTCGTCGCCGCGGTCGCGGCTGGTGCGCTCCACGGCGGCGAGCTGATCGGTGAACAGCGTCTTGGAGTCGAACAGCAGCCTGCCGATCAGCGTCGATTTGCCGTCGTCGACGCTGCCCGCGGTGGCCAGGCGCAACAGTGTGGTCGTCATCAGAAGTAGCCTTCGCGTTTGCGGTCTTCCATCCCCGCCTCGGAGATGCGGTCGTCGGCGCGGGTGGCGCCGCGCTCGGTGACCCGCGCGGCGGCGACCTCGGCGACCACCTCCGCGGGCGTGGCCGCGTTCGACTCGACGCAGCCGGTGCAGGTCGCGTCGCCGACGGTGCGGAACCGTACGGTGGCCTCGTACGGCTCCTCGCCGTCGAGCAGCTGGAGAAAACGGGTGTGCGCCAACAGCATTCCGTCGCGTTGCACCACCGGCCTGCGGTGCGCGTAGTACAGCGCGGGCAGCTCGATGCCTTCGGCGGCGATGTAGCTCCAGATGTCCAGTTCGGTCCAGTTCGACAGCGGGAACACGCGGATGTGCTCGCCGGCCCGGTGCCTGCCGTTGTAGAGGTTCCACAGTTCGGGGCGCTGCCTGCGCGGATCCCACTGGCCGTACTCGTCGCGGAAGCTGAACACCCGCTCCTTGGCGCGCGCCTTCTCCTCGTCGCGGCGCGCGCCGCCGAAGACCGCGTCGAACGAGCCCTCCTGGATCGAGCGCAGCAGCGCCGTCGTCTGCAACCGGTTGCGCGACGCGCGCGGCCCGGTCTCCTCGACCACCCGTCCCGCATCGATGTCGTCCTGTACCCGCCCGACCACCAGGCGCAGCCCCAGGCGCGCCACCGTCTCGTCGCGGTAGGCGATCACCTCGTCGAAATTGTGCCCGGTGTCGATGTGCAGCACCGGGAACGGCAGCGGCGCCGGCCAGAAGGCCTTGGCCGCCAGGTGCAGCATCACCACCGAATCCTTGCCGCCGGAGAACAGCAACACCGGGCGCTCGAATGTCGCTGCCACTTCACGGAATATGTGCGCCGACTCGGCCTCGAGCGCGTCCAGATGGGGCAGCTCGTAGGTGCTCGCCGTCGACTTCGCGTACTGGCTCACACCGCAAAACTAGAACACGTTTCGGTCTTCGGTCAATGGTCTGCGTCCGCCCGAGTTCGCCGTCACCGCGTCGGCGGCGGCCACCAGCGCCGCGCCGCGGCGGGTGATCTCCGCTCCGGTGATCGAGCGGCCGACGTACATCGTGAGCACCATGTTCTGCCTGCCGTCGCCATCGAAGGTCGGTGCGGCGAGCAGGCTCACCGCGTGCTCCTTGCGCGGCCGCAGGTCCGCGCCCAGGTACACCCGTTCACCGAGGCTGCTCACCAGTTCGCCGACCAGTTCCCGCAGCTCGGGAGGCAGATCGCGATCGGCGACTCCGGCCAGCAGCGAGTACAGCCGTCGTCCCGCGGTGGTCATGCTCTCGACCAGGAATCCGCGCTCGCGGCATTCGGCGACGACCTGGCGCAGGCGCGCCTCGTCCTGCCGTAGCGGCACCGCGGGCGGCTTGGCCAGCCAGGCGTCGAACGCCGCGTCGGTGTCCCAGAGCACGTACATCAGGCCGACCGGCGGCGCGAAATGGTAGGCCGCGCCCACCTTGACCAGGCCGGGACCGGTGCTCTCCAGCACCATGATCTGCTCGCCGACCACCGCCGACGCGGTGCAGGTGGTGTGGTAGCGCGCGGAGAGTTTCTCCAGCTCGACGCGGGCCAGCGCGGAGATGGCGAAGCTGTCCTGCGCCACCCGCCCCGCCGCGATCAGCGCCGGTCCGAGCCCGTAGGTCCTGGTGTCGGCGTCGCGCACCAGATAGCCGCCCGCCGTCAGCTCGGTGAGGATGCCGAGGCAGGTGGGTTTCGCCAGGTCGAGTTCGCGGGCCAGTTCGGACAGCCCGAAGCGCTTGCCGCGCTGTTCGACGAAGAAATCCAGCACCTGCACCACCCGTGCGGTGGGCGCGGACCGACGGCTGACCATTGACCACTCCTAGAACACGTTCTAATCTTTCTCCTATCGAAATGTACCAGAGCGGTACATATTTGGAACACCGGAGAGAGCCTCTTGCTGACACAGCCGTTCGCGGACGCAGTCGCCGCCGCCGAGCAGATCATCACCGGAGCCGCGCACATCCGCACCGAACAGGACCTCGTCGAGGGTTACGACTATCTGGCGGGCAGCATCCGCGCGTCGTTGCAGATGGCCTGGGCCTACGAGCTGGACTTCCCGTTCTTCGTCATGTCCACCGGCCCGTACACCAAGATGGGGCTGGACAACCCCGACACCCTCTACTACCACTCCTACCTGCGCCCGGACGCCGAATACGTGGTGACCGGCACCCGCGGCACCACCCGCGACCTGAGCTTCCAGGTGCTCAACGGCAACTATTCGCCCGTCGACGTGCCCGACAGCCTCACCGCCTTCGACGATCGGGAACTCGATATCCGTCCGGACGGGAGCTACGAGATCCGCTTCGGTCCGGGCGAGGCGCGCCCCGGCTACGTCCACCTCGGCACCGACGCGGCGATGCTCGTAGTCCGCGAGGTGCACAGCGATTGGGCGACCGAGAAGGCGGGCACCATCCGCATCCAGCGCGCCGACCGGATCGGCGAAGCGCCGCCGCCGCCGACCAAGGACCTGCTGGCCAAGCGGTACGGCGTGGCGGGCAAGATGCTGGTGTCGCGGTTGAAGACCTTCCTGGCCTTCCCGGAGTGGTTCTATCTGAACCTGCCGGTGAACACGCTGACCGAGCCGAGGCCCACCCCCGGCGGGCTGAGCACCCAGTTCTCCTCGGTGGGTCACTACGACCTGGACGACGACCAGGCCATGATCATCACGGTGCCCAAATCCGACGCGCCCTACCAGGGCTTCCAGCTCGGCAGCATGTGGTACCTGTCGCTGGACTACATCAACCACCAGACCAGCCTCACCGCCGACCAGGCGCACGTGGACCCGGACGGGAAGATCCGGCTGGTGGTCAGCGAGCGCGACCCCGGCCTGGCCAACTGGATCGAGCGCACCGGGCACTCGCGGGGCTACCTCCAGTTCCGCTGGCAGCGGCTGTCGCGGGAGATGAAACCCGACGACGGGCCCACCGTGGAGGTCGTCTCCGTCGCGGACCTGCCGAACCGCCTGCCGTTCCACGAGCAGGCGCGGGTCACCCCGCAGCAGTGGCGCGACCGGATCGCGGCGCGTCAGGTCGCCGTCGCGGAGAGGATGCTGGGCTGATGTTGTTGCAGGACAAAGTGGTCGTCGTCTCCGGCGTCGGGCCGGGACTCGGGCGCGCGATCGCCGTGCAGAGCGCGAAGGCCGGCGCGGACGTGGTGCTCGCCTCCCGCACCGAATCGCGGCTGACCGAGGTGGCGAAGGAGATCACCGAACTGGGCAGGCGCGCGGTGGTCGTGCCGACCGACATCAACGACGAGGCGGCGGCGGCCAACCTGGTCGAGGCCGCCCACAGCGCGTTCGGCAAGGTGGACACGCTGGTGAACAACGCCTTCGCGATCCCGCCCATCGTGGACCTCGCCGATGTCGATCTGGACCAGGTGCGCGCGGGCTTCGAGACCAACGTGCTGGCCGCGTTGCGGCTGACCAGGCTGTTCGTGCCCGCCCTCGCCGAGACCAAGGGCTCGGTGGTGATGATCAACTCGGCGGTGCTGCACCACTCGCGGCGCACCTTCGGGCCGTACAAGATGGCCAAGGCCAGCCTGCTCGCGCTGGCGCAGAGCCTGGCCACCGAACTCGGGCCGAAGGGCATCCGGGTCAATTCCGTCGCGCCCGGCTATATCTGGGCCGACAACCTGAAGTGGTACTTCAACTATCTGGCGCAGCAGCGGGGGATCACCCCCGATGAGGTCTACGCCGAGACCGCGAAGACCACCGACCTGCGCAAACTGCCCGAGCCCGACGAGATCGCCGACGCGGTCGTGTTCTTCGCGTCCGCCATGGCGCGCGCGATCACCGGCGCGTGCCTGGACGTCAACGCAGGCGAATTCCACCACTAGGAGATGACCGTGATCGGTAGGGACGACGTCGGGACCATCGACGATCTGCACGCCTCGGCGACCAAGGTCGTCGGGCTGGACGACTTCGGCGCCGACGACTACCGCGATGGCCTCGAGGTGCTGCTCGAGTCCTATGCGAAGGACGCCGAACTCACGCCGTTCGGCAACAAGGTCAACCGCGCCTTCCTGCGCGGCGCGCTGATCGCCCGCCTGCTCAGCGAGGCGGCCTGGCGGCAGCATCCCGAACACGCGGAGGTGGCGATCGAGCGCCCGATCTTCGTGACCGGCCTGCCGCGCTCGGGCACGACGGCGGTGCACCGCCTGCTCAACGCCGACCCGGCGCACCAGGGGCTGGAGATGTGGCTGACCGAGATGCCACAGCCGCGCCCGCCGCGCGAGACCTGGGCGAGCAACCCGGTCTACCAGCGTCTGGCCGCCGCCTACGACAAGCACCACGTCGAGCACCCGGAATTCATGGGTGTGCACCACATCTCGGCCGATCAGGTCGAGGAGTGCTGGCAGTTGCTGCGGCAGTCGGCCATGTCGGTGTCCTACGAGTGCCTGGCCTACCTGCCCACCTATTCCGAGTGGCTGCGCGACCGGGATTGGACGCCCGCCTACCGCAGGCACCGGCGCAACCTCCAGTTGATCGGGCTGCCGGACGCGGGCAAGCGATGGGTGCTCAAGAACCCCAGCCACCTGTTCGCGCTGGACGCGATCTTCGAGGTGTATCCGGACGCGCTGGTCATCCAGATGCACCGCGATCCGCGCACCATCATCGCGTCGGTGTGCAGCTTGAACGAGCAGGCGTCGGCGGGCTGGTCGGAGAAGTTCCGCGGCCCGGTGGTCGGCGCGACCCAATTGGATCTGTGGGCGCGCGGCGCGGAGCGGTTTCTCGCCGACCGCGAACGCCACGACGCGGCGCAGTTCTGCGATGTCGACTACGACGAGTTCGTCGCCGACCCGATCGGCACGGTCACGTCGATCTACCGGCACTTCGGGCTGCCGCTGACCGACGAGGCGGAGGCGGCGATGACCGCGCTGCACGCGGAGAGCACCTCGGGCGCCGCGCGTCCGGCGCACCGCTACACCCTCGGCGATTTCGGATTGAGCGCCGAGCAGGTGGACGCCCGGTTCGGCGCGTACCGGGAAGCGCACTTCCCGGGGCGGTGATCGGTCGGCGCTCGCCGGTGGGACTTCCGACCGGCCAGCGCCGCAGCGTCCGGCCGCGAACGCATCGCGCGCGAGTGTGCATCGAGTGCGGGTACGGGGCTGCCGGGTCGCGCTCGACTCGCCTACCTGGGCTCTTCCGGCAGACACGATTACCCTGCTATGCAGCGCGTTTCGTGCAAACTGGCACCGTACGCCATTCGCGACGGCATTCTGCGTCGCAAGCGATCGATGGCCTGCGACCCGATGGCCCGGCGCCTGACGATTCCCGTCGTCGCCGTGCTTGCACGGACTCCGTCGGACCGCCGCGGTCACCAGGACGAGCGACAGCGCGACCCCCGCGGCGGGCCGAAGCGGCAGGGGTGAGCGGCGGAGAGCGTGTACCCAACTAATCGGTAGCCGGAATGCCCCGCGCCGGAAGCCAACGCCGCTCAGCGTGGCGCGGGGCGTCCCCAAGACGCCCCCGCGAACCGGTCAGCCCTCGACGTGCTGGAACGTGTGTCAGGGCTGTCCGGGCTTGAGCACGATGAACAAGCCGTTCGCCTCCGCGCACAGCCGGTCGCCGTCGTGCAGGGTGGCCCGCACGTAGACTTTGCGGCCCTCCTGGCGTTCGGCCCACGCGCGCACCTTCAGCTCGGTGTTCAGCGGCGTGATGGAGCGGTAGTCGACGGTGAGCGACGCCGTCCTGGTCACCGAGCCGGAGCGCACCGCCGCCGCCATGCCGAGCAGGTCGTCGAAGGCGATGGCGATCTGGCCGCCGTGGGCGGCGCTGTTGCCGCCGAGGTGGAAGGTGCGGAAGGTCAGACGCGCGTCGACGCCGTCCTGCGGGTCGACATGGTCGATGAGGAACGGCGGCAGGGTGATGTTGCCGCGGGCGGGCAGATCGAAGCGGGTCCAATTGGGGGTCGACCACTCGTCCACCTTGGCGGCGTCGAGCTTGTCGTTCAGCTCCTTGAGCACGCCGATCGCCTCCACCGCCAGCTCGTCGGAGGGCGAGGCAAGCCGGACCCGGTCCATCAGGCCGCGCACCTGCTCGATGAACTGGCCGTAGTGCGGCCCGCCGCGGGAGATGTCGTCCTTGGCGGCCTCGTGCGCGGCGATCAACTCGGTCATCGGCCGGAACCCGCCCTCGTGGTGCTCCTTGCTCGGCAGCGAGTCGCCGGCCTGCGGTTCGTTCATAAGAACAAGTTATCGGTTGCCCGGCGAATGCTCGCCGCGCGGGTGCTGTGTCCGTCGTCACGGGCCGTGACCGCCTAGGCTGGTGCGCGACCGGATATCACCCTTTCCCGGGTGGTATCGGCCCCGGTTCCCGCGGCCGCAGATGCGTCCCGGCTCGCTGGATCGGTGACCGCTTCGGCTGGCGAAAGGCTCTGTGCGCATGGGTATCACCGCGGTGGTGTTCGACATGGACGGCGTCCTGATCGACTCCGAGCCGGTCTGGGAACTGGTGCGGCGTGGCTACGTCGCCGAGAAAGGCGGGCGGTGGCTGCCCGACACCCAGCAGCGGCTGATGGGGATGAGCACCGGGGAGTGGTCGGCCTACCTGAGCGGCGAACTCGGGGTCGGCGAGCCGCCGGAGACCGTCGCGCGGGAGGTGATCGAGCGGATGTCCGAGCGCTACGCCGACGGGGTGCCGCTGCTGCCGGGCGCGGTCGAGGCCGTGCAGCGGATGTGTGAGCACTGGCCGCTCGGGCTGGCCAGTTCGTCGCCGCGCGCGCTCATCGACACGGTGCTGGGCCGGACGGGTCTGATCGAGTATTTCTCCGTCACCTTCTCCACCGAGGAGGTCGATCGCGGCAAACCGGCGCCGGACGTCTACCTGACGGTCGCGACGTTCCTGCGGCAGCGGCCGGGCGACTGTGTCGCCGTCGAGGACTCGAGCAACGGCCTGCGCTCGGCCCACGCGGCCGGGATGCGGGTGATCGCGGCGCCGCGCCCGGAGTACCCGCCTGCTTCCGATGCGCTCGGCTTGGCCGCCAAGGTGATCTCGGGCCTCGACGAACTCACTCCGGCGTTGATCGCCGGTTGAGGTTCTTGCAGCGGATCAGGGGCGGTAGGAGGTCAGCAGGGTCCGGGCGGCGGCGGTGAGGTCTTCCTCCAGCCACCTGGGCAGTTCCGGGGCGTAGGCGTGGCGGCGCAGCGCCGCATAGGGCAGATCGACGATCGCGCGGCTGACGGCATCGATCTCACGTTCGCCGTCCCGGCCCAGCAAGGCGCGCGCGATGCGGTGCAAGTGCTCGATCAGCGGCGCGTTCATGCCGGACAGGGTCGCGCGGAACTCGGCGTCCGGTTCGCCGTCGAGCAGATCGCGGGGACGCAGCTCGAGCAGGAGCTTGGCGTCCTCGGGCAGCTCGCGGCCGAACCGGAGGGCGGCGCGCACCATCCCGACGCCCGCTTCCACCGGATCCGGCTGGTCGGCGGCGGCGAGGGTGCGGTCCTGGAAACGGCGCAGCGCGCGCAGCCAGGCCGCGGTCAGCACGCCGTTGCGGTTGCCGAAGCGGTGATAGAGGGTGCCGACCGGAGCGCCACTGGCCTCGGCGATGGCCGACACGCTGGCCGCACGCGGCCCTTCGGCGAGGACGAGCGCGCGTGCTGCGTCGAGGATCACGTCGGTGTCGTGCTTGCGGGGCGGCGCCATGTACTAGTACGTTCCTTCTATATGGAGCGATTGTCCTATATAGATGAGCATGCCAGATCGGTCGCCGCGAATCGGGATCGGGCGTGGAAAGCGGTGCTGAACGTCGTCTGTCCCGACCCGCACGAGCCGTCGCCGCCGGCGGGATTCGTCATCGATTCCGTGACGCGACCGCACCGATTGGCTCTGCGCGGACAGCACTGGTTCTCGAAATACGCGCTGATCTTCGAATTGGACGAGGAGGGCCCGAGCCGGACCCGTGTCCGCGCGCGCAGTTACGGCGACTTTCCCGGTCTGCACGGCCGAATCTATCGCGCGCTGGTCGTGGGGAGCGGCGGTCACCGCTTGGTGGTTCGTCACATGCTGCGCCGGATCGCGGCGGCGGCATGATCCCCGGGACGGTGTGGGGCGCCACCGAGGCCGAACGCGAGGCGCCCCTGCCGTGCGACGACCGGCAGCCCGGCGGCCTGCAGGCCGATCGCGCGATCGGCATCGACGCGCCGCCCGCTCTGGTCTACGCCTGGCTGTGCCAGTTGCGCGTCGCGCCCTACAGCTACGACTTGCTGGACCACTTCGGCAGGCGCAGCCCGCGCCGGCGCGATCCGATGCTCACCGAACTCGCGGTGGGGCAACGGTTCATGTCCCGATTCGAGTTGGTCTCCTTCGTCCTGGGCAGGCACATCACCCTGGTCTCGGGCAAGGTGTGCGTCACCTACGCGGTGCGTCCAGAACGCGCGGGAACGCGGCTTGTGGTCCGGATACCGAGCACCGCGCCGGTTCGGCGTCCTCCACGGTCGCACCGGAACAGTGAGCCGGGGTCGGAGCGCCGCCCGAGCAAGCCGCGGCGCGCACCAGGTGATGAGCCGGTTCGTCATCCGCGCTGTCCGACTGCGCCGCTGACCGGCGACAGGCGCGTCATCGGCATGCGTGCCTGGAGTCCGCCACCGCTGTCGATCGCCCACTGGCGCAGAGCCCGGTCATCGGGGTGGCATTCACGAAAGACTTTCCACCAGGTCGAACTTCCGTTGTTCGTATCCCTTGGGCACGGTATCGCGGACCGAGATCAGGGCGTGTGCCCACGAGCCGAGGACGGTGTGGTCGCCCACCGTGCGGCCGGGGGCGGGTACGGGTTCCGCGGTGAGCAAGGGCAGCGGGTGGATGCGGTGACGGGCCTCGTTCTCCAGTACGGTCGCTTTGTCCACGAAGACCCGCAGGTCGTGATTGAGGAGATAGCGGCCGGCCGCGCCGTGTTCCGGCGGTACCAGCGCGGCGACCCAACCCACTGTGCGATAGAGGTTTTCGCCCTGCTCCGGCGTCGGCGCGTCCCGTCCGGCCCAGGTGACCCGAGTGGGCTCGGTGAGCAGTCGTTCGATCCCTTGAACGAGGTGGTGGCCGATTCTGGCGTGTTCCATGAGCCTCGGGCCGACGTCCACATAGCCGAGTACACGATGGTCGTCGGTGCGGAGTACTGCTCGGTAGAGCTGCCACACGTAGCCGTATTCCCTTCGGTGGTAGTCGATTTCGCTGCATACTCACACGCGATTGCGGTGTGGCGATTACAGCGGCGTTACCACCGTGGTGCGCCTGGTGCGGGATTTCGGTGCGCTGGGCGCGCAGGTCGCCGCGCCCGGCGTAGCACGGGGGGCGATGGCCTTCGCGCCGACGAGCGCGTCCACCGGCATCGGTCCCACCGCCGTGCGCCTTGCGACCGCGCGCTTCGGCTCCGCGACGACCTCGGTGAATGCGGTGATCGGAGGCGGCCCGTTCGAGCTGCACTCGGTCCGGCTTCAGGGCGAGCCGGGATTATCGCGGCCAGGCTGAGGGTTTGCGGGCTGCCCGCGCGGTCCAGCGGCCGTCGTCGTGGCGGACTTCGACCGGGTGTGCGAAGGCGGCGGTGACGTTCTCGGTGGTGATCGTCTCCGCTGCGGGACCCGCCGCGACGGCATGGCCGCCTGCGATCAGCAACGCGTGCGTCGTCGTGCTGGGCAGTTCCTCCAGGTGGTGGGTGACCAGGATGGAGGCGACCTCGGGGTGGGTCCGGTCCAGGGTGTCGAGGGTGTCCAGCAACTGTTCGCGGGCAGCGACGTCCAGTCCGGTGGACGGTTCGTCGAACAGCAGCAGCCGGGGCTCGGCGATCAGCGCTCGGGCGATGAGCGCGCGGCCGCGCTCGCCTTGGCTGAGCGTGGGCCAGATCTCGCTCGCCTTCCCGGTCAGGCCGACGGTGTCGATCATCGCGTCGGCTCGGTCGAGTTGGTCGGGGGTCGGGGTCCAGCGCATGGGCGTGTCGATGGTCGCGGTCAGTCCGGTCAGCACGAGCTCGCGGATGGTCAGCGGCGAGCGCAGCGGGTGCCGCGGGTTCACCTGGCCGATGCCACGGCGCAGCCGCTGCAATTCGACGCGGCCGAGTTCCGCCCCGAGCACCCGGACCGAGCCGGAGGTGGGGAAGGTGACGGCGCCGCAGAAGCCGAGCAGCGTGCTCTTGCCCGCGCCGTTGGGGCCGAGCAGCGCCCAGCGCTCACCGGCCCGCACGGTCAGGGAGATCCCGTCGATGATCTTCTTGCCCTCCCGGCGGAAGGTCACGTCGGTCAGCTCGAGCACCGGATCGGTCACGTGAAGGCCTCTTTCAAAGTGGTCAGGTGGGCGCGGCTGTATTCCGCCGCGGCGGTGGGATCGCGGTCGGCGATGGCGTCGGCCAGGCGCTGGTGGGCGGCATGATCGGCGGGCTCCGAGGGCACCGGGCGGATCTTCAGCATGTCGATCATCGCCAGGCGCAGTCGCGGCAGGAAGCTGTCGAACAACTGGGTCAGCACGTCGTTGTGCGCGGCCACGATCACCGCCCGGTGGAACGCCATATCGGCGTCGACGTGCTCGGCCACCGGCCCGCCGTGCGGTTCCCGCGCGGCCAGCGTCCGGCGGATCATCCGCAGGTCGGCGGGGGTGCGCCGCTGAGCGGCCAGCGCGGCGGCCTCGGCCTCGATGGCGATGCGCGCTTCGATCACCGAGGCGATCGTGGCGCGGCGCAGCACCGCGTCCCACTCCTCGCTCACGTCGAGCGCGGTCACGAAGACGCCCGCGCCTTGCCTGCTGTCCAGCACGCCTTTTCCGGCCAGCTCGCGGATCGCCTCCCGCAGCGTGGAGCGTCCGACGCCGAGCTGTGCGGCCAGGGTGGTCTCGCCGGGCAGGCGGTGGCCCAGCGGCCATTCGCCCGCCTGGATCCTGGCGAGCAGCACCTCGGCCGCCTGCGCGGCCAGCGGATGGCGCCGTACCTGCGAGATCATCGCTACCTCTCTACTTGTCTGAGGAGTCGTGTACAGTCTAGCCATCATGCGCACCATGCTTCTGCTCAGCCGCCACGGCGGGGCCTGAACGACCGGCCGCCCGCCGTGGGGCTTCGTCGTGGCCGGTCACCTTTGTCGTGACGGCCGCAACGGCCAGAAAGCAGACCCATGACCACCGCTTTCCCCACCATTCACACCCCTGCGGGCGACATGCCGGAACAGGCTCCGGCGTGGAATCGCCAACGACGCTCGCACATGCCGTCGCACCGCTACCGGGACATCTATCAACGCGTGGAAGTGCCGCTCACGCAACGGGACTGGCCTCAGGCCAGGATCACGCAGGCGCCGCTGTGGGTGCCGGTCGACCTGCGCGACGGCAATCAGGCACTCGCCGAACCGATGGACCCGGCGCGCAAACGGCGCTTCTTCGAGCTCCTGGTCGCCATGGGCTACAAGGAAATCGAGGTGGGTTACCCGTCGGCGTCGCAGACCGACTTCGACTTCGTACGGCTCATCGCCGAGGAGGATCTCGCGCCGGAGGACGTGACGATCGCCGTGTTCACCCCGGCGCGGCGCGATCTCATCGAGCGCACGGTCGCCTCGATCCGCGGTATCCGCAACGACGTCGTCATCCACATGTACACCGCGACGGCTCCCGCGTGGCGGGACGTCGTGCTCGGCAAGGACCGCGCGGCGCTGGCCGAACTGATCCTCGACGGCGGACGTGCCGTGCTGGACTGCGCCGGGGACCTGCCGAACGTGCGGTTCGAGTTCTCACCCGAGGTGTTCAACCTGACCGAGCCCGACTACGTGCTCGAGATCTGCGACCGGATGACCACTTTGTGGGACGCCACCGCGCGGCGGCCGGTCGTCCTCAACCTGCCCGCCACCGTCGAGGTCGCCACCCCGAACGTCTACGCCGACCAGATCGAATACATGCATCGCAATCTGGCCCGCCGCGACAGCGTCATCCTGTCGGTGCACCCGCACAATGATCGCGGCACCGGCATCGCGTGTGCCGAGCTCGCGGTGCTCGCGGGCGCGCAGCGCGTCGAGGGCTGCGTCTTCGGCAACGGCGAGCGCACCGGCAACGTCGACATCGCCACGCTGGCGCTGAACCTGCACGCGCAGGGCGTCGATCCGATGATCGACTTCTCCGACATCGACGAGATCCGGCGCACCGTCGAGTACTGCACGCGCATGCCGATCCACGAACGTCACCCGTACGTGGGCGATCTGGTGCACACGGCGTTCTCCGGCACCCATCAGGACGCGATCAAGAAGGGCATGGCCGAGCATCGAGCCCGCGCCGCCGCGACGGGCATCCCGGAGCGTGAACTCGATTGGCGCGTCCCCTATCTGCCCATCGACCCCGCCGACATCGGCCGCAGCTACGACGCGGTGATCCGGGTCAATTCCCAATCCGGCAAGGGCGGCGTCGCCTACCTGCTGCACACCGAATACGGCATGGAACTGCCACGGCGCCTGCAGATCGATTTTGCCCGGCACGTGCAAGCGCTCGCCGACGACACCGGCGCCGAGATCACCGCCGCCGAACTGCGTGACCTGTTCGAGGCGGTCTATTGCGACGAACTCTCGGGGCCGGCCTTGAAAGAGTGGCGCACCAGCGACGACGGGGACACCGAGATCACGCTGATCATCGACGGCGTCACCCACCGGACCCGCCGTCGCGGCGGCCCCGTCGCGGCGCTCACCGAGGCACTGGCCGAGGCCGGGTATCGCATCGAGGTGCTCGGCCTGACCCAGCACACGATCGACAGCGACGACAACGCCATCGCTTATCTGGAGTACCGCGGCGCCGACCACACCGGGTGGACCTGCGGACGAGCCGATTCCGCCCAGGCGGCGGCGCTTGCCGCGGTCGTGCGCGCCGCCGCACGCGCGGCGCAGTGATGAGGAGCCGACGCGCGGTGCCGCGGCGGTCGGCGCTCGACGCGGCGGAACGGGCCGGCCGGGACGGATGACCGCTGACGATCGGATCGATGCGGACGTACCGGTGCCGGTCGGTTCCCGATGAACCGACCGGCACCGGTCAGAACATGCCGTGCGGGATCTGCCCTGGGTCGGGCACCGGTTGCACCACGTCCCAGTGCTCCACGATCTTTCCGTCGGCCACCCGCCAGATGTCCACCACCGCCAGGTCGGGCTCTTCGCCGCCGGGCGGGACCATGCGGTAATGCATGACCACGTAGTCGTCGTCGGCGATCACCCGTGCCAGCTCCAGCTTCGACCTGGTCACCGCCGCCTGTGCGATGAATTCGAGGAAGGCCTCCTTGCCCGAGGGATTCCCGGGACTGTGCTCGAGGAAATCGTCGTGCAGCAGCGTGCGCAGGACGTCCAGGTTGCCCGCGGCGAATTCCGCGAAGCCGCTGGAGAGCAGTTCCTTGTTGCGCAGTGCCGTGTTGTCTTTCGTCATGCCGCCGACACTGGCAGCGGGCGAACCGGGGTGTCGATTACCTGCCATGTAATGGCGGGCGCGAACGGGGCGCCGTGATACTTGGCCGATGAACGGTGATCGACCGGTGGGCGAACTGCTGCGGGAGTGGCGGCACCGGCGGAAGCTGAGCCAGCTGGACCTGGCCATCCAGGCCGACGTGTCCGCCCGGCACGTCAGTTTCGTCGAGACCGGCCGCACGACGCCCAGCCGCGCCATGGTGCTGCACTTGGCCGAGCAACTCGACATCCCGCTTCGCGAACGCAATCGCGTGCTGGTCGCCGCCGGACACGCTCCCGAGTTCCGGCGCAGCGACTGGAATGATCCCGCGCTGCGGCGCGCCCGCGAGGCGGTGCAGCGGGTCCTGCGGCTGCACGAACCGTATCCGGCGCTGGCGGTGGACCGGCGCTGGAACCTGGTGCAGGCCAATGCCTGTGTCGGCGTGTTCTTCGACGGCGTGGCTCCGGAACTGCTCGAACCACCGATCAACATGATGCGACTCGGACTGCATCCCGCGGGCTTCGCCTCCCGGCTGGACAATCTCGACCAGGTCCGCGCTTTCCTGCTGCCTCGCCTGGCCCGCCAGGTCATGGCGACCGGAGATCCCGCCCTGGCGGCCCTGTACGAGGAATTGCGCTCCTACGGCTCGCCGGGCGGTGCGGACGGTGACTCCGCCGAGATACTGCTGCCGATCCGGCTGCGCCACCGCGACGCGCCGCTCGGGTTCTTCAGCACCATCACGACCTTCGGCGCGGCCTTCGACATCACGCTCGACGAGATCGCGGTCGAAGCGTACTTCCCCGCCGACGATGAAACGGCCGCCTACCTGCGCGAGCTTGCCGAAGCCCGCCGGTGAGCGGGCACCCGGATCATTCGCGTCTGGTGAATCGCTGCGCGGGCTCGCCGCTGAGGTGGCCGGCGGGCAACTTGCGCCCGCAGAGGACGAGCAGCAGGTCTTGGGCGCGACCGGACAGCACCGTGCCGGATCCGTAGCTGAAGTCCAGGTCGTCGGCGCGCAGTTCGATGCCGCTGAGTTCGGCGCCGAACAGTTTGACGGTCCTGGGATCGATCGTGTCCAGAACCAAGCGCATCCGCTCCTCGGGCACCACGCGGTCCAGGCCGAGCGCCACGGTGATGTCCAATCCGTGGATCACATCGTGGCTCAAGGCGTTGGACAGTCCGCCGCCCGGCGGCCGCCAGGGATGATCGACGTTGTCCCACAGCGTTTTCAGCAGATCCGAGGTGCTGAGCGTGGCGGCGTCCATCCGGGCGGTGCGGTCGGCCATGCGGTTGAAGTTCCCGAACGCCGCGACCATCCCCAGCGCGAAGCGTCCGCTCGACAGGCGGTACGGCATGGTGATGTGCGCGACCACTTCGCGTACCCGCCAGCCCGCGCACAGCGTCGGAGCGTCCCAGCCCTCGGCGTCCAGTCCGGCCAGGAGTTCGGCGAGTTCGGTCCGTTCCGCCGTCACCGCCCTCCGCACCAGGGTATCGGTCATTCGTCCACCTCTTTTCGACGAGGGTGATCCAACCCCTCTGTCCGTCGAGGCGCCAGCCGGCGACACAAATCGGCCAACCGGAACGCGGGATGGGGTATATCCCGATCCCCGCGCGCACGGCCGGGGGATCGCGATGACGAGCGCGGTCAGCCGTAGAGCGCCTGGCGAGCACTGCGATACTCGGCCCGGATCTCCCGTCCGGACGCGGTATCGGCCGGTGGCGCAACCTCCGCGACCGGGCATGCGGACCAGGTCGGCGGCCGGCACGCGCCGCTGAGCGCCCACGCCGCCTGGCGGGCAGCGCCGAGCGCGACGTATTCGGCCGGTTCCGGCACCGTCACCGTGACGCCGAAGACCTGCGCGGCGATCGCCGCCACCAGCCGGGAGCGCGCCGCGCCGCCGATGAGCAGCACGCGCCGCGGCGTCACCCCGGCGATCTCGATGAGGCGGTCGAGCGCGTCGGCGAGATGGCACAGCAGCCCCTCGAAGGCGGCGCGGGCCACCGTGCCGGGGCGCATCGCCTCCGGCCGCAACCCGTGCAGACTGCCCGCGGCATGCGGCAGGTTGGGTGTGCGTTCACCGGCGAGATAGGGCAGCAGGACGACGCCGTCCGCGCCGGGCGGCTCCTGTGCGGCGAGCGATTCCAGCGTGGGCAGATCCACGCCGAGCAGAGCGGCGGTCGAGGTCAGGATGCGGGCGGCGTTGAGCGTGCAGACCAGCGGCAGGAACGCGCCGGTGGCGTCCGCGAACCCGGAGACCGCGCCGGTGGCGTCGGCGGCGGGATGCCCGGTGCGGGCGTAGGCCGTCCCGCTGGTGCCGAGGGAGACCACCACGTCGCCGTCCGTGATGCCCAAGCCCAGCGCGGCACCGGCGTTGTCCCCCGTTCCGGCGGCGACCAGTGCGCCCGACGGCGTGTGCCCCGCGGATTCGTTCGGGCCGAGAACCTGCGGCAGCGCCGGGCGGCGTCCGCGAAAAGCCATGGAGAGCAGGTCTTCGCGATAGCCGCCGCCGGCTGGCGACCAATAGCCGGTGCCGGAGGCATCGCCCCGGTCGGTGGTCGGCTCGAGCACGCGTCCCGGTCCGCCGCCCCGTAGTCGCCAGGTCAGGTAGTCGTGCGGCAGCACGACGTGAGCGGTGCGGTCGGCGAGTTCCGGTTCGTGGTCGGCCAGCCAGCGCAATTTGGCGACGGTCGAGCCTGCCACCGGCACACTGCCGACGGCATCGGCCCAGGCCCCCGGTCCGCCGAGGTCGGCGATCAGGTCCTTCGCCGCATCAGCGGAGCGGACGTCGTTCCACAACAGCGCGTCCCGCACCGGGACGCCCGCCGCGTCCAGCGAGACCAAGCCCTGCTGCTGCCCCGCGACGGCGATCGCGTCCACGTCGTCGAGCAATCCCGCGCTCGCCGTCCGCAGCGCCTCCCACCACGCGGCCGGTGCGACTTCGGTTCCCTCCGGGTGCGTGGCCCGCCCCTGGGCGAGGATCTCACCGCTGTCGGCGTCGCAGACGACGACCTTGCACGCCTGGGTGGAGCTGTCGACTCCCGCCACCGTCGTCATCGGGCCTGCCCCGGTCGAAGCTCGCTCGTGACGCGTATACGGCACCCGCCGCGCGGCGGACGGGGGCGGATCGAACGCGGTCGCATTCGCAGGACGAGCCCGCCGCGCGATCCGGCGAACCGTCCGATCGTCTCGAGCACACCCATACGATCACCTTGCACCTCGCCGCCCCGCACCGGAGCGTTTCGGGTATTCCGCCGCCGTATCGGGCAGACTGGCGCGATGAGCATCGACCCCACCGACGTGCGCATCCGCACGGGAGACGGGACGCGGCTGCCGGAACTGACCGAAGACGCGCTCGGCGAGCTGCTCGGTGAACCGGCCGGGCCGGAACACGCCGTGCTGGAACTCAGCCGTGCCGATCTGCACGAGATACGGGCCGGATTGCTGCCCGACGGCGTCTACGAGCTGGAGCACCGTGCCGGTTCGGCGACCGAGTCCTTCCAGATGTACACCTCCGACCCGGTGCTGGTGCGCGACGTGCTGTGGGCTTGGCTGTCCGGCGATCCGTGGTGGCGCGACGCGGTGGCGTGGTTCCGGGTGGACCCGGCGATCGCCGAACTGCGCGCCGTGCAGGACGAACTCGCCGGGCTGCTGGACGGCCTGACCGGGTTGGACGATCTCACCGCAGGCATGGACGCGGCGCTGGCACGCGCCGACGAACTGCTGGCGCTCCCACCGGATGGCGAAGGCCCCGATCAGCCCTGATACCACCAGGCGGTGGTCGCCACATCGGCGTCCTCCAGCGGAAGATAGGTCTCCGCGTCCTGCCATCCGAGGGCCTGCACGGTGACGCGCAACTCGCGCTCGAAGCAAATCGGATCGCGCACATGCCATCGGTACATGCCGAAGCGCTGATCCGCTCGATAGATCTGCTCCGGCGGCAGCACCTGATGCAGCCCCAGATAAGGCGTGGAGTATGTCCGGTACGTCCCGTCGAGGTCGAAATTCCAGGCGCCGCCGAAATAGTCCTCGGTGCCCGTTCCACAAATGGTGGGATGGTCGGTATCCCCGTCCAGGAAGAACTTGACCTCACCCTCGCCCCACCATCCCGGCGCACCAGGGCGGATGGCGAGATAGGTGCCGACGTAGCGGCCCGGCCCCGGCACCGTGTCGAGAACGGTGTGGACGGCGGGATTTCCCAAGCTCGTCGTCCGCGTCCACCGAGTGTGCAGATACCCGGCGTCGTCCGGCACGTCCTCTTCGGTATAGGTCGCCTGGTAATACACCGGAACCTCACGGCCGCAATGGTTTTCGAGGGTGATACGCGCTCGGTGCCGAAACGGCATGGGCCAGTAGCTGTTCAATCCGCCCGCGGGCGCGACCACCACCATCTCCGAACTCAGCAGGGCCGTCTCGCCCCATCCGTTGCAGAAGAAGTCGCCCAGCGGCGACTCGATCGCGGGTCGCGTCGCGTCGTCCCAGGTCATCCGCAGCGTCAGCCCGCGCAGCACGGAACGCTCCGTGGTCAGCCAGAAATGCCGGAACACCCCGGGACCGGACACGTCGGCCAGCGTGGCGGTTCCACCGTGCGCGAGGGCGATCGAGGGGGAGATCTTCCATCCCGGTCCGAGCAGCCGCGCCGCGTGCGCTCCGGTGCCGTCGGTCGCCCGCGCGCCCGCGCCGGGCGCCCCCGTCGGATTCTCGGCGCTGACCGACCGCGTTCGCGTGCCGTCCAGCCGCCACAGTTCACCGCCCGGCGCGGTCACAGTCCCGGCCACCCGTATCGGGGAGCGGTCGGCGCGAGCCCGGCCCGGTGCGCCGTGACGGCACCGGTCGCGGCCGGCTGCCGGGCGTCGGCCTGCTGGGCGAGTTCCCGGCGGACCTGATCCATGTCCAGCCAGAGGATCTGCTGCACCAGGTCCTCCAGCGCGTCCGACGCCATGGCGCCCGCCGCGGAATAGACCAGCAGGCCGTCCCGGAACGCCATCACGGTCGGATACTGCGTCACCTGCGCGGCGGCGGTTAGCGCGACCTCGGCTTCGACGTCGACCTTGCCGTGCACGATCTGCGGATGCCGCTGCGCGGAAGCCTCGTACACCGGAGCGAAAGACCGGCACGGCCCGCACCACCCGGCCCACCAATCCACCAGCACGATCGGATGCGACGTGACGACGGAGTCGAAATTGTCCTGGGTCAGGGTGATCGTGGGCATGAAGTCCTCGTATCGTTCCGCGGCGCGACTGTCCACCGTCGCACGGATATTCGCGCTCAGGAAGCCGCCCCGGCACGATGCTGTTCGGCCGCGAGGAAGTGCGCGATATTCGTGGTTCGATCGTACAGATCGCGGTAGTGCCGGTAGTACTGCTCGTATTTCGCGACGTGCTGGGGGTGCGGGCGAACGGTGTCGACGATCGGATTCCACGCCGAGGTCTCGATCCCGGCGGCCTCGGCGGCGAGCAGGGCGTCACCGAGGCTCGCGCCGACGGTCTCGGCGGGCAACTGCTGGGGCAGGCCGGTGACATCCGAGACGATCCGGGTCCACAACCCGCCCCTGGTGCCACCGCCCACCGCGACCAGACGCCTCGCCCGTCCGCCCGCTTCGGTCATGGCCTCGAGGTTGTGCCGCACCCCGTAGCCGATGCCCTCGAGCACCGCCCGATAGAGCTCGGGCCGTCCGTGCCCGAGGGTCAATCCGGCGACGATGCCGCGTGCGTCGGGATCGAACAGGGGAGTGCGCTCCCCGGCGAAATAGGGCAGCACGAGCAGGCCCCTGCTGCCCGCGGGCACCTCCGCGGCCGCGGCGACCAGGTCGGTGAACTCGCCGCCGACGAGTTTGCGCAGCCAGTCGGTGACGGCGCCGGAAGTGGCCATGCCCGCGGCGAGGGTATACGTGTCCGGCCAGGCGCCGCAGGTACCCCAGAGACCGGGATGCGGCCGCGGGTCGGTGAGCACCTGCACCAGGAACATGGTCGTGCCGTACATGATCATCGCGTCGCCCGGGGCGCGGACGCCGACGCTGGCCGCCTCGGCCCAGGCATCGATGGTCCCGGTGGTGACGGGCAGCCCCGTCGGGAGCCCGGTGGCGGCCGCCGCGTCCGCGCTCACCCGGCCCACGATCTCGGTGGGCCAAGCCAGCTCCGGCAGCCTCCAGCCCGGCACTACCCGCTCGGCCCAGTCGGTCGCCCACGCGCGTTCACGCAGGTCGTAGAGGGGCACGCACTGGCTGGCCGATTGATGGTCGAGAACGTAGCGGCCGGTGAGCCGGTGCACCAGGAAGGAACTCGCCATCAGCAGCATCGCGGTGCGCGCGGCGACGTCCGGCTCGTGCCGGGCCAGCCACCGGGCCTTCGGGCCGACGGCCTGGCTGGTCAGCGGCGACCCGGCGCGGTCGAGCACGGCCCGCGCGCCGAATTCGTCGTTCAGCTCCGCGATCTCGGCGCTCGCCCTGGTGTCGACGCCGTAGAGGATGGCAGGGCGCAGCGGCCTTCCCTCCGCGTCGGCGGGCAGCAGGCACGGTCCGATGCCGGACACCCCGAGGCCCGCGAGCGTGGCGCCGTCGGCCGCCGCCACCAGCTCACGGGCGAGTGCGCGGAAATCCGCCCACCACACCGTCTCCGCGTCGTGCTCGACCCAGCCGGGGCGCGGCATGGACACCTCGTGGGCGCGCTCGGCCCTGGCGACGATCGTGCCGCGCGCGTCGGTGAGCACGCCTTTGGAACTCGAGGTCCCGATGTCGATGCCGAGGAACATCGTCACCGCGTGAACTCGTCCACCGTGATGTCGAGCAAGCCGCACGTCGCACGCAGGGCTTCCCGATGGTCGCCGGGCACCGCGTGAATGTGGTTGGCCCCGAACCGGTTCAGGAAGTCCTCGGCGCGCGCGTCCAGCCGGGCGAAGGCGTGCGGCCACTCCCGGGTCGACTGCTTCATCAGCGCATCGTTGGTCTGCTCGTCGTAGTGCTCGAAATCGCCGAGCATCAGCTGCATGCGGTAGTCGCCGTCGAGCCGGGTGAGCCGGGCGAGGGTCATCCGGCCCGGCGCGGCCAGATGATGCACCGATGCGCCGCCCGCGGGGAAGAAGAACACCTCCGGATACAAATGCACCTTCGCGAGGTTCTCGGCCGGATCGTCGCTGCGCGCGGCGAACCAGGTGGCGTGCTGACCGGAATTGCACAGATCCCAGATGTCCCGATCGGCGTGATAGTGGCGGACGTCGGCGAACAGCACCGGGGTGTCCGCGACGGCTTTGAGCAGCTGCATGGTCAGCGCGCCGTCCATGTCCGCCTCGGTCGCGCAGACGTGCGGTTCCTTCGGGCCGTTCCAGTCGTAGGGATCGTTGAGGAACGCCTCGGTGATGTCCATGGTGGCGAAATACTGGGTGAGCTCCGGTTGTCCCTTGATCCCCGAGAAGTCCAGGCGCCATTCGGCGATCAGCTCGCGCACCGCGAGATACGAGCGGATCTGGCGTTCCAGCAACTGCGGGGTGAGCTTCGCGCCGTCGTAGTGCACGCCTGCGGCGTGCCGCTCCAGCCATTCGCGCGCGGCCTTCGCCTCGCCCGCGTCGGCCAGTTCGGCGCGCCGCACGATCTCCCACTGATCGATTTCCTCGACGTCGATGCCGAATCGGCGCTGCCACTGATCGGTGTTGGCGACCGCGGTGTTCATGCCCATCGGCCGCCCGCCGAAGCGCCCGAATGTCGAACCGCGCAAGCTCGCCACGGCGGCCGCGGCCCGCGCGCGAACGCCGATGGCCTCGATCAGTCCGGGATCGGACGGATCACCCCACAGCCTGCTGTGTTTGCGCCCGATCTGGTCCAGCGCGCCTCCGGCGGCCAGCATGCCGACCATGCCGGGCTGGACCGGGTCGATATTCGACAGCAACAGCAGCGGACCGGGAATCGCGCCCGCCGCGAGCATCGTGAAGTGCGGAAACGCCCAGACCGCGTAGTGCAGCACGGTGAGATCGACGCCCGCCGCGGCGACCGTGCGCGCTACCGTGCCTGCCAGCGCGTTGTCGCTGATCGGCGCCGCGCCGCGAACCACGTCGTGCCCCGCCGCCGTCAGCGCGGTCACGAGCCGGTCCTCGGTGGAGGCGATGAAATCGGCGATGCCCGCATGCACATAGTTGCGGCCATCGGAGATGCTGATGATGCCGATACGGGCCATGCCGGTCCCTCCCGTAGGTGGGGTGATCGGAGAGTTCGACTCGCTCAACAGATACCAGCCGAGACCGCGCCCATAGACGGGTTTCGCCGAAATGGCGCTCGGCTCGGTGTTTCGGACCGCTTAGCGCGGAACCGTTTTGACGACCCGCCCCCGCGGGAAGCCGAGCGGCGCCAGATGCACCCCGCCTTGGCCCCAGCCCGCGCTGGTGATCCACCAGCGGCCGTCCGCTTCGACCACCTCGGCGGCGTGCGCCGCGATATGGCCGACCTTGTCGCCGATGCGGAAGCGGAACGGGTTGTCGCTGCGGAAGACGTCGGTGCCGACGTAATGCGGGCGCGGACCGATGAACAGGTACCACCATCCGCCGTGCCGGAGGACATAGGGCGACTCGGTGTTGCCCGCCTCGGTGCCTTTTGCCGGGTCCGTGTACGCGATGTGCCGCTCGCCCCAGTGCACGAGGTCGGTGCTGGTGCGGTAGGCGACGACGTGGTGACCACCGTCCGGGGCACTGGTCGCGCAGTAGTACATCACCCATTGGTCGCCCACCCGCGCCACCATCGGGTCGCGCGCGTCGTAGCCGTCGCGGAACAGCGGCCCCGCCGCGGACCTGGTCCAGTGGAACAGGTCGGGCGAGGTCGCCAGGTTCATCGCCGCGGCGGTGCGGTCGGCGCCGCCCGCCGCGTAGAACATGTGGTACCGGCCCAGGGCCGCGAGCACGTAAGGCGCCCACAGATGCGTCTCGCCGTAGTTCCGGTCCACCCGCAACGCGGAGGCATGCTTGGTCCACGGGCCGGCCAACCGGTCGGCGGTGGCGTGGGCGAACTCGATTTCATCGAACGGGTCCGCCGGTTCGGGATGCGTGATGCCGAAAAGGTGCCACCGCCCGTAGTCGTCGCGAACAATCGTGTGGTCGTTGATGTACCAGGCTTCCGGCTCCCCGGCGCTCGGGTCGTAGATCCGCGCGAAACTTCCCGCTCGGACCACCTCCCGCGTCGCCATAGGTTCATGATGCCGCGATCAGGTCCACGGTGGCGGGATCATCGGGCAACCACACTGCGCCGCAAGTACTCCGCGGTCAGCGACCGGCCGTCGGTCAGCAAGTCCGCAGGCGTGCCGGCGAAAACGAGTTCGCCGCCGTGCTTTCCGCCGTCGGGTCCGAGGTCGATCACCCAGTCGGCCCGAGCGACGAGATCGAGGTCGTGCTCGATGACGATCACCGTGTTGCCCGCGTCGACCAGCCGGTCCAGCAGCCCGACCAGGGTGTCCACGTCGGCCATGTGCAGTCCGGTGGTCGGTTCGTCCAGCACGTAGACGGTGGCTTCGGCGCGCCGCTGGAGGTGATCGGCCAGCTTCACGCGCTGGCGTTCGCCGCCGGACAGCGAGGACAGCGACCGGCCGAGGGTGAGATACCCGAGACCGACATCGAGCAGCGACCGCAACGGCGTGCTGATCCGCCGGTCCTGTGCTTCGGCCCAGAAGTTCAGCGCCTGCTCCGCGGGCATCTCCAGCACGTCGGCGATCGACGCCCCGCGAATCTCGTAGGCGAGCGCCTCCGGACGGTACCTGCGTCCGTGGCAGGCATGGCAGACCGTGGTGACCGGATCCATGTACGCCAAGTCGGTGAAGATCACGCCCGCGCCGTCGCATTCGCGGCAGGCTCCGTCGGAATTGAAACTGAACAAGCCCGGTCGCACACCGTGCCGCTTGGCGAAAAGCTGACGTAACGGGTCCATGATGCCGAGATAGGTCGCCGGGCTGGAGCGCCGGGACGCGGCAATCGCGGATTGGTCCACCGCGACGACCTCCGGATACGTCGCGACGAACGCGCCGGACACCAGCGTGCTCTTCCCGGAGCCCGCCACACCCGTCACCGCCGTGAGCACACCCGTGGGAAAGCGCACGGTGAGATTCTTCAGGTTGTAGGCATCGGCATCGGCCACGGTGAGCCATCCCGCAGGCTCACGGACGTCCTCCTTCACCCGGCGGACCCGGCGCAAGCCCGCACCGGTCGGCGTCTCCGCGAGCCGCAGCTGATCGACCGTGCCCTGGAACACCACCTGCCCGCCATGGGAACCCGCGCCCGGCCCCATGTCGACCACGTGGTCGGCGACGGCGATGACGTCCGGGGAGTGCTCCACCACCAACACGGTGTTGCCCTTGTCGCGCAGCCGGCGCAGCAGCGTGTTCAGCCGTCCCACGTCCCGGGGATGCATGCCGACGCTGGGCTCGTCGAAGATATAGGTCATGCCGGTGAGGCTGGAGCCCAGATGCCGGACCACCTTCAGGCGCTGCGCCTCGCCGCCCGACAGGGTCGCGGTCTCCCGATCGAGCGAAAGGTAGCCGAGCCCGACTTCCTCGATCCGCCGCAGCCTGGCGACGGCTGCCTGGGCGATCGGCCGCGCCACCGGATCGTCCAAGCGGTCGAGCACGTCTATGAGATCGGTGATCTCCATCCTGCCGTAGTCGGCGATGCCGAGCCCGTCGATCCGGCTCGCCAGCGCGGCGGCGTTGAGCCGCGCGCCCCCGCATTCCGGGCAGACCTTCTCGGTGACCACCGCGCGGGCGGCCGCGCGATTCTTGTCCGACAGCGCGGCGAGATCACGTTTGATGTAGAGGCGGTCGAACCGCTCCAGCAGTCCTTCGTAGGCGTTGTTCCCCGCCGATCCGTTCCGATTCTTGCGCGGCACCCGAAATCCTTTGCCGTGCAGGAACAGCTGCCATTCCTCGGCGGTGAAGTCCCGCAGCGGCTTGTCCGGATCGAAAAGTCCCGACTCGGCGTAGAGCTGCCACTGGAATGTTCCGACCGCGAACGGGCCGAACGTGATCGCACCCTCGTTGAGCGACTTGTCCGCATCGATCAGCTTGTCCGGATCGGGCCGCACCACGTGGCCCAGACCACCGCACGCCGGACACATGCCCAGCGGGTCGTTGAACGAATAGCGGGTGGCCTCGCCCGCGCTCGGCACGCTGTGCCGGGAGAACAGCACGCGGATGACCGAGTGGATGTCGGTCATGGTCCCGACCGTGGACCGGGAATTGCCGCCGATCGGCTTCTGATCGACGACGACGGCGGGCGCGAGGTCGTCGATGGCCTCCACCTCGGGACGCTCGTACTTGGGCAGCCGATTGCGGATGAACCAGGTGAAGGTCTCGTTGAGCTGCCGCTGCGATTCCACCGCGACCGTCCCGAAGACGATCGACGACTTGCCCGAGCCGGAGACGCCGGTGAAGACCACGATCTTGCCTTTGGGGATGGTCAGCGAGACGTCGCGCAGATTGTTCTCGCGAGCCCCGATGATCTTGATGGTGTCTCGATCTGCATGCACGGACCTCACGCTAGGAACGGATGAGGTCGGATTTCGTCCTCGTTCGCCGCCATACTCGAGGACGTGACCCAGACCGCCGCCCGACTGCTCCAGCTGCTGTCGCTGTTGCAGACCCGCCGCGAATGGAGCGGCCCCGAACTGGCCGCGCGGCTCGGGGTCACGGTGCGGACCGTCCGCCGGGACGTGGAACGCCTGCGCGAGCTGGAATACCCGGTGGTCGCGAGCCTCGGCGCGATCGGCGGCTACCGCCTGGAAGCGGGCGCGGCGCTGCCGCCGCTGCTACTCGACGACGAGGAAGCGGTCGCGATCACCCTCGGACTGCGCGGCGCGGCGCAGGGCGCGATCGCGGGCATCGAAGAATCGGCCGCTCGCGCGCTGGTGAAATTGCAGCAGGTCCTGCCGTCCCGGTTGCGACGCCGGGTCGACGCGATAGACACCACCACCGTGTCGCTCGGCGGCCCCGCTGCCGGGCCCCTGATCGATCCCGAAGTGCTGGTGACGCTCGCCGCCGCCGCGCGTGACGGCGAACGGATCCGGTTCCGCTACCGCGACAAGACCGGCACCGAGAGCGGCCGGCTCGCCGAACCGCACAGCCTGGTCTCCGCGGGCCGCCGCTGGTATCTGGTCGCCTGGGACGTCGACCGCGCCGATTGGCGCACCTTCCGCGTGGACCGCTTGACCGCGCCGCGACCGATCGGAATACGCTGCGCACCCCGCGCGCTGCCCACCGAGGATGCGGCGAGTTTCGTGACCAGCCAGCTGGCGCGCTCCAGGCCGGTCCGTCCTGTGGTCCTGCGGGTGCATGCCTCCGCCGCAACCCTGGCCGAAACGTTCCGCGTGCGCGCGGAGGAGATCGAGCCGCTGGACGAGCGGACCTGTCTACTGCGCACCTGCGCGGATTCGCTGGAGTGGACCGCCCTCCGCATCGCGCACCTGGACTTGGACTTCGAGGTCGTCGAACCCACCGAGATGAGGGACCTGCTTGCCGGGCTCGGGGCGAAATTGCTGCGTGCCGCGCGGGAACCGCGCTGAGTGCGGCTTGTCGGCAGATCGGGCGCGGCGCGATTGTCTTCCGAGGCGTTGGGAGTGATCTTGTGGTGGTCTGAATCACACTTGTGTCATTCGCGCTCGCTTACCGCCGTTCGCGTGTCTCTGACCTGCGAAAAAGCGCGTTGGACAGGCGATTTGACGAAGCGTTATCCGCCGCGTAACTTATTCCAGGTCAGAGCGACACGGACACCGACCCGGAGCCGAGAAGCGAGGCGGAGACGCCGAGCGGATGGACCGGGAAACGAGGTAGGACGAGGAGCGCCTGGCGATCACACTGGCTCGATCGGGAGCCCGATTTTGATCGGGTGAACGAATGAGCTAAGCTGGAAAAGTTGCTTCACAGAAAGTCCGGAGAAATTCGGATCGGATGTGTGTGCGTGTGTTCTTTGAGAACTCAATAGTGTGTCGATGAATGTCAGTGCCAATTATTTTTGGTTTCGGCTCTTCATACCCCCGTGTGGAGGGTCGGACATTTTTAGTCAGCTAATTTCCGGCTGGCGATTGTTTTGCTGGGTTTTCGGACT
>NZ_JBSFNF010000032.1:0-67629 GCF_053586955.1 Nocardia sp. NPDC003726 | reverse complement strand
AAGGGCGAGAACATCCCGGAGCCGGGCATTCCGGAATCGTTCAAGGTCCTGCTCAAGGAACTCCAGTCGCTGTGCCTCAACGTCGAAGTGCTGTCGTCCGACGGCGCCGCGATCGAGCTGCGCGAAGGCGAGGACGAGGACCTGGAGCGCGCCGCGGCGAACCTCGGCATCAACCTGTCGAGGAACGAAGCCGCCACCGTCGACGATCTGGCGAACTAGGCGGTCGGCCGGATGCCGTCATCGCACGGCATCCGGCCTCCGCAACGGATTACCCAACTAGTGAACTTTTGCTCGAATTCGACCCGCACAGGGGAAAGGAAGTTACGTGCTAGACGTCAACTTCTTCGATGAACTCCGGATCGGCCTCGCCACCGCCGACGACATCCGTCAGTGGTCCTACGGCGAGGTGAAGAAGCCGGAGACCATCAACTACCGCACGCTCAAGCCGGAGAAGGACGGCCTGTTCTGCGAGAAGATCTTCGGTCCCACCCGGGACTGGGAGTGCTACTGCGGCAAGTACAAGCGCGTCCGCTTCAAGGGCATCATCTGTGAGCGCTGTGGCGTCGAGGTGACTCGCGCCAAGGTGCGCCGCGAGCGCATGGGCCACATCGAGCTGGCCGCTCCGGTCACCCACATCTGGTACTTCAAGGGCGTGCCGTCGCGCCTCGGCTACCTGCTCGACCTGGCGCCGAAGGATCTGGAGAAGATCATCTACTTCGCCGCCTACGTCATCGTGGCGGTCGACGATGAGCTGCGGCACAACGAGCTGTCCACGCTCGAGGCCGAGATGGAGGTCGAGAAGAAGGCGGTCGCCGACCAGCGCGACGCCGACCTCGAGGCCCGCGCCCAGAAGCTGGAGGCCGACCTGGCCGAGCTGGAGGCCGAGGGCGCCAAGTCCGACGTCCGCCGCAAGGTCAAGGACGGCGGCGAGCGCGAGATGCGCCAGATCCGCGACCGGGCCCAGCGCGAGCTGGACCGGCTGGAGGAGATCTGGAACACCTTCACCAAGCTGGCGCCCAAGCAGCTCATCGTCGACGAGGTGCTCTACCGCGAGCTGGTCGACCGCTACGGCGAGTACTTCACCGGCGCGATGGGCGCGGAGTCCATCCAGAAGCTGATGGAGAGCTTCGACATCGAGGCCGAGGCCGAGTCGCTGCGCGAGACCATCCGCACCGGCAAGGGCCAGAAGAAGCTGCGCGCGCTCAAGCGGCTGAAGGTCGTCGCGGCGTTCCAGGCCAACGGCAACTCGCCGATGGGCATGGTGCTCGACGCCGTTCCGGTGATCCCGCCGGAGCTGCGCCCGATGGTTCAGCTCGACGGTGGCCGCTTCGCCACCTCCGACCTGAACGACCTCTACCGTCGCGTGATCAACCGCAACAACCGCCTCAAGCGACTGATCGACCTCGGCGCGCCCGAGATCATCGTCAACAACGAGAAGCGGATGCTGCAGGAGTCGGTCGACGCCCTGTTCGACAACGGCCGCCGCGGCCGTCCGGTCACCGGACCGGGCAACCGTCCGCTCAAGTCGCTGTCCGACCTGCTCAAGGGCAAGCAGGGCCGCTTCCGTCAGAACCTGCTCGGTAAGCGCGTCGACTACTCGGGCCGTTCGGTCATCGTCGTCGGTCCGCAGCTGAAGCTGCACCAGTGCGGTCTGCCCAAGCTGATGGCGCTGGAGCTGTTCAAGCCGTTCGTGATGAAGCGCCTGGTCGACCTGAACCACGCGCAGAACATCAAGTCGGCCAAGCGGATGGTGGAGCGGCAGCGGCCGCAGGTGTGGGACGTCCTCGAAGAGGTCATCGCCGAACACCCGGTGCTGCTGAACCGTGCGCCTACCCTGCACCGCCTCGGTATCCAGGCCTTCGAGCCGCAGCTGGTGGAAGGCAAGGCCATCCAGCTGCACCCGCTGGTCTGTGAGGCGTTCAACGCCGACTTCGACGGTGACCAGATGGCCGTGCACCTGCCGCTGTCGGCGGAGGCGCAGGCCGAGGCGCGCGTGCTGATGCTGTCGTCGAACAACATCCTCTCGCCCGCGTCGGGCAGGCCGCTGGCCATGCCGCGTCTGGACATGGTGACCGGCCTGTACTACCTGACCCGTCTGGAAGAGGGCGCGAAGGGCTCCTACCAGCCGGCCACCGCCGAAGGACCGGAGCGGGGCGTGTACTCCTCGCCCGCCGAGGCGCAGATGGCGGTGGACCGCGGTGAGCTCACCGTGCGTTCGCTGATCAAGGTCCGGCTGACCGACCAGCGTCCGCCGAAGGAGATCGAGGCGCAGCTGTTCCCGGAGGGCTGGCGTCGCGGCGACGCGTGGACCATCGAGACCACGCTGGGCCGGGTCCTGTTCAACGAGCTGCTGCCCGTGGACTACGCGTTCATCAACGAGCAGATGCCCAAGAAGCGCCAGGCGACGATCATCAACGATCTCGCCGAGCGTTATCCGATGATCGTGGTCGCGCAGACCGTCGACAAGCTCAAGGACGCCGGCTTCTACTGGGCCACGCGTTCCGGCGTGACGGTCTCGATGTCCGACGTGCTCGTGCCGCCGGAGAAGGCCGAGATCATGGAGCGCTACGAGGCGCAGTCGGATCAGATCGAGAAGAAGTACCAGCGTGGTGCGCTCGATCACCAGGAGCGCAACAACGCCCTGGTCAAGATCTGGCAGGAGGCGACCGAGGAGGTCGGTAAGGCGCTGCGCGCGCACTACCCGGCCGACAACCCGATCATCACGATCGTCGACTCGGGCGCCACGGGTAACTTCACCCAGACCCGTACCCTCGCCGGTATGAAGGGCCTGGTGACGAACCCGAAGGGTGAGTTCATCCCGCGGCCGATCAAGTCCTCCTTCCGTGAGGGCCTGACGGTTCTGGAGTACTTCATCAACACCCACGGCGCTCGTAAGGGTCTGGCCGACACCGCGCTGCGCACCGCCGACTCGGGTTACCTGACCCGTCGTCTGGTGGACGTCTCGCAGGACGTCATCGTGCGCGAGCACGACTGCGGCACCGAGCGCGGCATCGTGGTGCCGATCGCGGAGAAGCAGCTCGACGGCTCGATCATCCGCGACGCGCACGTGGAGACCTCCACCTACGCGCGCACGCTCGCGGCCGACGCGGTCGACGCGCAGGGCAACGTCATCGTGGCGAAGGGCGCCGACCTCGGCGATCCCGCGCTGGAGGCGCTGCTGGAGGCAGGCATCACCGAGGTGAAGGTCCGCTCCGTGCTGACCTGCACCACCGGCACCGGCGTGTGCGCGACCTGCTACGGCCGCTCGATGGCGACCGGCAAGCTGGTCGACATCGGTGAGGCCGTCGGTATCGTCGCCGCGCAGTCCATCGGTGAGCCCGGTACCCAGCTGACCATGCGTACCTTCCACCAGGGTGGTGTCGCTGGTGACGACATCACCGGCGGTCTGCCCCGGGTGCAGGAGCTGTTCGAGGCGCGCGTGCCGAAGGGCAAGGCGCCCATCGCCGAGGTCTCCGGTCGCGTGCGGCTGGAGGACGACGATCGCTTCTACAAGATCACCATCATCCCGGATGACGGTGGCGAAGAGGTTGTCTACGACAAGCTCTCGAAGCGGCAGCGTCTGCGGGTGTTCAAGCACGACGACGGCACCGAGCGCCTGCTCTCCGACGGCGACCACGTCGAGGTCGGCCAGCAGCTGCTGGAAGGCGCGGCGGATCCGCACGAGGTGCTGCGCATCATGGGCCCGCGTCAGGTTCAGGTCCACCTGGTCCACGAGGTCCAGGAGGTCTACCGGTCGCAGGGTGTGTCGATCCACGACAAGCACATCGAGGTCATCGTGCGCCAGATGCTGCGTCGCGTGACGATCATCGACTCGGGCGCCACGGAGTTCCTGCCCGGCTCGCTCACCGAGCGCGCCGAGTTCGAGGCCGCCAACCGTCGCGTCGTCGCCGAGGGCAACGAGCCCGCGGCGGGTCGCCCGGTGCTGATGGGTATCACCAAGGCGTCGCTGGCCACCGACTCGTGGCTGTCGGCGGCGTCCTTCCAGGAGACCACCAGGGTTCTGACGGACGCGGCGATCAACTGCCGCTCCGACAAGCTCATCGGCCTCAAGGAGAACGTGATCATCGGCAAGCTGATCCCGGCCGGTACCGGTATCAACCGCTACCGCAACATCCAGGTGCAGCCGACCGAGGAAGCTCGTGCCGCCGCGTACGCGGTGCCGTCCTACGACGACACCTACTACAGCCCGGACAGCTTCGGTCAGACCACCGGCGCCGCGGTTCCGCTGGACGACTACGGCTTCAGCGACTACCGCTGATCCGTCAGCCGTAAGGCATCCGGCCCCCGCTCCGTTCTGGAGCGGGGGCCGGATTCGTTTCCGCGTGGTGGACAACCGGCGTGCGAGCCAGTAAAAGTGGAACAGGTTTCAGTTCTGGTCCTGGAGGTGGCGGTGGACGGCGTGGCGTTGGCGGACCTGGTGGTGGCCGGGTTCCGGAAGCTGGGGTTCATCCAGTACGCGGGAGTGGAATGGGAGGAGTTCGCGGCCGGGCGCAACGTGGTGTCGATCGTGCCGCGCGCCGAACACCTGAATCACAACGGGGATCTGCACGCCGCGGTGCTGTTCGGGATGGCGGAGACCGCGGCGATGGGCGCGTCGGTGTCCGGAATCGTAGACCTGATGGGGGATACGTTCATCGTCGCGAAGGACGGGCGTATCGAGTACAAGGCCCGTGCCAAAGGAGAGGCGGGGCCGTTTCGCGCGACTTCCGCGTTCTCCGGCGAGACCTTGGCCAAGATGCGTGCGGATATCGAGGCGAAGGTGCCGCTCGAACTGGAAGTTCCGGTGGACATCGCCGACAACACCGGAAGGACTGTCGCCGCAGCGGCATTCACAGCCGTGCTCCGTCCGCGCCGGTCCTGATCGCGCCGTAGGTGTGCTCGGCTCGGGGATGATCGGCGGTGTGCCACCGCAGGCGGCCGATACGACGGGCTGAGGGCCTGGAGGGGATGATCGGTTGTGCTCCACGGGGAGTGGCCGGTACGGCGGCCGAACCTCTGGCGCCGCGCACGCCGGTGCGGTGCGAATCGCGGAAGCGAGTGTCGTCACCGCCCCGTTGCCACGGCGAGAATGTTCATGTGCCGCACCGCTGCCGCCCATTCCGGCGGGTGACCAGCGCGGCGGTCGAAGCATTCGGGGCGCGGCGATCAGCCGCCACGCGCTCAACAAGTTGATGCCCACGGCCACACCGTGGTCCGTGGCCCTTGCGATACGAGGGCCACGGACCCGCGGTGCGATACGCCGCGCTGTGGGTGGTCCGAAGCGCGGCCAGGCGGCCACGCTCCGGGCGCTATCTCACCGCTCGCTGTCGAGCATCGCCATCTGCGCCGTGGCGTATCGTTCACCCGCCACCCGGTCGGCTGGCGCGGCCGACTCGATGCTGGTCAACTCGTCCTCGGTGAGCGGAAGGTCCAGCGCGCGAACGGCTTCCGCCCAGCGTTCCCGTCGGCGGGTGCCGATGAGCGGAACGATGTCCTCGCCGCGGGTCAGTGCCCAGGCGATGGCCAGTTGCGCCACCGAGGCGTCCTTGCGCGCCGCGATCTCGGTCAGCGCGCGGACCAGTTCCAGATTCCGGTTGAGGTTCTCGCCCTGGAATCGCGGGCTGTGCGCGCGGAAATCCGACGGGGCGAAGGTGGCGCCGGGCTGGATCGCGTCGCTGAGCAGGCCGCGCGACAGCACGCCGTAGGCCGTGACGCTGATGCCGAGTTCGCGGCAGACGGGCAGGATGCGCTCCTCGATGCCCCGCGAGATCAGCGAGTACTCGATCTGCAGGTCAGCGATGGGATGTACGGCCGCGGCGCGCCGGATGGTCTCCGGGCCGACCTCGGACAGGCCGACGTGCCGCACATATCCGGCTTCGATCAGCTCGCCGATGGCGCCGACGGTGTCCTCGATCGGCACGTTCGGGTCCAGCCGGGCGGGGCGGTAGATGTCGATGTAGTCGACGCCGAGCCGCCGCAGGCTGTAGCTCAGGAAATTGCGCAGCGCGGCGGGGCGGTTGTCCACGCCGACGAAAGCGCCGTCGGGTCCGCGCAGCGCGCCGAATTTAACGCTCAGCACCACGTCCTCGCGGGGGCGTTCGGCGATGGCCTTGCCGATCAGCATCTCGTTGTGGCCCGCGCCGTAGAAATCACCGGTGTCGATGAGGTTGACGCCGGAGTCGATCGCCGCGTGGATGGTCGCGGTCGATTCGGCGTCGTCGGTCGCGCCGTACGCCCCGGACATACTCATCGCGCCGAGCCCGATGCGGCTCACGGTCGGTCCGGTGGCTCCGAGCCGCACTTCGTCGATCTTCGTTGTCGTCATGGGACCAGCCTGCGCCGGTGGGGCGCGAGCCGGGAGAGATCGTTTGTCGTAGGAGCGGCGATCCCTGGCTGAGCGCGCCGTGTCGGGGGACAGTAGTGGCATGGACCGCCCCGAACTCGCCGATTTCCTACGCCGTCGCCGGGAGCAGTTGACGCCCGCCGACGTGGGAGTTCCGCCCGGCACCCGGCGCCGCACGCCGGGGCTGCGCCGCGACGAGGTCGCCCTGCTCGCCGGCATCTCGACCGACTACTACACCCGGCTGGAGCAGTCGCGCGGCCCGCGTCCGTCCACCCAGGTGCTCGCCTCGCTCGCGCGCGCCCTGCGTTTGGGCAACGACGAACGCGACCACCTCTACCACCTGTGCGACCACGCCCCGCCGGGACGCGAGACGACCGACAAGCACGTGGGCCCCGGCCTCATGCACCTGCTCGCCAAGCTCGACGACACCGCGGCCACGGTCGTCACCGATCTCGGCGAGGTGCTCGTGCAGAACCGGATGCACACCTTGCTGGTCGGCGATCACGCCGAACGGCGCGGCTGGGATCGGTACTACGCCTACCGCTGGTTCACCGATCCGTCCGCGCGCACGAGCTTCCCGGAGGAGGACTGGGAGCGGCTCAGCCGCAGGCACGTCGCCGATCTGCGCGCCACGGCCGCGCGCAGGGCGGCCGATGCGGATGTGGTCGAGTTCATCGCGCAACTGCGCTCCGCGAGCGCGGAATTCGATCGGCTGTGGAACGAACACGAGGTGTCCGTGCGCCTGTCGGACATCAAGCGCATTCTGCATCCACAGGTCGGGCTGATCGACATCGTCTGCGAAACGCTGCTCACGCCCAACGCCGCCCAGCGCCTGCTCGTCTACCTACCGCGCCCGGGCACGGACGCGGCCGAGAAGCTGGACCTGCTGCGGGTGATCGGCACGCAGCGGCTGACGCCAGCCGACCGGCTCGACTAGGGCGCGGTGACGTACTCCAGCGCCGCGTCGACGGCGGGCTGTCCGCCGCCGATGACGTACCCGGCCATCGCGCCGATCGCGGCGCCGGCGACCGCGGCGACGGGGACGGTGATGAAGTCGATCACGAACAGGCCGAGGGGGAATCCGACGATGAAGCCGATGGCGGCGCCGATGCCCGCGCCCGCCAGGATGGTCGGCATGACCTTCTCCGCCTCGGCGTAGAACCGCTCCTGGGCGCCGATGTCGCGCACCGGCGCGTCGGTCATCGCGACCGGCGCGACGGTGAGGCGGTGGCCCGCGTCCTCGAGCACGGGCCGCAGCGCCACTCGCTGGTCACCGATGCGCAGCGTCATCGGTAGCGCGGCGACGATCTGGCCTTCGCGATCGGCCACCGTCACCACCCGGTCGTCGTGGGTCAGCTCGAATGTGCCGTCCTGGAGGGTGGCCACCGCGGCACGGCGATCCTCGCTGGCGGCGACTTCGTAGGCGACCTGATGGAACGTGCCGTGCAGGTCCAGCGGCGCGTCGGCGGGCGCGGGCTGCGCGTGCGCGGCGCTCGTGGTGAGTGCGGTGGCCGCCAACGCCACCAGAGTCGTCGCGGTGAATTGGGAGATCCTCATCGTGCTCTTTCCGTGTCCCGCCCCGTGTCCGGTTCGTCCGGACAAGATACCGCCCGGCGGGCTCGATCAGAAGGGCTGAGCGACAGTTCATCACCGCTTGCGGCTTGGAAAGTCCCTGTCGCACCGCACCGCTGGGTAGGCCGCGGCCCTGGTCTCGTCGGTGCGCCATGTCTTGAGTTCTCGGTCGCCCGTCGTTCGAGGCGCTGGACATGCCGGCGTGCGATTCCCTCTTGACGCGCGTCCGTTTCTGCGTAACACTGAACTAGATGGTTCAGTATGACTTCTTGGACGCCTCCTTCGGAGCGCTCGCGGATCCCACCCGGCGTGGCATCCTCGAACGCCTCGGCAGTGGGCCCGCGACCGTCAGCGAACTGGCGGAGCGCTTCGAGATGACGCTCACCGGCGTCAAGAAGCACATCCAGTTGCTGGAGGCGGCGGGCATGGTGGTCACGGAGAAACGCGGGCGGGTGCGGTACTGCCGCCTCGGCGAGAACGTCTTCGACCGCGAAGTGGCCTGGATGCAGGGCTACCGGCGGATGGTGGAAGGGCGGCTGGACCGTCTGGGCGAATTCCTCGAACGAACGGAGCAGGAGCGATGAGCACAACCACGAACGACGCCGTCATCACGGCCGACACCGACCGCGCGATCCACATCGAGCGGATCTTCGACGCGCCGCGCGAGCGCGTGTGGGCCGCCTACAGCAGGATCGAACAGCTCGCTCAGTGGTGGGGTCGCGGCAATCGGCTCGATATCGAGCGCTGGGAGTTCCGCGCCGGAGGCCACTGGCGTTTCGTCGAGCACGCCGACGGGGAGGCCCACGGATTCGAGGGCCGCTTCCGCGAGATCGCCCCGCAGGAGCGCATCGTGTACTCCTTCGAATGGGACGGCATGCCCGCCCATGTGGCGATCGACAGCGTCAGCTTCGTCGACCTCGGCGACGGTCGCACCAAGGTGGTCACCGACAGCCAGTTCCACACGCCGCAGGAACGGGACGGGATGCTGCAGTCCGGCATGGAGTCGGGGCTCAACGAGAGCTACCGCGCACTCGACGCGCTGCTCGCCCGCGGCTGAGCCCGGGCGCTTCGGCTCCGGTCGCGGTGACGTGAGCGGAGCCGAAGCGAAGGGCCGGCCGGACGAGACGGCGCTCAGTCCCGGGCCGGGCCGATCCGGCGTTTGCGGGGCTTCAGGTGCAGTCCGGGCAGGGGCGGGGCGGGTATGCGCTGCTGCGGGGTGTGGCCCGCGATGTCGGCGAAGCGGGTGACGTCGTGGTTCTCCCAATCGGCGCGGGCGGCGACGATGTCCTCGTGGTCGCGGCCGACGAAGTTCCACCACATCACCAGTTCCTCGCCGAACGGCTCGCCGCCGATCAGCGCGAAGTGCGCGCCGCCCGCGCTGGTGAGCTGGAGTTCATCGCGGTCGGTGCCCAGATACAGCAGCGGTCCGGGGGCGAGTTCGTCGCCCGCGACGCTCACCTCGCCCTCGATCACGAGAACCGCGTGCTCGAACCGAGGGTTCAGCGGGAGGGTGACGTCGGCTCCCGCCTCGAGCCGCACATCGGCGCCGACGATGGGCGTGTAGGCGATGGCGGGCGAGGTCTTGCCGGCCAGTGATCCGATCAGCACGATCGCGCGCAGACCGGGCGCCTCGACGACCGGCAGTTCGCGGTGCTGCTCGAAATGCGGGGCGATGCCGGTGCGGTCGCCCGGCAGCGCGATCCACAGCTGCAATCCGTGCCCGGCCGGAGCGCCGGGCACCGCGTACTCGGAGTGGGCGATGCCGCGTCCGGAAGTCATCAGATTCAGCTGGCCGGGCTCGATCTCCACGTCCGACCCGACCGAGTCGCGATGCCGGATGCGGCCTTCGAACGGCCAGGTCACCGTCTGCAGGCCGATGTGCGGATGCGGATCGATGTCCGGCGGCGCACCGGTCTTGGTCACCGTCGGGGAGCCGAAGTGATCGAGGAAGCACCACGCGCCGACGGTGGGCAGATCGCGTTGCGGCAGCACCCTTTCGACGTACACGCCGCGCACCCCGCCCAGCGGCACCTCGCGTGCCGGATACCGCTCCGCGACCGGGCCGGGGCCGGGCGCGGGTTCACACAGCGTCTCGGCCGGGCGCGGATCCAGATCACTCACCGATCGACGCCCTTGCCGATCACGTGTTCGTCGTAGTCCGGGTGCTTGTCCAGGTACGCCTTGATGAACGGGCACACCGGGCGGATCACGCGCCCGCGCTCGACGGCGTCCTCGATCGCGCTCTTGGCCAGGACCGAGCCGAGGCCCTTCCCGGAGAACGCGCCGTCGACCTCGGTGTGCGTGAACACCGTCTCGTCGTCGCGTTCCTCGTAGTCGGCGAAGCCGGCCAGTTCCCCGCCGTAGAACACCTCGTAGCGATGCCGCTCGTCGTTGCGGACGACCTTGGACTCCGAAGCCGATTCGGTCATGGTTCCGTTCTCCTTCCGTGCGCGGACCGGGTGCCTGCTGAGAATCGACACCCGGTTGAACGCGCCGATCGTGGTGGCCACCCAGATGACGACCGACAGCTGATCGTCCGTCAGATACCGGCGAGCCGAAGCGTACTCGCGCTCGATGACGTGCTCGTCGGGAAGCGTCGCCGTCACCTCGGCGATCGCGAGCACGGCCTGCTCGAACGGGGTGTACGTGCCGCCGCGGCGCCATCCGGGCAGCACGGCGATCTCCTGCTCGGTGGCCCCGGCCGCCAAAGCGGCCCGGTAGTGCACGTCGAGGCAGTACGCGCAGCCGTTGATCTGGGAAACGCGCAGATTGATCAGCTCGACGATCCGGCGATCCAGTCCCGCCGCCGCCGCGGCGGCCCTGACCTCGCTGGCGACGCTGTTCAGCGCGCGGAACGCGGTCGGCGTCCGTTTGTCGATCCAGACGCGGTCTCGCGGCGCTTCGGGGCTCATATTCGTGGGATGTTAGTCCCGCCGGTGAACGGCGCCGATCGCGCAGTCGAAGAAGCGGACTTCGGTCCGGGGCGCGATCCGGTCGGAAACTGCTCGGCCACGCGAGTTCGCGGTGGTCCAGGGCCGGAGCGCGGCCCAGGACCACCGCCGCGCTCACCCGATCTCGGTGAACCGCCGCAGCTGGAACGGTTCGACCAGAACGTCCTGCAGCGCCGTGGCCAACGCCTTCAGGTGCGGCGTCCGGAAGTGCGCCGCGAGGGCATCCTCGTCGGCCCACTCCTCCAGCAGCACCATCCGGCTCTCGTCGGTGGGATGCAGGTAGAGCTCGTAGCGGATGCAGCCCTCCTCCGCGAGCGTGGGTTGGATCATGCCTTGCAGCAGATCCTTCAGTTCCGACTCGCGCCCCGGCTTCGCCGTGAAGCGGACATTGAGCGTCAACGTCGACATGGGCCTCTCCTGATCTGGTGAATGGGTCACTCCCGGCCCGCCGAGGTGAACGACATGTCCGCGTACCGGGTTCCGGCCACCCGGCCGGCGATCGGCTCCAACGCGGCCAGTTCGTCGGCGGTGAGCGAAATGGTCGCGGCGGCAACGTTGTCGGCGAGCCGGGTACGGCTGCGCGTGCCGGGGATCGGCACCACGGCGAGGTCGTGCACACCGGCCTGTGCGTGCACCCAGGCCAGCGCCACCTGTGCCAGGGTGATGCCGCGCGCATCGGCGATGGCGCGCAGCGGCTCGAGCAGTTCCGCGTTGCGCACCGCGTTCTCGCCGGTGAAGCGCGGCATCGAGGAACGGAAATCGCTCGTGTCCCTGGTGCCGGTGAACGCTCCGGTCAGGAAGCCGCGACCAAGCGGCGAGTACGGCACGAAGGTCACGCCGAGTTCCGCCGCCGCGGGCACCACGGTGCGTTCGACGTCCCGGGAGAACAGCGACCATTCCGACTGCACGGCCGCGATCGGATGCACCGCGTGCGCGGCGCGCAGTTCGGCGCCCGTCACCTCGGACAGCCCGAGAGCGCGGACCTTGCCCTCCCGCACCAGTTCCGCCATCGCGGCGACAGTGTCCTCGATCGGCACGGCCGGGTCCTTGCGGTGCATGTAGTACAGATCGATGGTGTCGATCCCCAGCCTGCGCAGGCTGCCCTCCACCGCGGCGCGGATGTAGGCGGGAGAGTTGTCGAAGCCACGGTAGGCCGGGTCGTCGGCCTTGCGGACGATGCCGAACTTGGTGGCGATCACCAGCCGGTCGCGCTCGCCGCGGACGAAATCGCTGAGGAATTCCTCGTTGTGCCCGGAGCCGTAGATATCGGCGGTGTCGAACAGGGTGACACCCAGTTCCAGCGCTCGATCCAGGGTCGCCCTGGATTCGGTGAGATCGCTGGGCCCGTAGAACTCGCTCATGCCCATGCAGCCCAGACCCTGCGTCCCCACCTCGATGCCGCCGGCGCCCAGGGTGGTGGTGGGCAGCGTGTCCGTGCTCGTCATAGCTTGATCCCTTCGCTGTCGTGCGCTATGACCTCGGCCGGCGGGGCTGCCTCGACTTTGTCCTCGTAGAGGGCGATCTTGTAGTCCAGCACGGCCAGGGTCTGCCGAAGTTCATCGATCTTGGCGAGTACCTCGGCGCGAGTGTCCCGGAACATCGTCAGCCGCTGCGGGATCGTGGCGTCTCCCGCCCGCACCAGCTCGGCGTAGCGAACCATGTCCGCCACCGACATGCCGGTCGTGCGCAGCCGGCCGATCAGCGCCAGCCATTCCAGATCCCGGTCGCTGAACCGGCGCTTGCCGGAGTGGTCCCGGCCGATGTAGTCCATCAGCCCGATCCGTTCGTACCAGCGCAACGTATCCCGGCTCAGCCCCGATCGCTCGGACACCTCGCCGATCGAATACCGCGGCAGTTCCCGATCCTCGCTCGCGGTCAGCGCGGACGCGGTCTCGCTCATGACCGCGCCTCGCCCGCGCTCGTCCTGTGTCCTCGGTTCACTCGCCGACGCTCGGTCACTGCACTCGCCCTTCTCGTTGAACATTGACGACGCTAATCACCTGGAGTGCACTCCATGCAAGACCAATTCTCCGGGTGTTCTCCCGGTCGACGAAGTCGGTGACCGCAGTGGTGGTCCGAGCCGAGCGCATCTGTGCCCGCTGCCGCTACGGGCGGTATTGCTTCTGACTCGGACACCCCCTCCGATCAGCTGCTGTAGTCGGGCAGTTGCTGAACGGCCCATTTGTTGCCGTCCGGATCGGCGAAGAAGGTGAACAGCCCCCAGCCGAGGTCCTCGACCGGCGTGGCCTCCACACCGGCGGCGATCAGCTGACGGTAGGCGTCTTCGGCGCTGGCGACCACCATCTGCATGCCCCGCACGCTGCCCGGCTCGGCGTCGGTGATGCCCTCGCCGAGGCAGATCGAGCAGCCGGAGCCGGGCGGGGTCAGCTGAACGAAGCGCAGGTTCTCGTTCACCCGGTGGTCGTGATCGGCGTTGAAGCCGATCTTGGTGTAGAAGTCCTTGGCGCGGTCGGCGTCGGTCACCGGGATGGCGACGAGCTCGATTTTCCAATCCATCCGGCGAGCATTCCACCGTGCACCGACAAAGTCCCGGATTCCGGCCTACCCTGGGCACATGCCTGGAAAGGACATCGACCGGATCAGGGCTCGTTCGGCCTGGGCGACGGTCAAGGAAAGCCCGGTGATCACCGCGATAGCGGTCGCGCCGTTCGCGCTCGCGCTCGGCGTGGTGTGGTGGTTGTTCGGGGGACTCGCCGCGTTCGCGCTGCTGCTCGTGCTCGGTGGGGTCGTCGTGGTCGGCGGCAGATTACTGCGCTGACCGCGCGTGCGGTCAGCGCGGAATGTGGAACTGCACCAGCTCTCCGGTACCCGGATCGACGTCGGCCCAGTCGCGATCGAAGCGCAGCACCGCGAGCGCTGAGGTCGGGAACTTCCGGCTGAGTTCGACCGCGGGGGCGCTGTCGCGATTGCTCGCCAGTTCCCAAGCCGTCCACGGCATGCCCGGCGCGTGCCCGATCACCAGCAGTGTCGCCACGTCGTCGTCGCTGAGGCGGACCAGCTCGATGAGCGTTTCCGGCGCGGCCTCGTAGATCCCCGCTTCGAAGACCACCGGCGCGGTGATCCCGGTCGAGGACAGCGTCTGCCTGGTGCGGATAGCGGTGGAGCAGCGCACGGCGTCGATCGGAGGCTGGGTCGCGCGCAACCACTCCCCGGCGAGTCCGGCCTCGCGCCTGCCCCGCGGCGCGAGCGGTCGCTCGTGATCGTCGACGCCCTCCGGATAGGCCGACTTGCCGTGCCGCATGAGGATCAGAGTCCGCGCCATGGGGATACGGTAAGCCCTCCGGGGGAGAGGTCCGGACCACACTCGAGGCAAACTGAAAGCGGCATCACATCACGAACTGCCGCGGGCGACCCTCGCGACGGACGTGCGGGACGCCGCTCATCTGTCCACCACAACCCCTGGGTGGCCACAGCCCACGTACTTCTTCGAGGATCAGCACAATATGGCCTACGTAATCACGCAGCGTTGTTGCAACGACGCCAGCTGCGTCTCCGAGTGCCCGGTCGACTGCATCCGTCCCACTCCGGACCAGCCGGAGTTCGCGACGACCGAGATGCTCTACATCGACCCCGACACCTGTATCGACTGCGGCGCCTGTGTCGACGCGTGCCCGGTGGAGGCCATCTTCTCCGAGGACGACCTGACCGCTTCGCTGGCGCGATTCCGCGACATCAATGCCGCCTATTTCCAACGGCATCCGCTGGAGTCGAACTTCGATCCGATCGTCACGCCCTCGCGTCCGCCGAAGGAGCTGGGCACCCTGCGCGTCGCGATCGTCGGCGCAGGGCCCGCGGCCTGCTACGCGGCCGACGAGCTGCTGCGCAGGGCCGACGTGGAAATCGAGATGTTCGACCGGCTGCCGACCCCGTGGGGTCTGGTGCGGGCGGGCGTCGCGCCCGACCATCCCGGCACCAAGACGGTCTCGGGCATGTTCGAGTCCGCGTTCCGCCGCGAGACGCTGCAGTACTACCTCAATGTCGAAGTGGGCACGCACATCTCGCACGAGGAACTGCTGCGCCACCACCACGCCGTGATCTACGCCGTCGGCGCGTCGAGCGACCGCAGGATGGGCGTCCCCGGCGAGGACCTGCCTGGCAGCCACTCCGCCACCGAGTTCGTCGCCTGGTACAACGGCCATCCCGACTACGCCGACCGGAGCTTCGATCTGTCCGGCGAGCGCGCGGTGATCGTCGGCAACGGCAACGTCGCCTTGGACGTGGCGCGGGTGCTGACCGTAGATCCGGACGAACTCGCCAAGACCGACATCGCCGACCACGCGCTGGAGGCCCTGCGGCAGAGCAACATTCGCGAGGTGGTCGTGCTCGGCAGGCGCGGCCCGCTGCAGGCGGCCTACACCTCGCCGGAGTTCCTCGCGCTCGCGCATCTGAAGGGCGTCGACGTCGTCGTGGACGAGAGTGATCTGCGACTCGACCACGCCAGCCAGGCGCTCGTGGACGACCCGCAGGTGGAGCCGTCGCTGGCGCTGAAATACACCTTGGCCAAGGAGTACGCGGGCGGTCGCAGGGCCGAGGGCAACAAGCGGATCGTGTTCCGCTATCTGACCTCGCCCGCCGCGCTCACCGGCACCGATCGGGTGGGGTCCATCGAGGTCGTGCACAACGAGCTGTTCGAAGAGGACGGTCAGCTCGTGGCGCGGCCGACCGACCGCACCGAGAGCATCGAGACCTCGCTGGTGCTGCGCTCCATCGGCTACCGCGGCGAGCGGATCGGCGAACTGCCGTTCGACGAGCGGCGCGGCGTCGTGCCGAACGAGCACGGCCGGGTCGTCGGCGCGGACGGGACGCTGCTGAGCGGCGTGTACGTCAGCGGGTGGATCAAGCGGGGACCGCGCGGCGTCATCGGTTCCAACCGCACCGACGCCGAGGAGACGGTGGAGCACCTGCTCGCCGACTTCACCGCGGGCAAACTGGCCGCGCCGCAGGCCGACCGCGCCGCGCTCAAGGCGCTGCTCACCGAGCGTCAGGCCGACTTGGTGGACCGAGCGGGCTGGCGAGCGATCGACCAGGCGGAAAAGGCCGCGGGCAAGTCCGCGGGCCGACCCCGGGTCAAGTTCACCACCCGCGAAGACCTGCTCAAAGCCGCCCGCGGCTGACGATCCAGGACGCCGGTCGGACCACCCGCGCCCGACCGGCTCCACTCGCAAGACGGTGCCGATGTGGCCCCGAGTATCGGCCGTAGAGAAAAATGAGTACGCGCCGATCGCGCCTCCGCGGACGTGGTCGCGGGCGAGCGGGCTTCGGGCCGTTGCGCACACTCGCCGTGGTCGCCACCAAGGCGAATCATCTCGGCGAGAACCGGTCGACTGATCTCGCAAGGACATGGGTAACTCACCGGGTACGCCCGAAAACCGAGCGCCACCCAACGCAGGACCTGAACGTGACTCCCGCGGTTCGCGACTGGTACGGCCTAAAAACTCGGAGAGGCGGGGGAGCCGGGGGAGCCCGGCAACGGCATGATGCGGACCACGGTCGTGGTGGTCCCGCCGACCACGAACCACAGCCGCAGCACCGGCTGGCCGGTCCGGTCGCCCGGTTCGTACCGGCTGCGGACGCTCACGTGCTGACGTGCCAGCACCGGCGCCACGTATTCGATCACCGCGCGATGCGGGCCCGCGAGCAGCTTGGGATATTCCACCAGGAACTGTTCCACCGCTTGCCAGTAACAGGCGTTGTTGACGTGGTTGTACTGGTCGATATCGGTGGCGCGCACGGGGAACGGCAGGTCGGTGTCCGACTCCGGCGGTGTGGCGTCGGTCAGGTAGGGCCGCCACCGCAGGCGGTGTTCGGTGGACGTGCGGGCGAGGTAGGCGAGGCCCTCGTCGCTGATCCTGGCGGGCATGCCGGTGGACTCGCTGATGTTGATCCAGAAGCCCTCGGTCTCGATCAACCCGCCGTTTCCGCTGGTGATCCGCACGCGCATATTGGTCCACCGGGTGGACATCGCCGAGCACCACCGCAGCAGGTGCACCTCGTCCGGCCACAGGATCGGCCGGATCACGTCGATGACGGTGCGCCGGACGATCCAGTTCGGGTCGGTGCGGTGGAAGAAGGTGCTATGCAGATTTTCCCAGGCGATATCTTGCAGGTAGCGGGCGACGGCGTCGAACCGCAACCGGTCGTAGGGATCCACATCGCCAGCCCGGACGGGCCACGCCGAAGCAAAGCCCATGCCCTCCTGGGGAAGCGGGGCGAGTGGCTGATCGAGTGACACTTGTGCTCCTCGCGCTGCACGGTGTGCCGCGTTTTCTTCGTGCGGTGCTGTTGTGACGACTTTACGGGGCGTACGTCACACCCTCGCGTCGAGCCGTCCGTACCTCCTTAATAGTCCGTCAGCCGGGACGTGGGCCAGCAAAAACGGGGTCTTGCGCGCACGCGGCGCACGGTCGCCGGGCTCGACGGGCGTGGGGCATGGCCGCGCGCCGGTCAGTAACCCTGGTACGCGCCGCCCGAATTCACGGCGGCCACGCCGGGTACGTTGCCGAGTGAGCCGTAGCGGTCGATGGAGTACCGCACGCCGGCGATGATGTTGTCGACCGGGTTCCAGATGTCGTCGTGGCCGGGCGCCTTGTAGGCGTTGAACGTGCTGTCGATGGTCTGCATCAGGCCCTTGGACGGGTGCCCGGCCACCCAGTTGCTGTCCCAGCGGTTCTCCGCGTACGGATTGCCCGCGGACTCGTGCTCGATGATCAGCGCGATGGCCCGCTCGTCGATGTCCGCCGGGTTGTAACCCATCGCGATGAGCTTCTGCTTCGCTTGGGCGATCCATTGCGCGACGTCGCCGGTCGGCATGGGGCCGGACGGCGCGGACGAACTCGGGCTGCCGTGGTACGGCGTGCCGGACGAGATGCCGTGCGGGGAGCCGGAGTTGTGGTGTCCGGACGTGAGCTGGCTCGATTGGTGCGACGAGGCCACCGGAGTTCCCGACGCGGCGGCGGGTGCGGTGGCGGCGGGCGCGGTGGGAGCCGCGGGCACGTTGGCGGCGGGCTCACCCAGCCCGGCGAAAGCCGCCTCCAGCTTCCCGACCGCGCCCTCGACCTGCGTCTTCGCCTGGTTCGCCACGTCTTCGGCGGTCTTGAGAGCGTTGGTCAGTTCCCACGTCCGCGAGGCCGCCTGCAGCGCTTCCTGGAAGACGAGGCCTTCGACGTCGGCCTTGTCCGCGTGCGAGCGCAGGTAGTCGATGCGCGTCTTGGCGTCCACGGTGCCGTTGGGCGCGACATCGAACGGAGGGGTCTGATTCAGCGCGTCGTCGCGCAGGCTCACCACCTTGGCTTTCGCCTCGGTGAGATTCTGCACCTGGGTGGTGAAGGCCGTCTTCAGTTCGAGCAGTGCGGCGCTCACGGAGGAGGCGCGGGTCTTCTCGGTCTGCATCCTGGCGTTCGCGGCGTCGCCCGCGGCGCCGGACCACTGCTGGGCGTCGGCGAGCGCTTTCGTGTCGTCCGCGCCCTTGCCGACCGCGGTGTCCAGGCCCTGCGACATCCGTTCGGCGAGCGCGCCCGCCGCGGTGAGCTGCTCCGGCTGCCAGTTCTCGACGTCTGGGATGGTGAGGGTCATGGCACCTGGAGTCCTATGGTGCGGAGCTTCGCCGCGAAATCGTCCTCGGCCAGCTCGTACTTGCCCGCGGCGTTGTGCAGGTTGTCGGCGATCGTGGTGAGCCGCGAGCCGATTCGCTCCAGGCAGCGGTGCGCGGCGTCGTTCGCGCGCTGGGCCACCGAGCCGAAATCGGTGCCGGGCAGCGCCCCGACCGCGGCGGCGAAACCCTCGCCGCCGAGGCCGGCGACCGAGGTGGCCTCCGTGTGCAGCGTCTGCGCGAACGAGCGCAGCGCCGCCGGATCGACTTGCATCGTCGTCGCAGGTTGTGACTGGTTTTGCTCGACCATGAATCCCCCTTCCCTCCCGACCGCGAGGTCGCGGCCAGCATAGCAAAATCGGGCGTCCGGACGGGCGTCGCCGGACCGGGCCGGTTATGTTGTCGGTGTGGCGCCGGCGCGGATCAGGCCGGTGCGAGGACAGAGAGGTCGGCACATGCGCGCAGCCCAGGTCAGCAAGCTGGAAGGACCGGAAGCGGTCCAGATCGTGGACATCCCGGAGCCGGTGGCATTCCCGGGAGGCGTTGTGATCGACGTGCACGCGGCCGGCGTGGCCTTTCCCGACGTGCTGATGACGCGCGGCCTGTACCAGATGAAGCCCGAATTGCCGTTCGTCGTCGGCGGCGAGGTCGCGGGCATCGTCCGGGAAGCCCCCGAGGACGCGCACGTGCGCCCGGGTGACCGGGTGATCGCGCTGACCATGCTCGGCAACGCGATGGCCGAGACGGCCGTGACGCCGACCCAGATGGTGTTCCGCCTGCCCGACAACGTCTCGCTGGAGGCGGGCGCAGGCATCCTGTTCAACGACCTGACCGTGCACTTCTGCCTGCGTACCAGGGGCAGGCTGGCGGAAGGCGAGACGGTGCTCGTGCACGGCGCCGCGGGCGGCATCGGCACCTCGACGCTGCGCATGGCGGCCGCGCTCGGAGCGGGCCGGGTGATCGCCGTGGTGAGCACCGAGGCCAAGGCCGAGGTCGCGCGGGCCAACGGCGCCACCGACGTCGTGCTGACCGACGGCTGGCTTGCCGCGGTGAAGGAACTGACCGGCGGCCGCGGCGTCGACATCGTGCTCGACCCGGTCGGCGGCGACCGCTTCACCGACAGCATCCGCTCGCTCGCCTCCGCGGGCCGGTTGCTGGTCGTCGGATTCACCGCGGGCGAGATCCCGACGGTCAAGGTCAACCGGCTGCTGCTGAAGAACGTCGAGGTGACCGGCGCCGCGTGGGGCGAGTGGGTGATGTCGCATCCGGGCTACCTGCAGGAGCAGTGGGCCGAGGTGGAACCGCTGCTGGCCTCCGGCAAGATCGCGCCGCCGGAGCCGGTGCTGTACCCGCTGGACAAGGCCGCAGAGGCGGTCGCATCGCTGGACAACCGGACGGCCACCGGCAAGGTCGTGGTCACGCTGCGCTGACGTAGAGACCGGCCCCGCGTCGTGAAGCTGTCCACCCGGGTACTGAACCGGACCCTGCTGGCTCGCCAGCATCTGCTCGAGCGCTCGTCACTGACGGTGCACGAGATGTGCGAGCATCTCGTCGGTTTGCAGGCGCAGGATTCGCTGCCGCCGTTCGTCGGATTGTTCAGCCGCGTCGCGGCCTTCGATCCGGCGACGGTGTCCGAGGCGCTGGAGGCCCGGTCGTTGGTCCGGATCACCTTGATGCGCGGCACCATTCACCTGGTCACGCCGCCCGACGCGGTGCGGATCGCTCCCCACGTGCAGCCGGAGCTGGAGAAAGTGCCCTTCCGCAAGGGCTTCAACTACGGCGCGATGGTCGGGCTGGATCCGGAGGAGGTGCGCGGGCACGGCGAAGCGACGCTCGGCGACGAGCCGATGTCCGCGGCCGACCTGCGCGCCCGCGCCGCCGAGCTGTACCCCGACCGCGACCCGGGCGCGGTCGTGCAGACCTGGCTGTACCAGCTGCCGGTGTTGCAGACCCCGCCGCGGGGCAAGTGGAAGGACAACAGCAGACCGGTCTGGTCGCGGGTGGAGCCTTGGTTGGGCACGCCGCTGGACCCCGCATATCCATTGGCGGAGTTGATCTTCCGGTACCTGCGTGCTTTCGGCCCCGCGAGCACCATGGACATGCAGACCTGGTCGAAGCTGCTCGGCATGAAGCAGGCCGTGGCGGAACTGGGCGATCGGGTCCGCGCCTACACCGACGAGCGCGGTCGCACGCTCTACGACGTCGCCGACGGCGAACTCGCCGATCCGGACGTCCCCGCTCCGGTGCGGCTGCTCGGCTGGTACGACAACGCCGTGCTGTCGCACCGGGACCGGACCCGGATCGTGCCCGACGGCGCGGCCCCTCCGCTGCGCGCGTTCGCCGCTCAGGTGTCCCCGGTGCTGGTCGACGGCTTCCTCGCGGGTATGTACAAGGTCTTCACGAACGCGAGCGCCGCCCGGCTCCGCATCAGTCCGACCCGCAAGTGGACGGCGGCGGAGCGCGCGGATGTCGAGGCGGAGGCGCACGCTCTGCTCGGCTTCTTGGAGGGCGACAAGCAGGGAAGCGTCGAAATCCTCGACGTCCACGCCGACCTGCGCCCCTGACCTGCTACGGCTCGCGGGCCGGTCGGTAGGCGGGCGCTTTGGCGGTCCCGGTCGGGCTCAGCGTGCGCAGCAGGGGCAGTGCCCGGCGTGCCACCACGGTCGAGAGCACGATGACGCTGTGTGAACGCACCACCGAGGACGTCCGGTCGATGCTCAGCAGCACGGCCTGCAACCCCGCGTGCGAGTCGGCCCCGATCCGGCACAGCACGTCGCCGGTGCCGGTCGTGGCGTAGGCCTCCAGCACACCGGGGATGGCGTCGAGTTCGGAGGCCACCGTGTCCAGCGCACCCTGGGCGATCTCCAGCGTGACGAACGCCTGCACGTCGAACCCCGCCGCGGTGACGTCGATCTGCGGGTCGTAGGAGGCGATCACGCCGGACTCCTCCATGCGCGCGATCCGGGACTGCACGGTGGCCCTGGCCACTCTGGTCCGGCGGGACAGTTCGAGGATGCCCGCTTTCTGGTACTCGTGCATCGCGGTGAGGATGGCGAGATCGAGCTCGTCGAGCTTCGCCGATGTGCGCGCCATGACGGCCTCCGTTCCGGCACCGGGCCGGGCTCGCCGCCTGGCCTGCCTGCTATTCAAATTGTCCAGCATCAGGCGTCGTTTGCTAGCCGAATTCGCCACCCTGTCTATCGAGAATCGATGCTGTTGCCTATCCGGCGGACCCGGCGATTTCCTTGGAACATGACCATCGAGCACCTGCGGGAAGTCCGGTCCGGCGCCGGTCCCAGCGACGGCGAACTGCGCACGCTGGTGGGGCTGGTCGAGCACGACAACAGCGGTGATCCGTTTCCGGTCATCGGATGGGACGCTCTGGTCTGGGTGGTCGGCAACGCCACCCAGACCGCGCACTTCCTGGAATCCGCGTTCGGCATGCGGCTGGAGGCGTACTCCGGTCCGGAGACCGGCAATCGCGACCACAAGGCGTTCGTCCTGCGCAGCGGCGCGGCGCGTTTCGTGATCACCGGAGCGGTCGACCCGGACAGTCCGCTGGTCGCCCACCACGATCGGCACGGCGACGGCGTGGTCGACATCGCGCTGGAAGTGCCCGACGTCGACCGCTGTGTGGCGTGGGCGCGCACCCACGGCGCCACCGTCCTGGTCGAACCGCACGACGAGACCGACGACTTCGGCACGGTTCGCTCGGCCGCCCTGGCCACCTATGGCGACACCAGGCACACGCTGGTCGACCGTTCCCGCTACTACGGGCCCTACCTGCCCGGCTATGTCGCGCGCCGCTCCAACTACCGGCGGCGCGACGGCGCTCCGGCTCGGTTGTTCCAGGCGATCGACCACGTCGTGGGCAACGTGGAACTCGGGCGGATGGACGAGTGGGTCGAGTTCTATCGGCGCGTCATGGGTTTCACCAACATGGCCGAGTTCGTCGGCGACGACATCGCCACCGAGTACTCCGCGCTGATGAGCAAGGTAGTGGCCAACGGCAACCATCGAGTGAAGTTCCCGCTCAACGAGCCCGCCGTCGGCAAGAAACGCTCGCAGATCGATGAGTACCTGGAGTTCTACCGCGGTCCGGGAGTCCAGCACATCGCGCTCGCCACCGGCGACATCCTCGCCTGTGTCGACGCCTTGCGCCAAGAGGGCGTCGAGTTCCTGGAGACGCCGGCGGCCTACTACGAGGATCCCGAACTGCGCGCCCGCATCGGCCGGGTCCGGGTCCCGGTCGAAGAACTCCAGCGCCGCGGCATCCTGGTCGACCGCGACGAGGACGGCTACTTGCTGCAGATCTTCACCAGACCCCTCACCGACCGCCCCACGGTCTTCTTCGAACTCATCGAACGCCACGGCTCCCTCGGTTTCGGCAAGGGCAATTTCAAGGCCCTGTTCGAGGCGATCGAGCGCGAACAGCAAGCTCGCGGCAATCTGTAGGCTGCGTTCGGGTCTCCCGGTCGGCGCTCACCGCGCTGCCGGGCCGTGTTCGTCGGACCGTCCGCCCGGCGCGTAATCGGTAGAGTTCATTCCATGCGGATCAAGTCGGCGGTCGTGACCGCGACAGCCTTGGTACTCGCACTGGCGGGTTGCGGTTCGGGCGGAGACGCCGAGGACTCCGGTCCGTCGCGTCCGGCGCCCAAAGTGGTTGCGCTGGGTCCGTTCGTCGGGGAGTGCGGGCACGTGACCGATGACGAGGTGCGCACTCTCGGCGGTCTCGGCCGGATCTCGGGGGTGTTCCGCAACGCGGTCGGCTGCAACTGGCAATCTGCTGGAATCGGTTCTCCCAGTATCACTTTCGCTTCGTATCGGGGTAGTCCGATCGAGCGGGAGCGGGCCTGGGTGACGGTGAACGGGCGGGCGCCGGACCCGATAAAGATCGGCGGGCGCGACGGATTCGCCGCCTTGGATCCGAGCGGAGCGATCTGCGATCTGGCGGTGCAGCTCGGTGACGACTTCTTCGAGTGGTCGACGAACATCGGACAGTTCGGCGCCGTGTCCGGCAATCCGTGCGATCGTAGCCGCGCTCTCGCCGAGCTGACTCTGCAGCGGATGCAGTGAGGGGCAGGGGATGAACGTGCGACGAGTTCTGCGCGGGCGCGGCGCGGTGGCCGCCGCGGCGGTGGCGGTGGCGTTGTCCGCGGGCGGGTGCGGTCAAGTGGTGCCCGGTTCGCCACAGCCCGTCGGCGGAAGCCAGCCCGTGAACACCAGGCTGGACAAGTTGCTGCGGGAATGCCAGATCCTGTCCGAGGATCAGATCGGCAAGGCCATCGGCGAGAGCGTCACGGTCAGCGAGTCGTTCTTCGGCGCGGTGTGCATGTGGGACCTCGTCGGCGCGCCCGGCGGCAACGGGATGGCGACACTCAACTGGTACGAGAACGGGACGCTCAGCAACGAGAAGCAGACGAACAACAAACTCGGCTACGAGACCACCAACATCACCATCCAGAGTTCGCTGGCGCTGCAGATCCGCAGGCCGAAGGACCCGGATTCCTGCGGTGTGACGGCGAGCGCACCGGACAACGGGGTGATCGGCTGGTGGATCAACTACCGCCCCGGTTCGGCGCACCCCGATCCGTGCGACGCGGCGAAGAAGCTGATGGAATTGACCCTGAACCTGGCCAGGTGAATGCTCGTCGAGCCGACCCGCTTTGACCCTGTGTCCCGGCCACGGGTATCGTGGACCGCTGTGCCCGGAAGCATGCGGGCAAGTTCGTGCGTGACCGTAGGCCAGCGAGAGCGGCCGACGACTCCAGCGTGCCCGGAATAAGGGCTCCGCGCCGCGCGCGACACGCCCGACCTCGGGACGCGAGAAACGTGGCCGGACGTGCGAGTGAAAGCTCGATGACAGCGATGTGAACGACGGGCCCTGCAGTGGAAGCTTGCCTCCGCGAAGGGCCCCGGGAGCGCCGCGAACAAAACAGACATGAAGTCCACACACCGCGTTAACTAATAAGGAAAGCCGGTCTATGCCAACCATCAACCAGCTGGTCCGCAAGGGGCGCCGCGACAAGGTCGCCAAGACGAAGACCGCGGCCCTGAAGGGGAGCCCGCAGCGTCGTGGCGTGTGCACCCGCGTGTACACCACGACCCCGAAGAAGCCGAACTCCGCGCTGCGCAAGGTCGCGCGTGTTCGCCTGACCAGCTCGGTCGAGGTCACGGCCTACATCCCGGGCGAGGGGCACAACCTGCAGGAGCACTCCATGGTGCTCGTGCGCGGCGGTCGTGTGAAGGACCTCCCCGGTGTTCGTTACAAGATCATTCGCGGCTCGCTCGACACCCAGGGTGTGAAGAACCGCAAGCAGGCCCGCAGCCGCTACGGCGCCAAGAAGGAGAAGAGCTGATATGCCACGCAAGGGCCCCGCACCCAAGCGTCCGCTGATCAACGACCCGGTCTACGGTTCGCCGCTGGTCACTCAGCTGGTCAACAAGATCCTGCTGGACGGCAAGAAGTCCACCGCAGAGCGCATCGTCTACGGTGCGCTGGAGCAGGCGCGCGAGAAGACCGGCACCGACCCGGTCGTCACCCTCAAGCGCGCGCTGGACAACGTGAAGCCGTCGCTGGAGGTGAAGCCCCGCCGCGTCGGTGGCGCCACCTACCAGGTTCCGGTCGAGGTCCGTCCGGGCCGCGCCAACACCCTGGCCCTGCGCTGGCTGGTCAACTTCTCGCGTGCGCGCCGGGAGAAGACCATGGTCGAGCGCCTGGCCAACGAACTGCTCGACGCCAGCAACGGCCTCGGCGCCTCGGTCAAGCGCCGCGAGGACACCCACAAGATGGCCGAGTCGAACCGGGCCTTCGCGCACTACCGCTGGTGACGTCTGCCCGGCCCGTCGTCTGGGTCGGGAGGCACAGCAGGAGGCGGCACTCACCGGCCGCTTCCTGCGTTGACATAGAGGCGACCACAGGGTCGTCCCCGATAATCCCAACTAGCTACGAGCGGGGAAGATTTCCGTGGCACAGGACGTGCTCACCGACCTGAACAAGGTCCGCAACATCGGCATCATGGCCCACATCGATGCGGGCAAGACGACCACAACCGAACGCATCCTCTTCTACACCGGCATCACCTACAAGATCGGTGAGGTCCACGACGGCGCCGCCACGATGGACTGGATGGAGCAGGAGCAGGAGCGTGGTATCACCATCACCTCCGCGGCTACCACGTGCTTCTGGAAAGACAACCAGATCAACATCATCGACACCCCCGGGCACGTCGACTTCACCGTGGAGGTGGAGCGGTCGCTGCGCGTGCTCGACGGCGCCGTCGCGGTGTTCGACGGCAAGGAGGGCGTCGAGCCGCAGTCCGAGCAGGTGTGGCGTCAGGCGGACAAGTACGACGTGCCGCGGATCTGCTTCGTCAACAAGATGGACAAGCTCGGTGCCGACTTCTACTTCACCGTGCAGACCATCAAGGACCGCCTCGGCGCGAAGCCGCTGGTCATCCAGCTGCCGATCGGCGCTGAGGACACCTTCGAAGGCATCGTCGACCTGGTCGAGAACAACGCCAAGGTCTGGCGTGGCGAGACCAAGCTCGGTGAGCAGTACGAGGTCGTCGAGATCCCGGACGACCTGAAGGAGCAGGCCGAGCAGTACCGCCAGGAACTGCTGGAGACCGTCGCCGAGTCGGACGAGGCGCTGCTGGAGAAGTTCTTCGGCGGCGAAGAGCTGACCGTCGAAGAGATCAAGGGCGCCATCCGCAAGCTGACGGTGACCTCCGAGCTCTACCCGGTGCTGTGCGGCTCCGCGTTCAAGAACAAGGGCGTGCAGCCCATGCTCGACGCGGTCATCGACTACCTGCCCTCGCCGCTGGACGTGGAGGCCACCACCGGCCACGTGCCCGGCAAGGAAGAGGAACTGCTCACCCGCAAGCCGAGCGCCGACGAGCCGTTCGCGGCCCTGGCGTTCAAGATCGCGGTGCACCCGTTCTTCGGCAAGCTGACCTATGTCCGCGTGTACTCCGGCAAGGTCGACTCCGGCGCCCAGGTCATCAACTCGACCAAGGGCAAGAAGGAGCGTCTGGGCAAGCTGTTCCAGATGCACTCCAACAAGGAGAACCCGGTCGGCGCGGCTTCGGCCGGTCACATCTACGCGGTCATCGGCCTCAAGGACACCACCACCGGTGACACCCTGTGCGATCCGCAGAACCAGATCGTGCTCGAGTCCATGACCTTCCCGGACCCGGTCATCGAGGTCTCCATCGAGCCGAAGACCAAGTCCGACCAGGAGAAGCTGGGCACCGCGATCCAGCGCCTCTCCGAAGAGGACCCGACCTTCTCGGTCAAGCTGGACGCCGAGACCGGCCAGACCGTCATCGGCGGTATGGGCGAGCTGCACCTCGACATCTTGGTCGACCGCATGAAGCGCGAGTTCAAGGTCGAGGCGAACGTCGGTAAGCCGCAGGTGGCCTACCGCGAGACGATCACCAAGAAGGTCGAGAAGCTCGAGTTCACGCACAAGAAGCAGACCGGTGGTTCCGGCCAGTTCGCGAAGGTGATCATCGCGCTGGAGCCGTTCGTCGGCGAGGACGGCGCGCACTACGAGTTCGAGAACAAGGTCACCGGTGGCCGCGTGCCGAAGGAGTACATCCCTTCGGTGGATGCGGGCGCCCAGGACGCCATGCAGTACGGTGTGCTCGCCGGCTACCCGCTGGTGAACCTGAAGGTCACGCTGCTCGACGGCGCCTACCACGACGTCGACTCGTCGGAAATGGCGTTCAAGATCGCGGGCGCGCAAGCGCTCAAGGAAGCGGCCCGCAAGGCCGGTCCGGTGATCCTCGAGCCGATGATGGCGGTCGAGGTCACGACGCCCGAGGACTACATGGGCGACGTGATCGGCGACCTGAACTCCCGCCGTGGTCAGATCCAGGCCATGGAGGAACGCAGTGGTGCCCGTGTCGTCAAGGCGCTGGTTCCGCTCTCGGAGATGTTCGGTTACATCGGTGACCTGCGGTCGAAGACCCAGGGCCGGGCGAACTACTCCATGGTGTTCGACTCGTACGCGGAGGTTCCGGCCAACGTGTCGAAGGAGATCATCGCCAAGGCGACCGGCGAGTAATGACTCCCGGGCGTTTGTAAACCCTTTCCCCGTTGACCGCGGGGATGACCCCGCACTGCTGCAATTGCACGCACCAACAAGTCCAGGAGGACAAAACAGTGGCGAAGGCGAAGTTCGAGCGGACGAAGCCGCACGTCAACATCGGCACCATCGGTCACGTCGACCACGGCAAGACCACGCTGACCGCAGCGATCACCAAGGTGCTGGCTGACAAGTACCCGGATCTGAACGCGGCGTTCGCGTTCGATCAGATCGACAAGGCGCCGGAGGAGAAGGCTCGTGGTATCACGATCAACATCTCCCACGTCGAGTACCAGACGGAGAAGCGCCACTACGCGCACGTCGACGCGCCGGGTCACGCCGACTACATCAAGAACATGATCACCGGTGCGGCGCAGATGGACGGCGCCATCCTCGTGGTCGCCGCCACCGACGGCCCGATGCCCCAGACCCGTGAGCACGTGCTGCTCGCCCGTCAGGTCGGCGTGCCCTACATCCTGGTCGCGCTGAACAAGGCCGACATGGTCGACGACGAGGAGATCCTCGAGCTCGTCGAGATGGAGGTCCGCGAGCTGCTGGCCTCGCAGGAGTTCGACGAGGACGCGCCGGTCGTGCGGGTCTCCGGTCTGAAGGCGCTCGAGGGCGACCCGAAGTGGACCGAGTCGGTGCTCGAGCTGATGAACGCGGTCGACGAGTCGATCCCGGACCCGGTTCGCGAGACCGACAAGCCGTTCCTGATGCCGATCGAGGACGTGTTCACCATCACCGGTCGTGGCACCGTCGTCACCGGTCGTGTCGAGCGCGGCGTGATCAACGTCAACGAGGAAGTCGAGATCACCGGCATCCGTCCGGAGACCACCAAGACCACGGTCACCGGTATCGAGATGTTCCGCAAGCTGCTCGACCAGGGCCAGGCCGGTGACAACGTCGGTCTGCTGATCCGTGGTATCAAGCGTGAGGACGTGGAGCGCGGCCAGGTCGTCGTGAAGCCGGGCACCACCACCCCGCACACCGAGTTCGAGGGCCAGGCGTACATCCTGTCGAAGGACGAGGGCGGCCGCCACACCCCGTTCTTCAACAACTACCGTCCGCAGTTCTACTTCCGTACGACTGACGTGACGGGCGTTGTGACCCTGCCCGAGGGCACCGAGATGGTCATGCCCGGTGACAACACCGAGATGTCCGTCAAGCTGATCCAGCCGGTCGCCATGGACGAGGGTCTGCGCTTCGCGATCCGCGAGGGTGGCCGCACCGTCGGCGCCGGTCGCGTCACGAAGATCATCAAGTGATTCGCTGAATCGCCGCTCACGGCGCCGCTCCTCCGGGAGCGGCGCCGTTCGCGTTTCGGGGGGTGGTCAGCAGGAATAGGCGTGGCCGACGGTCGGTTCACGTTCCGCTTCCGGGAGTTCGCGTAGGCAGCCGAGGGGGACGACGCCCTCGCTGCTCAGCTGCACGCCAGTGCCCTGGACGGGGTTCACGCAGGTGAGGCCGGTCGTGGCGAGCCGGCAGGAGTAGTCGCCGAAGGTGATGGTGCTGTCGTATGGCAGCACCCGGCCCTCACCGTTGACGAAAAGCCCTGGGTCGCCGCGGAATTGGCCCACTGTCAACCGGTCTCCGGAGTACGTCACATAGCCGCCGAACCATTGGCCGTAGCCCTCGCCCGGCGCCGGCATCGGTTCCTTCAGCTCCACCATGCAGTCGAACCCGTCGAAACCGAGTTCGGTGCCGGTGATACAGCTGATCTTGTGGGTCGGACTGACGAACGCGATATCGGCTTTCAGATCTGTTGCCGGGCCACCCTCGGGCGCGGTGGAGTGATAGGGCGCGAGATCGGTCGATGATCCCTGCTTCACCCAGGCGATTCGATCCTGCAATCGACTCTCCGCCGCCGCTGCCGACGTGCTCGGTTGGGACGATTGCGCACCCGCCACCGGCTGCGGCTTTCCCTCGGTGGAGTGCGAGCACGCACTCGCGACCAGCATTACGCCCACCAGGATCACCCACCGCATACCGACACAGTAACTGTTGCGGCGCAACCGAAACGATGAGGCGAAGACAGCCGCACCAATTTTTCCTTTGCGACATGAAACGCCGGACAGTCGCCCTACGATTATGCGAGATGGGTTGGCGCAGAGCGTAACTCGGCCCGGCCGAGCTGGACGCGACGCGCGCCTCAGCGCGGGAACGTCAACGCTACAGTGAACTAAGGGGGCGTCTTGAGCGACTGCACTGCATCCGATAGCGAGGATCAGGTTTTCGGGGGCGACGTCGGGCTTACCGAGGACGAGTGCCGGAGCCTACGGCGAGCCCGGATCGCGAAGTCGGCAGCCAGTGCGGTCCGCCGGGCCGACCTCACCGCAGAGGTCCCGAAGCTGACTCGCCGCGAGATGAACTTCCTTCACAAATGCCTCAAGATTCGCGCCGGGGCGCCGCTGACCGCCGTGACCGTTGCTGTTTTGTCCAACCTCGCCGGCGCCGACGACGACCGGGCTGCGGGGATTCTCCACACCTGCTTCCACGGAGCGATCCGGGCGACCGCGCCGACCAGCGACCTGACCGAACGCCAGCTCGCCGCGATTCTCAGCGCGGACCCGGACGAGCTGACACAGGTACTCGGATCGCTGCAGGACAGCTGGCTATACCCAGACGCGCTCGACATAGACGACTTCGGATCGACGCAAGTGGCGCGGATAGCGGCCTGGTCATCGATGGCGGTAACCGGGCACGATGGGGCTACGGCCGCCCTTGCCTGGCTGCTCGCTGACCCGCCTACATTTTGGGACGAGGTGCAGATCGAAGCCGCTCAGCAGGTGTGGCAAAAGGTTCGCGAGCGGTATCCGCTGTTGCCGGAAGCGCCGGCGTCGTTGGCCACGCTTGTCGACGTCCTATCCGACCTGGACGATCTAGCGGCTTTCGATGCCGGCGCCGACGAAACCGACACACCGGAGGAAACCGGGGCGCTCGGGACGGCTACGGCAATCGCGTTCGAGTCCATAGTGGCTGGACTGGCCGAGCGACTCTCGGCCGACGCGACCCGGGAACTTCGTACCGGGAAAGAGCCAGCTGTGCTGGCAGAACTGACCGCTGCATGTGAGGGGCTGGAGCAGGAGCGGCAAGCGCTCGTGAGCAGTGTCCTGCCTGCCTTGGCTCGTACGGTCGCGGACGGCGTTCCGGCTGAGAGTTCCGACATCGTCCGTGTCGCGGGATTTTCCGTGAGTCTGTCCGGGCTGTTGACTGCTGCGGCGGCCGTCGACGGCGGCGAGCCGGTCACAAGCCTGGAGACCGCGCGCGCGGCCTTGCGGCGGGCAGAGAACGCCGCGGCCGAGGTGGACGCCGCCGCCGCGCGAATCGAGCGGGTTCGGCGCCTCACGACGTTGACGGGGCCGTTGTTCCTTGCCGACCACATCGCGCGGGTTCGAACTCTGGCCGGCGACGTGACCAGCGACAGCGATGCGGAGACTGTCGGCGCCCTCCTGGCGCTGCTCGAGCTGATCGAGCTCGCGGGCCGTGACCCTCAGCGAGCCGTCGAACTCGTCGGGACGGTCACCGCCACGGTGCCTGCTGCGATTCCGCTGCTCATGTTCGTCAACGACCCGGGCACATTCGCCATCGGCGACATGGCCGAGCCGAGGTCTGCCGACGCTTCGCCCGATGTCCTGGACATGGAGCAAGCACAGGACGGTCCGGCGGAGACCGCGGATGACAAGCGTGTGGGTTCAGCCGACGTTGACGCGCCCCAGCCCGTCTCCGACGCCGAGATGGCCCCGGTCGGCGGCGACACCGCGACCGACGAGACCGCGGACGCCGCTGTCGCCGACCAGCGGGAAGCGATGCCGGCCGCTGAGCAGTCTGCCCCTCAGCAGCCTGAGCTGGAGCTCGACGACGTTGTCGCACAGTTGAATTTCACCGTCCCGGTGCCGCGTTCGACGCACCGCCCGCCGCAGGCCCGCACGGCCCCCGCCCCCGCTGCCGCCTCGGACACTTCGGATGGGCACAACCCGGTCGCGCTGTACAGCGAGCTCTTGCGCTCCGGTGAGCTGTCGCTGGCGTACTGGCTCGAGACCGCGGAGGATGCCGGCACGTCGATCCGAGCCGCGCACCGGCTCGCGGCGCTGGCCGACGCGATGAAGACCTCCGCCGGGTCGAACGCCGCCGCGTTCGCGTCTACCATCGCCGACCTCGAACCCAGTGACCTGAAAGACCATCCTGGTACGCAGATGCTCGTATACGGCGCGTCCGTGCGCGCGGGCCTGCTGTCCCCGATCGCTGGCGCATCCGATCCGCTGCGCGACGCCACCACCAGCATCGTCCGCTCCGGCGGCGCCGTCGGCGAGCTGACCGAAATGCTGCAAGCCGCCATCTATGCGGGGGTATACCTGACTCCGCGCAACGCCAATGCCGTCATCGAAGCGGCCGAAGCCTCGTCCGAGCACGAAGCGCTCGCCTTGGAGGCAGCGACCAAGCTGAAGAACGCGCCGAATCGCACGATCAAGTACGGCCCCGCTACCGGTCTGTGGCAGACCTGGATGGCACCCGAAGGCGGGTATCTCGGCGAACCCCTCAGCATGGTCGCGTCCAGGTCGATGTCGCCGGACGACTTGCAATTCGTCCGAGCTCGTGTGGCGGAGCTGCGCACGCCTCGTAGTCTCGAGCAGGCCTTGGACAGGTCCGTGTCGCACGCACGCGGCAGCAAGCGAATCGGGAAGCGGATCGAGGCCAGGTCACGGGCCAAGCTGCTGGAGTGGACCGGCGATGTCACCGAGCTGCTCGCCCGCTGGGTGATCGCAACGGAGAACTTGTCGCCGTCCGGGGGGACGTGGATGACCGATCCGATCGCGGAGTTGCGGACGAAGGTGGCCGCGGTCCGTGCGCAGGCGCTGGCCGAGCTGGATCAGCTGCGTGACAGTGGGGACGAGGCCCGTGACGCCGCGACCGATGCCGGCCTGAAACTGCTGAACAACGCGCTGGACCTGCTCATGGGCACCGAGTCGGTCGCCGGGCAGGAGATCCCGTCGGACCGCGTCCTCGGCGGGCTGTTGACGCTCGCCCCGAATGTGGAGCTCGACCCGGCATTCACGCCACGCCGTACGCCCGAGGTGGCGGACGTCGTGACCGCGTTCGACGCATTGCGCGCCGGAGACGTCGGCTGGATCGCGGCATTCGACGCGCGCGCCGCGCGGCACGACCAGGTAGGTACCCAGCTACTCATCGAAACGTTGCGGCCACGCAATCCCCAGCTCGCGCAGCGGCTGTCGGCGGCGCGGGACGAGGCCATCGAAGCCTCCATCGCCCAAGTCGACAAGAACGCGGACACGCTCGCGGCTCGTATCGATTCCGACCGGCTGTTCGGTCGGTTGCGCGTCGAGGACTGGACCGACCTCACCACCCGCGCACGCGCCTACCAGCGCAGACACCGCGGCACTCGAAGTGACTTCGACGTCATGCTCGCCGGCCTCGACAAGATCGAACTCGATCGGACCACGATTGTGGAGTCGTCCATCGCCGCCGCTCGAAACGCGCTCGACCCCACCGGGATGCCTGCCGACGCCCTCGAACGGATCCAGCGGTGTATCGATAAAGGTGACTTGACCACCGCGGCGGAATACGAGGTCACGATCCGTTCCGGCGGTCAACTTCCTGGACCGCGGGCGGCCATCGATCACCTGTCACTGTTTCTCGAGGCGTTCCCGGACACCTTCGCCAACGCCCGTCGCAGTCTCGGCGCGGGCGTGCACCCCATGCTCACCCAGCTTGGCAGCGTGCTGGAGGCGGGCAAATCGACCGGCGACCTCCCTGCCGGTCCGCTCGCCGACGCGCTGGCCTCCGCCACGATCGAGCTCGGGCAGGTCGGCCGTGGAACGACGGCCGCGTCCAGGATCGAGCAGTGGACACTTCTTGCGCAGGCCCGGTCGTTCGACGCTCGAATCAGCAACGTGAAGTCGATCCTCGAACAGGTCGGGTTCGTGTTCGACAAGTCGACCACTCCGCCCGCACGGCGTGGGCACTCCGGCGGCCGCGGTTCGTGGCTGGACTTGCACGGCGTACGGGCCACCTCCGGCAAAGCCCTGCTGCCTGCGTTCGGGTCGGGGATGAGTCCGTCGGGTGACTCGTTGCGGCTGCTGGGCATTTGGCGCGGTCCGACCCCGCGCGAACTCGTAGAGATGCTGCGGGAGGAGCCGAGCGATCGTTCCATCGTCGTGCTGTACTTCGGCACGCTCGATTCCGGTGCGCGCCGCGAGCTGGCGGGTCTGTTCCGTAGCGACCGGCGGCTGCCGACAACGATCGTGATCGATGACGCCGCGTTCGCGTATCTGTCGTGCCAGCCGGAACCGAGTCGTGAGATCACCATGGCGGCGCTGCTGCCGTTCACAGCGTCCTCGCCGTTCACACCGGACGTGCCCGGAGCGAGTATTCGTCAAGAGATGTTCTACGGTCGCAACGACGAACGCGCCAAGATCATCGACATGATGGGCCCGTGCATCGTGTACGGCGGCAGGCAACTCGGCAAGTCGGCGTTGCTGCTGGAAGCGGCTCGCCAGTTCGACGACAAGCACAACCGGCACGCGATCTACGAGTCGATCTTCAAGATCGGGAGAGCGGTGTCGGTCGACGCGGTGTGGACGACGCTGTGGCCACTGCTGGCCGCCCGAGACATCGTGCCGCAGGATATTCCGGGTGGCGATGTCGCCGGGGCGCTCACAGGGCATGTCACAAAGTGGATCTCGGCTCGCCCAGGACGGCAGCTGCTGCTTTTGCTGGACGAGTCCGACAAATTCCTCGACGGCGATGCCGAGGCGGTCAACGGGATGTTCACCCACGTGACCCATTTCAAGGAGCTGATGGAGCGGACCGGGCGCGCGGTGAAGGTGGTTTTCGCCGGTCTGCACCAAACCGCCCGGTTCGATCGCCTCGCGAACCATCCGCTGGCACACTTCGGCGAGCCGGTCTGTGTCGGTCCACTGGCTCCTCAGGCCGCCTACGATCTGCTGACTCGTCCGTTGCATGCGCTCGGGTATCACTTCGACGACCGCGACCATGCCGCGCGCGTCCTCGCGCTCGCGAACAACCAACCCGCCCTCATCCAACTGTTCGCCGCGCAATTGCTGCGCAATCTGCAGGCCGCGCCGATGCCCGCGGGCGCGCCACCGCAGACCGTGCACGCCGATGATGTCGAACGGGTGTGGGCCGATGCGGGGCTGCGGACGTCGTTCCGCAAGCGCTTCGATTGGACTCTCGACTTGGACCCCCGGTACAAGATCATCGCTTACAGCGTCGCGCTCCACGCTCACGCTGGAGGCATCGACGCGACGATGACGCCGAGCGAGCTGCGCGCGGAGTGCGAGACCTGGTGGCCGACCGGATTTTCCGCCGAAGACGTCCGCACCGGCGAGTTCCGGGCTCTGCTGGACGAGTGCGTCGATCTCGGTGTGCTGTCCTACACGAACCGCGGGTACCGACTGCGGACGCCGAATGTGCTCGACCTCCTCGGTGCCAAAGAGGAGGTCGAGGCAGTCCTCGATCAAGCCGAGTCGATCGAACTGCCGGAAAGCTTCGACGGAAGCATGATGCGGCCGGTGTTCGTGGAGGGCCCGACGCGTGGGCCGTTGACGTCGCAACAGATCGCCGACCTGCTCGCACCCCGCAGTCAGGTCCGCCAGGTCATCGGCTCGCATGCCCTGACGATCGAACGGTGTCTGAGGGCACTGCAGGACGAGAACGAGCATGCGGTGTCAGGGCACCGGAAGAGCGTGATGCGGGACGCGACCCCGGCGACACTGGCCGATGTGTGCCAGCGGGGGACGTTCAAGGCTGCCGGTCGACACGTCATCGTGATCGTGAACTTGAAGAACGTCACTCCTGAGGTCGCGTCGGCGACGTGGACACGGGCGCGGGAGCTGATCGCGAAACACTCCGGTGGCACTCTCGGAATCGTGCTCGTGTCCTGGCCCGCGCAGGCGCCCATGTGGCCGGTCGCGGCGCGGGAGTCGGACACCTCCTCCGGGCTGACCGAGCTACGCCGTTACGACCGGACCGATCTGCGGCTGTGGCTGACCGAGACGACCTTGCCGTTCCAGGACGACGCGGCTCGCGACGAGTTGCTCGCGGTAACCGGAGGCTGGCCGATACTGCTGAACAAGATCGCCGAGGACTTGACCGAGCACGAATCCGGACTGCGTTCCGACCCGCTGCGCGAGATCCGAGCTCACCTGATGGATGTCGAGCGTTGCCGGGAGCTGGTCGAGGCGTCCGGGGTCCGCAGTGACGCCACGCTCGGCCAGGCATGGGACTTCCTCGTGCGGAATGTCGCGGACGAGCACGCCGACCTCGACACGCTCGCGGACTACCTCGCACTTCACGGCGACAGCGGCGAAGAAGCCTCGGAGGCACTCACCCCGACCGCGGTGGCCGCCGCCGGGTACACCGGCGGCGTGGCTGACGTGCTCGAGGTGCTGCGTGTCCTCGGTCTCGTTGTCGGGCTGCCCGACGATAGACAGTTCAAGCTCGAGCCTGTCATGGTCGCCGCGACCAAGCGTGTGCACGGATGAGCCGGACCGCGCCGCAGCTGCTCGAGGCGATGATCTTCGACGCGGCTCGAGCGGCCTTGAAGTCGCAGCTCTATGCCGAACAACAGATCGACCCGCAGGCGTTCTCGCGGGTGAATCGGGCCGGCCTGCTCGACCTCATTGCGAGAGTGCCTACCTTGCGGGCCGAGCTTGCGCACACCTACCGCGACGAGCTGGACGGCACCCACCCGCAATTGGTGGCTTTGCTGAGCGACAACGCGGCGGACAGCGCCGCGGCGGCGCAGGTGCTGCGTAATCCTCGTGCGGTCCGGACGCCTCGCGGCCGGTCCAAGGCATCCGCGAAGACCACAGACGACGGTGGGCAGCACGCAGTCGACAACGGGCGCGGACCGATCGCGCTCGATCCTGCTGCGGCGCGGCGGCTGCGGGAAAGATTCGAGCGGCGCCTGAGCGAGACCCGTGCGGCCCGAGACCAGGCGAGGGTGCAGCGCGACTACGCCCGTGGGGAAGCCGACCGCTTACGTCTCGATCTCGCAATGGCCGAGGAAGATCGGGACGAGGCGCTGGCTGTCATCGAGGCGCTGCGAGCCGAGCTGGCTGCCGCGCGTGCCCATGCGGCGGAGCTGGCCACGGATGTGCTGGCCGCGGCAACGGTGTTGAAGGCCGCGATCCTCCCGGCGCCGGTCGGACTCTCGGTTGTCGACGACATCGACATCGACCCGCGTGAGCGTGCGGCCGCAGCGGCTGCCGTGGATGCCCGGACGGTGACGCCGGCCGACTCGCGGATCGCCGCGGCGCTCGAGCAGACTGGTGTGACGCAGGCTTCGCTGCTGTCGGTCCTGAACGCTCTGCTCGAGCCTCCGGCACCGGTTGAACCGGTGTGGGTAGGTGAGCCGCGCGAGATCGCTCTGACGCCGCTGGGCGGCGGCACCGACATCGGCGGCTCTTGCATGCTGGTGAGCGTCGGTGACGTCCGGATCCTCATCGACGCCGGGATGCGCCCCAAAAAGCGCATCGACCACGCTGGGCCGGAACATATCGCCGTGGCACTGGCCGGGTCGCTCGACGCGATCGTGATCACGCACGCGCACAACGACCACGCCGGTTACGTGCCGGCGTTGATCGCGGAATACCCGAATGTGCCGGTTATCTGCACCCCTGAGACCGCGGCGATCCTGCCGACGATGTGGAACGACTCGGTGCGGGTGTTCGAGCGATCCCGCGGCGCCTATGTCGAGGATGACGCACCGCTGGCGGAGCCGCCGTATGGGCAGGCGCAGGTCGTGGCCGCGCAGCGCCGCATCCGTGAGGTTCGATGCGGCCGGATCGTTGAGGTCGCTGACGGTGTCACGATCACGCTATTCCCGGCAGGCCACATCCTCGGCGCTGCCGGCGTGGTCGTGTCTGCCGGCCCGAACCGGGTCACCGTTACCGGGGACGTGTCCGATTTGGCGCAGATGAGTGTGCCCGGCCTGGTGGTGCCCGATGCGGCACGCGGGTCGGACTTGCTGGTGATCGAGTCGACATACTGCGGGCATCACAGTTCGAATCGCGACGCCGAAGTGGAAAAGTTCGTGCGCATCGTGGCCGAGACCGTCGGCGACTCGGCGGCGAACGGCGGGCGGGTGCTGGTGCCGGCCTTCGCGCTCGGGAGGGCCCAGGAAGTCGCGCTGACGCTGCGCGACCGCCTGCCGGACGTACCGGTTCTCATCGACGGGATGGCCAAGGACATCGCGAAAATCTACGAGGAGCAGACCGCCGGGGCCGTACGGCCGCTGAAGATTTATGGCGATCAAGTGTCCGCGGTGCGGGCCGGAGAACGGCAGCAACTGCTGCGCACCTTCCGGCGTGGAGTCATAGTGACTACGTCGGGAATGTTGACAGCCGGTCCTGCGGTCACGTGGGCACGGTCGATCCTGCCGGACCCGGAGGCGGCCCTACTGATCGCCGGCTATCAGGACGAGGAGTCCCCCGGATTCGAGCTCCTCGAGCTAGCCGAGGCGAAGAGGCAGGCCACGTTCGTGCTCGACCGTGACGAGCTCACGGTGAACGCGCGGGTCGCGAAGTTCGGGCTGTCGGCGCACGCCGATCGGCGCGGCCTGTCGTCGATCATCACCGAGATCGGCGCTCGTGACGTGATGCTGGTGCACGGGGTTGCGTCCAAGCAACGGGACTTCGCGGACAACCTGACCCGTCGTGGAGTCTCGGTAGCTCCTACCCGGCATTGGCGGCTTTCTGGCTGACAAGTCCGAGAGGAGTGTTCCGGGATCGTCTCGAGTGTGGGGGATGCTCGTCCCGACTGCCCGGTCATTCCGCGGCGGATGCGACCACTTTGAGGGTTTTCGCTCGCATTCACCGGCTATACGACCCCAACGTTCAATCGAATGTTCAAAGTTACGATCAGGGGGTGTGAATGTTCAGTCAGAGCCTCCCCTCCGGCGTAAGCCTCGTATTCCGGACTTCGCGTTGACGATGGATGAGATCAGGGCAGTAACGGCTTTTGCCGTGACCTCGGCGGAGCAGGTACTGCCGCTGTTCGAGGCGAGTCACCCCGATGACAGCAGGCCCCGCGACGCGCTCGCCGCCGCGGCTGCGTTCGTCCGCGGAGACCGCCGCTCTCGCGCTCAGCGTGTGACGGCGACTGCCGCTCACCGTGCTGGGAGAGAAGCGGCGGGGCCCGTACCGTTTCACGCCGCGATGGCCGCGGGTGATGCCGCCGCGTCGGCCTACCTGCATCCGCTGGCAGATGCCGCTCAGGTCAACCACATCCTGAGGGCATCTGCGCACGCCATCCGGGTGTTCGAGCTGCGCTCCGGCGACGAACACGATGGCGACCCGGTGGAGTGCGTCGTTGGCCTCGCGACGCCACTGTTGATCGACGTCCTGCGCCGCTATCCGAGGATCGGCGCGGGCACGAACCGGGTCAGCCGGCTCGTGCACGAACTCGACAACCGTCTGCGGGACCAGCCGTGCACCCCGCCGATGCGACAGTCGGAGGGGCGATGATCCTGCCGAAGGTCCGAGATCCCCGGATGGTGACGATTCGTCGAGGTGGCTTGCTGACCGATGCCGACCATCAGTTGCTCGCGCTGTGGGCCGCAGCGTGCGCCGAGCGTGTTCTCGGCTATTTCGAGCACGAACAGCCCGACGATCCACGCCCACGGGACGCCATCGCCGCAGCCAGAGCGTGGGCGCGAGGCGACATGCCGATGATGCGTGCCCGCGCGGCGGGCGGACACGCGATGGGCGCCGCCCGCCCACTGACCGGCGCGGCCCGATTCGCCGCCTACGCCGCCGGACAAGCCGCATGCGTCGGACATGTCGCCGAACACGACCTCGGCGCCGCCGCATACGCGATCAAAGCCGTTCGAAGCGCTCACCCCGACAATCCCCAGGCGGGCCGGATCGAGCGCGACTGGCAGCGCGCCCAGCTTCCAGACTCCATCCGCAGCCTCGTCATCGAAGACCAGACCCGGCGCGACAGCATCTGCTGGTCGGTCTTCTCCGACTGAGTCTCGCGGCAACTGCGCCTCGTGCGGGGATTGGCCTTACCTCGATTTCGAAGCCGAAGGTTCAGCCGGAAATCGGGAAGCTGGCGCGGAAGACGCCCTGCGGGTCGCGGGCCTGCTCGAGCTTGTGCAGCCGATCCAAGGTGCCGGTGTCGAAAACGTCTGCGGAACTGTGGCCGGGGGCAGGACGGTCTGCGGCCGCTGACACGCGCCCTAGGTCGGCGACGATGCGCTTCTGAGTGGCGAGTACCGCGGCAACGGTGTCCGGGTCGGAGCCGACGGCCTGTAGAGACAGTCGCGTAGGACTGCTCCAGCCGCGACGTCCCCGGACCGCACACCGAGCCGAGCCCCGATTTCACCGGCGCATCACCGAGTTGATCGAGCGCGCGATCAACGGCGTCGAGCTACCCGACTACCCAGGGTGCTGGACTCCAGGGCGGACTGCCGGTCACCTCGTCGGCCGAATCGCAGGCACATAACGTCGACGGAGACGCTGGGTAGGCCATCGCAGACTACGTCCGGTCATGCCGCCTACCGCGAGGATCTGTACTGGTCGGCATAGCAATCGGAAAATCTACGGGCCGTGCGACTTCCGTCAGACGGCGGTGTATGCCCGGAACGGGCCATCCCACCATCGTCGTATCCAGGTCCGCCCCGGCCTCCTTCGGCCGGGGCGGACCTGTGCCGATTTCACCCGCGGTCAGACGGTCGCGACCGGAGCCTCCGCACCTGTCGCGACGATCCGGCGACGTCGGCTCGGCGCCAGCAGGGTCGGGTGCCTCACGGACCAAGCCGCGCCCGAGCAGATCAGCTCCTTGATGCGCGCGGCCTTGCGACCCACGTCGACCTTGGCGGTCGGCTGATCCTCCTTGGTCACCTTCTGCACGATGGCATCGCGGCGGCCGAGACTGATGCACTGGCTGTTGTAGCCGATGGGGGCATCGGGAACCGCACGTCCGGTCAGCCGAGCGGCAATGGCGTCGGCGCCGAGCCAGGCCATCGGGGAGGCGGTGGCGCAGCCCATGCGCAACGTCTTGCCGCCCACTCCCGCGGCGTGCGCGGCGTCGCCGACGGCGTAGACATCCGGATGCGAGACCGAGCGCTGGGTAGCGTCGACCACGATCCGTCCGGCCTCGGAAACGGTGAGCGTGCTGGCGGCCGCGATCGGGTGGACGGCGAAGCCCGCTGTCCAGACCGTCAGCTGAGCGGGGATCTCCGCTCCCGATCGGGTGGTCACGCCATCTTCGGTGACCCTGACGACGTCGGCGTGCTGGTGGACGGTGATGCCCAACCGTTCGAACGCGCCGCGCAGGTGGCTCTGCGCCTTCTCGTCGAGCCAGTCGCCGACGCCACCGCGCGCGGCCATCGCGACCTTCAGATCCGGGCGCGCCTCGGCGATCTCGGTGGCGGCCTCGATACTGGTCAGGCCACCACCCACGATCAGCACGGTCTCGCCCGTTCGCAGTTGGCTCAGGCGTTCCCGCAGCCGAAGCGCGGCCTGCTTGCTCGCCACATGGTGAGCGTGCTCGACCACGCCGGGCACGCCGTAATCGGCGACGGTGCTGCCGAGGGCGTAGACGAGTGTGTCGTAGGCGAGAGTCTCGGCCCCTTGATCGCCGACCAGTGCGACGGTCTTGCGGTCCACGTCGAGCGAATCCACCCATGCGATGCGCACTTCGACGCCGGTGCCGGCGAACATCTTGCGCAGTGGACGAACCGGCAGGTCCTGCCCGGCTGCGAGTTGGTGCAGGCGCACCCGTTCGACGAAGTCGGGATCGGCGTTCACCAGGGTGATCTGGACGTCGTCGCGGCGCAGTCGCTTGGCCAGGCGGCCGGCGGTGGTGGCTCCGGCGTACCCGGCTCCGAGGACGACGATGCGGTGCTTCATGATGTTGCCTCCTGTCTCGGTGGGTTCGGAACTTGAACCGGACAGCCGCACGAATGCTGACAGGAGCAGAGTGTGATGTGGGTCACCACAAATCGGGCAGGGGCGCTCCCGGTGCGTAGGTGGCCCACTGGCGATTGGCGAACGCCAGCTTGTCGGGGTTGACGTGGGCGTGCATGGCGGCGATGCCGTCGGCGGTCACCTCCAGCACCACGACGCCGACGATGCGATCCTCGGCAACCAGGACCAGCGCGGGCCTGCCATTGACGATCGCGGCGTAGGGCGTGGGCTTGCCGCCGAGCTTGTCCCACTTGGCGCCCGTAGGTTTGATGGCCAGCCGCACGAACATCGCGATCCGCTCGGCGCCGACGAGCGGCCGGTTCAAGGTGGCGAAGAAGGTTCCGCCGTCACCGATGATCGTGGCGTCATCGGTGAGTAACCGCACCAGTTCGTCGGTCCGGCCGCTGACCGCGGCGGCCAGGAATTCCTCCACGATCCGGCGGGCGGCGGCCTCGTCCACCTCGATGCGCGCCCGTTCCACGGCCAGGTGCTGTTTGGCGCGGCGATAGACCTGCTGGCAATTGGATTCGGTGATGTCGAGCAGGTCGGCGATCTCGTGGTGCGCGTAGCCGAAGGCCTCGCGGAGTACATACACCACGCGTTCCTTGGCGGTGAGCCGTTCCATGAGCGTGAGCATCGCGATCGACACCGATTCACGCTGTTCGACGGTGTCGGCCGGGCCCAGCATCGGGTCGCCGGCCAGCAGCGGCTCCGGAAGCCATTGCCCCACATAGGTCTCCCGGCGCGCGCGGGCCGAGGTGAGCTGGTTGAGACAGAGATTGGTGAGCACCTTGGTCAGCCACGCCTCAGGCGACTCGACGTATGCACGGTCGGCGGCCTGCCAGCGCAGATAGGTCTCCTGCACCACGTCCTCGGCGTCGCTGGCCGAGCCCAGCAAGCGGTAGGCGATCGCTTCCAGGCGACCCCTGGAGCTTTCGAACAGATCGGCCTCGCGCGTGAGCAACATGCTGGCCATCGTCAGCCATGTGCACCGTGTGTGTCCAGCGGTAACGGTTCCCGGACCTGGCTGTTCATGGACGCTCCGCGCAGGTGGCGACCGGGAACTCCCACTCGTCGCCAAGCAGCTCATGCGACCCGCGCCGATGCTGTGCCCTCGGCAGGACACACGAAAAATGGGCAACTGAAAAACGCCTGGTCATAGTGGGTGCATATCCGGTCTGACAATTTGCGGTGCGTTCGCACGGATCGGTTCACCGTTCCAAGTTCGTCGTGCCCGGGCGGGGCGCATCGAAGATGGGAACGCGGGTGACCTGGGAATATGCTCGGGTCGACTGGTAATCGAAGCGGATTTCGCCCTGGATTGAGGGTGCGGTGATCATCGTCGGTGACTACTCGAACCCCGAACCCGCTGTTGAGGGTTTGGGATTTTCCTTGATCCTCCCTGATCACGAGCGGTCCTCTCTGACCGCTCTACCTGCGGTTATGTTCAAGGTCAAGTCCAGCGGAGTGGTGTAGCGGCGATTGCCGCGTGGTCCCGGCGTGCAGGCCACCGGCGGTGCCGACCTCGGTGCTGGTGTGCGGGCGACCGGTGGTGCCAACCGGGGCGCCGGTGTGCAGGCGACCGGCGGTGGCGACCGTGGTATCGGTGTGCAGGCGATCGGCGGCAATAGCGGTGTCGGTGTGCAGGCGAAGGGCGGCATCGCTGCCACGGGCGTCTCCTCGATCGGTGGCGCGTTCGTCCAGTCACCCGGGATGGCGTCGACTCCCGGTATGGGCGTACGTGCTGAGGGTGGTCCGACGAATGTGAGTCCAGCCTCAGCTGCAAGTCAGCGCGAGGGCCACGCGCCCGGTCTGCTTGCGCTGGCCGGACGAATCACTATCCGACCGAGCACGGACCCAAACGTGGACGTCAAACTGCCCCCCTCCCAGTCGGTGACGCTCAACGGATACACCAACGTCGGTGCGTTCGGCCTCGGAGCAGCGCAGGAGGAGATTCCAACCGCAACTTCGGACGCCGGTGACGTCATAACCCTCGGCTCCCCGTTTCCCGGTGCAGGGCTCGTCGGGCAGGGAGGAGGAATACGCAGATGGATAGACGACCCCTCCGAAGCGGCCGGAGGGCACTGGGAGAAAGTCTTCGGCAATGGCGGGGCGGGGGAAAAAAGATCGCCTGATCCCGCAACGGTCAGGCGGCCCGCTGGCTACGACCCGACGCCTAGCCACGTCGGCGGATGACCCGGAATGCGACGGTGAAGGCGCCGCAGGACCGCGGCCGTCGAGATCGACAGACATCACGGTTGTTCACCTTCGGTTCACTGCGCTCCCAACGCTGCCCGTCAGGCCGGGTGACAGTGAGTGCGGCGAAGCTCGGCTGAATCGGTTCGCTGAAAGTGAGCTTCGCCTGCGGAGGTGCGGTCTCTGGACAACCGTGCACCTTTACGCTCACCGGTGATCGTGCCGCCGACTGGCGATCGGAAACGTCGCCAGCGCAGCCACCACACTGGCCAGCCGCTCCCGGCCAGTGGCTGGAACACCGCCGGTATGGATTCTGCGGTGGTCCTAGTGGCCCCTGGACCGACCGCCGTCGAACCGCCAGATCGCGCGGGTCATCGAACTCGTTCTCTCATGGATGAAGTCGGATAGGTGCGCGGGCACAGCCTGCGAGTCGGCGCGGCCACCGATGCCTGCGACCGCGCCAGATCGTGTGGCAACAACCGCACGCACATCCGGTCACCAGCACATACAAGCTGGTGTCGACGATCGGGCAGCGATGTCTTACGTCGACCTTCTGGCAGGAACTGGCTGGTCAAGATGTTGATGCCATGAGTCGTGCCTCGCGTAGCTGTTTGTGGGGCGTTGTTGGTACTTCCGCTTACACCGTATGGAGGCGCTCGTACGCCGGGATTTGCCGTCCCTGTCGGGTCAGGCCGGGCGATTTGCCGGTGACCGGATTTTCGAAGAGCGCTGACACGATTGCTTGGGCGTCGGGTGCATAGCCCTCGAGGCGCACCGAGGCACCGCTTGATGAGGAACGCTCCGGTGTTCTCGGTGACGACCCAGGGAGAAACGGTGTTGTAACCCTCCGGTGCTGCACTGGGTTGTTCGAGCGTCTCGGTCCTTTCGTTGTCGATAGCAGAGAAGATAGACCCCGTAGCGGTCGGAAGCTGACCCGAATTTCCGCCTGCACGTCTCGGTCGGTGGCGACGCCGCTATCGCTGGTCTGCGGTTGCTGCCGTCTCCAGTGCCCGATGTATGACGGTTGATCCCTGGTCGACGAATTCGGCAATCGGTGTGGCGAGCGCCTCTGGCAGGACGTCGGTGTGCCAGACGAACAGGGTTTTGCCGTTCTCAGCGGGCAGGGCCTGCATCGAGGCGTGGTGATGGGCGGGGTGAAGATGCCCGCCGACGACCGAGTAGGCGACTCGTCTGCTCGCCGGATCGAGGTCGACGAGTCGTTCGGCGACGATGGTGCCGTCGGCGAACGTGACTATGCGAGTGTCGGCGTCGAGGCGAGTATCGATGACGAAGCCCGGGGCGAGACGCTCATGCACCGCGCCGAAATCGGCGAGCACATCCCAGACCTGCTCCGGGGTGGCGTCGACGACGAGTTCTTTGTGAATGGATGCCATGGAATCCTCCTGATCAGGCCGCAGCGAGGCAGAACAGATGGCCTTCGGGATCGGCGAGAACCGTCCACTGTCCCTGCCCCGGCTGGAAATCGGGTATCGTCGCGCCCAACGTGCGCAGCCGCTCGGTCTCGGCCGGTACATCGGCGACCGTGAAGTCGAGGTGGGCGTGCTTACCGGAATCGGGCCAGCCGGGACCCTGGTATCCCTCGACTCGTTGGAATGCGAGCTGGATCGGGCCCTCACCGAGGTAGGCCGAATCATCGTCGACATGAGTGATCTTCCAGCCAGTGACCTCGCGATAGAACTCCGCCATTACCTTCGGTGCGGCACAGTCGATGATGATTGCGGCCAGGCTCGCGTGGACGGTCATATCTCGTTATCTCCCTGGTGTAGTCGGTGTTGCCGTCTCAGCATCCGTGCCCGAACCCGCGTAGGTCTTGAAGATTTTTGCGGGCAGTTTCTTGTCGTACTCCGGGCGTACGGTCCCGTGGGTGCTGTCCGCCACGACCCTCGCCGCCCGGCCGGAGTTCACCATCACCACCGTGAACTGCCGCTCCGACCACACCCGCTTCTCGGCTCCGGAAGCCCGCGACGACCATCGGCTCGTGCTCGTGCGCCGAGGCCGGTTCCGGCGACAAGCCGACGGCGAACTCGCCGACCTGGACCGCACCGTCGGCTACATCGGCGCACCGGGTGAAGAGGAAGCTTTCTCCCACCCCGCCGGCGGTGACGTCTGCACCGCGGTAACCATCGAGCCCGGCCTTCTGGAAGGAGCGGTAAGCCCGCGCGCGATCTACGTCGATGCGCGTATCGAGCTCGCGCACCGCCGCATGCTGACCGCTGCCGCGGGCGGCGATATCGACTACGCGGTGACCGAGGAATTGGTCCGGCTCGTCGCACTCGCCGCCGAACAGCCGATCCCACGGCCGCGGCCCGCCGACCGAATGCTGGTCACCGCGGCCCGCGACGCGATCATCGACGGGGCACCGGAGTCGGCCGGGCTGCGCCCCCTGGCCGCATTGCTGAAGGTCTCGCCGTATCGGCTGAGCCGCGTGTTCTCCCAGCACATGGGAGTGTCGCTGACCCGCTACCGCAACCGGATACGAGTCGGGCAGGCTCTCGACCGGATCACCGACGGAGAAACCGGCCTCGCCGACCTCGCCGCACACCTCGGCTTCGCCGACCAGGCACACCTGACCCGCGCCGTCCGCGAACACCTGGGCCACACCCCCACCGCCCTGCACGGGCTTCTCCGAACGGATGTGCGATCTCGGCGACGACGGTGAACACGCCGCCGGTCACGAGACCCTGCGCGACCTGTACATCGGGGCGGTGCGACTGGGGGTCGATCCGGTGAAGCTATTCGAATCCTTCGACGTCTCGGAACGCTAGGCGAGCGGCCAAGTCCCACAAGGGCAAACACCGAAAGCGTGGTAGACACAGGAAGCAGTAGCCGATAGGGAGGCGGACCGGATAGCTCGTAACTACCCGGTCCGCCAACCACCAAGTGGCCCACCCTCGCGAGTTGTTGAACGACCCCCATCGAACAAAGGAACCCGACATGAAAATCCGGGTAACCACCGCCGCCATACTCGCGATCCTCGCCACACTCGGCGTCCTCCTGGCCTCGACAACTGGCACCCCATCCGCGCCGCCGGCTATCTCGCGGTCTGGTCGATCACCGCCGCACTGCTGATCTGCCACGACCGGTGCCGCAACCATGCCTAGGGCAGGGCCGCGGCGCCCGATGATCGGACTCCGCGTGACGGAGGAGGAAATCACCGCGCTCGACGAGCAGGCGGTCGACGAAGGGCTGGTGACGAAGACCGGCGACCCGAACCGATCCGCATCATGGTCGAATACGCGCGCCAGCACATGCCGGCGGGATGGCGCCCGGAGGGTGGGGAGTACCGCGACTGAGATGACGAAGCCCCCGCGAACTCGCGGGGGCTTCGTTGCGTCTAGAGGTGGATAGGTTGCCGTGTCGGCTGTGGCCTTCCTCTCGTTAGTCGAGGAAATAGGCGTCGAGTTTCTCGTCGGAATCGAGGATCTCGTCCGAAGCCACGCCGAGTTCCGTCGCTAGTTCGACCGATCCGGTGAGCGCGACTTGCACGTCGGGTGAGAAGGCTCGTTCGAGCAGCCCGAGATAGTTCGACATGCTCTGGTCCAGCTTTTCCAGTGTGGCCTGGTATTCCGCGGCGAGTTGTTCGTCGAGTGTGCGTTGCTGGTCGAGGTAGCGCTGGATCAGCGCCGCCTCTCGCTTCGTCAACGACGATGCGGCGGCCTTGTACAGCACAGTGCCGACCGTGGTGCCGATGACGGCGCCGAGGACCGGGATGGGGATGGTCGCCTGGCCGACGCAAGAGGCCAGCGCGCGTACTGCGGCCTCCAAGGCGATGAGTTCGGAGTTCTCGATGAACTCGAGTTCGTCGATCTGGCCTCGGCGCAGCTTGTTCGCTTGTTCTGCGATGCTGAAGGATGTGGTGACGATCGAGCTGGCGACGGCTGCGGAGGTCGCCGTGAAATTGGTGAGCGCGTAGATGCTCAGTCCTCGGACGCCGCCCTTGCCGAAACCCGAGCCGGTCTCGCCTGCGAGGTCGATCCAGTCGCGCTCGCTGAATTCACTGAGCCGCTTGCCTTCCCGACGCTTGGCGACCACGGCCAGTACGAACGCGGTCGCGCCCGCAGTCGCGGCGGCCGTGAATGCGGCTGTGCCTCCTTGTTGCAGCGTCGGACGGCTGTGCTGGTAGGCAGCCTCGCGCAGGGACCGGTCCGTGGCGTGGAGCGAGCCCTTTTCGGCCGCCATGGTCGAGGTGTAGACATCGCGCTGCACTTCGTCGTACTGGAGCGTCGAGGGCTCGAGCGATTCGAAGCCGACCGATCTGGTTTGGAAGAAGGCCTGGACCCGCTGCCAGTCTCTGAGGGAAGGTCCGTCGCCGCTGCGTGACAGTAGCTTGCTCGCTTCCTCGGGCGACAAGGCATGTAGCCGCTGGATCACCTCGAAGTGATCACGGGGGATCTGGTATTTCCCACCGTTGCGCACGTATTCGGGATACTTCTGGAGGTGCTCGGCGATCGCGCCCAGTGAGAAGCGGCCACCTGCTGCGACGAATTTCTGTTGGATCTGGACACTTCCGCGCATCAGGTCGACGGGCCCGTTGTCGTTGACCCACTGGTAGACGGCCTCGTGGCCGAGGATCTGGTTTCGGGCGTTGCCGATCCCGACCTCGGCGATCTCGGCGATGAAGCCGTGCATGCCATGCTGTCCGCCGCGGTTGGCGGCGACCACCTCGAGGTCGATCTTCTTGACGGCTTCATCGACGCTGGTGAGCGCGTCCCGAAGGTGCTCGTCTTGCTGGCTGAGCGCGCTCAGAAGGTTGTCTATGCGGAGCTGGTTGAGATAGCTCACCCAGGAGGCAACGGCCTGCTCTTGGGCGCCCGTGACGAACTCGGCAGCGTCACGCACTATCGGCATCCTGTTCGATGCGCATGCTCAGCATGCTCGCGCACGACTTCGTGTTGTTCACCAACGTGGCGAGTGTCGACCGCTCGGTAGGGGCGAGCGCGTGGAAATCGGCGCGGAAGTGCACCAAGGCTTCGCTGTAACTCTTCACCAGCCCTTCGCGCAGCGAGGTCGTCCGCTGGAGGAGGTCCTCGATCTGAGCGTCCATGCCTTCGACGAGGGCGGTGTTGCGCTTTATCGCAGTCAGCGCTGCGTGCTTCGCCTCTCGATTCTCGAACTTCTTCTTCGCGAACAGGGCGATCGACGCGAGCAGGGTTGCGCCCGCGATTGTCCAGCCGATCGGGCCGGCAAGCGCGAGCAGTGTGGTGCCTGCCGCAGTGCCGCCGCCACCAGCGGCCAGCGCGCCGCCACCGAGCCACGCCAGTGCTGCCTGGCTGGCCGCCGCCCCGGAAAGGGTCGAGATCGCGGTGCCGGTCGACGCTGTCCCGAAGGTGGTGGCGACCCACATCGCCGCCGACGGAGCCAGGCCCGCTACCGCGGTGCCCGCCGCGAACCCGGCGCCAGCGCCTGCAGCCGACAACCGCGCCGCTTCCAGCTCTTTCTGAGCGAAATCCTCCGCGCTCGAGAACCGTTTCCGATGTACCTCGATCTCGTCGAAGTCGGTATCGAATGATTTCGGGGTGTTGGCGATGCTGTTCACCAACTGCTCGACCAGCTCGATCAGGTCGGTCGAACGTTCGCGCTGACGCAACAGAGACAGGCCCCTGTCGGCCATCGTCGTGAAGGCGACGTTGTATTCCGCTACGGCCACTTCGTAGGGGTCCGGCCCTTTCGCAGTCAGCTTCTCGACCCTGCCTCTGGCAGCGTCCTTGACGTTGCCGACCTGCCCGGCGAGCTGCGATGAAGCGGTCCGCGCCGCCTTGCCGATACCGTCGACCGTCCTGCCGATGCCCTCCTTGGCGTTGCCTACATTGAGCCTGGCGTTGCCTACGTCGAGCTGTTCTACCATCGCACCCCTCCAACACCATTGCGGCTCAACAACGTTACGGAGATTATCGACCACATGTGACTGATTGGACGGTTTGCACACTCCGATCCGCCCAGGGCGGCGGCCCCTCGGGTTGACTCACCGAGTGCCTTTGCCGACCCGCTCTCCGGCTCTCGCCCTCGTAGGGCCGGGCCCCGCCGGGCTGCCCCTACGATCGAATCGAGATACCCACCGCCGCAACAACAGAACCCCAACCCACAATCCCGCCACGATCCCAGCGACCCCACCACCAGCAAGCCCGAACCTCTGAGCTGTCGATACTTTCAGCAGCGAACCGAGCCACAGCCACCGTCGTGCAGGCTCTGTGCTCCGGAGACAGGGCAGAGGATCGCGGAGACGAGGGTGTGCAGTGCCGACGCTCGCGTCTAGCGAGAAGCTGGACTGCGCTCCTGGGAGGCCGTCTCGAGCGTTCTGCTGACCAGGAAACTTCGCGTAGGAGGATAAGCCATGACGGCGGTCGAGAATGTGTTCAGACGGGCTCGTTATCCAAGCCGTTCGGCACATGGCTGCACGCGAGTTGCCTATCCGCGCGACCACGAGGTCCAACTGACTGCCGGCAGGGTTGATGCCATTGCGTTTGGGATCGGTCGTGGCTAAGGTCTTCCTGATGTCTGGAGGAGGGGGGTCGTGTGTCAACCGAGCAGGGTTCGCCCGGAACAGATTTCGCGATTGTTCCGGACGAGGTGACCGATGCGGGCGTCTACGTCGAGCAAGTCGCTAGTTCTCTGATGAACGGGTTGAATTCGCTCGACCGCGAGGTTTCGAGCGTCCTCGACAATTGGAAGGGGTCGGCAGCAGACGCATTCGGTGAAGGCTGGACGGTAGCCAAGGAGGGCGCTGCCACCGTACTGGATGCGCTCGCGGCCATGGGCGGACTTCTTGGCGTAGCAAGCAAGACCATTGCTGGCAGCGATATTTCCAATGCAACGAGTTTTAATTCGCTAGACCTACCGGAGCTGAATATGTGATGGCCGATGACTTCCGGGACTTCACGTTCGATATCGATGAGTTGGACCAGCTCGTGACCCGCGCCCTGGATTCATTGGGTTCCTTACCGAAAGTCTCGACAGACTCAACCACCGAATCGCCACCATCCAACAAAACTGGCAGGGAGCCGCTGCCACCGCCCAGGAGGAAGCCTACCGAGAATGGGCAACCGGGGCTGCCGCAATGGTTGAAGGAATCACTGAGATGTACACCGCCGCCGTCACTGCCCGTGACGCCTACAGCGCGGCAGCGGAAATAAATTTGAGAATGAGTGGCGGCTGAACTCAGTGGGCTCAATTTCCCCACAGTCCTATGAGAGCGCGGCCAAGGAATGCTACGACCTGTCGGAGAAATTCCAAACCGTCTACAACGCGATGCAACGTGTCCTTTTGGAAACCAGCGCGATGGCCGGTGGCTACCAGGCGGTCAAGACGTGGTCGAAAGCCTATGATGACCGCGCCGGCGCAGTGACGCTGGTGGCGACCAGCTTCGCGCGGGCATTGCAGCACTTCGGGGACGTTTTGACTGCGGCTGGCTACAACTGGAAGTACGCGGAGTACAAAGCCAACCGCGACCCCAACAAGGGCGCCCCACCATCGTTGCCCAGCGGTTTCCCCTCGGAACTACCTTACGGCCCCGGCATAGTTAACGGTGTCGCGTCATCGGGGACTTACAGCCGCGGACTCGAGACGGACTGGACCGAACTGCAGGACAAGCTCACTGCGCTTGTCTCTGGCGGCGAAGTCCCTGACGGGGACACCGACAAGCTGGCGCGCGCCGCAACCGCATGGAAGACCTTCGCTCATTCAGACCCCGTGTACACCGGTAAGGGACGACTGTTAGTGGTCGCCTCCGGGCTTGAGCGTGGCTACGGATCCAACGTCCCGAAAGACATCCCGAACCTCGTAGGCCACCTTCGCACGCTCGCTGACAGCGTCGGCGACATCGAAGCCGCTGCCCGCGACATCGCAGCCGCAGTCGACGCCCACAAGGTTGCTTTGACCACGATGCGCTCGGACATGAACACTCAGTTCACCATGGTGGTTGTCGTCACCGCCATTCAGATCGGGCGTTCGATGGTGCAGGTCAAAGAGCCACCAACAAAGCAAAAGACACCGAATGGGCAAAAAACACCCACCGATCGCCAAGAAGAGATCGATTTCCTGAACCAGGCTGCCGGAGCTTTGGCTGGTCCTGCCAACACATTCCTCACCGCGCTCGGCGGCTTCGCCTTTTCCGTGGCTGCTCTGACGACGGGCGGGCTGCCCACTATTGTCGGACTACCGATACTCCTCACTACATCGGACCCAAAAAAGGATGTCACGTTCACTGATCCACGCCGACCACACCTGGGGAGCGACGGAAAATATCATGTGAAGGACGGGGATCGAGAAGTGCAGATCGACAATCCGAATGATACGTCCAAGACAATCACCGATATTGATGAAGTCGAGAATGGAGTCCTATGGGAGGAGAAGTCGGCCACGGATGCCGCCGATGTTGACAAATGGATTGCGAAACAGGTGGAAAAGAAGTTGGGGTCCTACATCGAGGCTCGACAGTATATCGATGGCTATGAGCAGGCTCCCATCGGACTCCGGTTCACGACCCCTGGCGCCGATCCCAATTTCCAGGCGCAGGTAGAGGCTGCAGTGGAGAAGATGCGGATCAAAAATCCTGGCGTCCAGATTCTAGTAGAGTGGGCATGATGAGCTACGCATTCGAGGTTGGTGACCAGACAGTATGGAGTCCGTCGTTGCGGGTAGGCGACCTGTTCGTACGCATGTATACCGACACTTGCTCGGTGTTGGGTACTGCAACCGGCTTGACAGCGATCGCCAGCGATATGTACGAGATAGATATCGAAGTCTTCGAACGCGCGACGTTGACAGTCTTCAATGAGTACTCCTCGTCCCAGAATGCCACTTTCAAGGCAATGCTGGGCGCAACGCTGGGCCCAGCGGTTAATATCCTCAACTACTGCCAGCGTCCACTGACCCCTAGGTCCAATGAAGAAAGCGCTTTTATCTCCTGGGCAAATGGCCTCAGTATGCCCAGATAGTGCTGGTCGCACAGATCGCCCGCGCGTTGCGGAAAAGTTGCTGGGCGTGCCACTGTGGTGCGAGCTTCTCAATGAGCACCTCGCCGAATGGGAGTCGATGCTCGGCCCTCTAGATGAGGACCCGACATCACTTCGGGAAGCGCTGCTCTTGCTGCCGATCGTGCGGCACAGCGTGAGGTGGAGCGGCGGTCACGATCCATCGACGACTGATCAAGCCCTGCCGGTTTCCTCTTGCAGGCCGGAGGAAGCAGGCGCCGTCTATCGAATCGCCAGTACCGTATCCTCACCTCGCGGATCGTCATCTTTCGATAGTGGTTCTCGGCCAACACTTCTGACTCTCATCGGTAGCTAGGGCATGCAGTGGCGAAGCAGTAGATGCGCCTATCTCGTTGCCGCACTTCGAGATCCGGTACCCGGATTCTGAACCAGGCTGCACTTCGGGGCGCTACCTCGCTGCCGATCAACTGGTTGAGGTCGCCGAAGATATCGGCGAACACCGCGACGCGCACGGTCCGGGGCAGTCAGAACACCGCTCTGGAGGCACTGCGCGAACAGGCCGCCCGACGACCACCGAACGAGCCCGACCTGCTCGAAGACCTACCCCGACTCGCGCTGCAACTCACCAACGCCCCCGACGCCCTGCAACGCGACCTGTACGAGGCGTTCGGTCTCGAGATCGTCTACGACCACAACACCAAACGTGCCACCATCCACGCCACACTGACCACGGAAACACTCCCCGCCGCCGCACAAGCCACCGCCGCGCTGACCGCTATCGCACCCCCGGAACCCGCCGCCGAACCGCCGCCAGCATCAAACCAAACCAGCACACGGCCCGTCGCAGGTAGGGCAACAACTGAAAAAGTTGCCCATGATGTTGGTGCCCTCGGCAGGATTCGAACCTGCGACACCCGCTTTAGGAGAGCGGTGCTCTATCCCCTGAGCTACGAAGGCTGGGTGGGTGGGTTTGTGGCCCGCCCGGGACGTTCGCAGTCTACCGGGTATCGGGCTCGGAGTCCGCATCGCTGTCGGGAGGGCTGGTGGAGGGGTCAGAAGCCGCCGTCGAAGCCGCCTCCGTCGAAGCCGCCGCCTCCGTCGAAGCCGCCTCCGTCGTAGCCGCCGGAGTAGTCGCCACCCGAGTAGTCGCCTCCGTCGTACCCACCGGAGTAATCCCCACCCTGGTCGTACCCGCCGCCGTCCGCGGCCAGTCCGTCTTGGAAGCCTTCGCCGTAGCCGCTCTCGAAGCCGTGGGCGTCGTAGCCGACTCCGGACATTCCGGAGAACAGGGAGGTGAACAGGAGGGCGGAGCCGATGCCCCAGGCGCCCGCGACCATCGCGGGCTTCCACCAGGGTTCGGAGTACCACCCGGCGGGTACCGGGCGTCCGGCCACTCGGCCGCCGGGGTAGTAGTTCGGGGTCGAGGCCGAGGGGTCGGGGGCGGCTGCGATCTGCCTGCCCTCGTACTCGACTACGCGTTTCTCGGTCACCTGCCCGGCGGTGTCTTGGCCGTCGAGGCCGGGGATCGCGGGGCCGGGGTCCATGTGCATCGCGGTGCGTGCGGCCCTGATGTAGTAGAGGCCTTCCAACGCGGTCTGTTTCGCCAGCCGTGCCTGGGTGGGCGTGCGGGCCTGGTCGATTTGCGCGCCGGCCGCGAGATGCCGTTCGGAGGCGTCGGCGAGGGCCTGCGTGGCGGCGTCGTTGCTGCCGGAGAGGCTGTAGACCTGGCCGCCCAGCCGTTCGTTCACTTGCCTGGCGTCGGCGAGCGCGTCGGCCAGCTCGGTGGCTCTACGCTGTTCGCCCTGTTGTGACTGCCATATCAGGAGGACGATCAGCGCGCCGAGGACAAGGGCGATAAGCAGCCACAACATGGGCACCTCTTCCGCGGGATCTCGGACAATGCCAGTTTACTGTCGGCTTGCTGAGGTCTCGCTGAGTGTGCGGTCACGGCTTCGCGGGCGCCTGCGCCTCGTCGTAGTCGGCGGGGTCGAAAGTCCTGGTCTTCCAGCGGTAGAGCACGGTGGCCCCGGGCCAGTTGTTGGTGATGCGGCCTGAGGCGTTGCGGTACCAGCTGGAGCAGAAGTTCCACGGTGTGTCCTTCAACCGCTTCTGCAACCAGGCGTCCCAGCGCTGCTCCGCGGCCGGGCGGGCGGCGAGGTAGCGGCCGGGGCGATCGGCCAGGTACTGCACGACCTGGCGGATGTAGCGGGCCTGGGACTCGAGCATGTAGATGATGGAGCCGGCGCCGACGTTGGTGTTCGGGCCGTACATCATGAACAGGTTGGGGAACTGGGGCACCGAGAGACCGAGGTAGGCGCGCGCGCCTTCGTCGCCCCAGACATCGGCCAGCTTGCGCCCGCCGAGGCCGTAGATGTTGATCGGCGCCAGGAACTCGGTGCCCTTGAAGCCGGTGCCGAAGATGATGACGTCCACTTCGTGCTCGACGCCGTCGGCGGTGCGGACGCCGGTCGGCGTGATCGCCTCGATGGCGGTGGTCTCCACGGTGACGTTCGGCTGCGCCAGCGCGGGAAAATATTCGTTGGAGAACAGTCCGCGCTTGCACCCGGCCGCGTAGTCAGGGGTCAGCTTCGCGCGCAGTTCCGGGTCGGGGACCTGCTTTTCCCGGTGCCGGTCGGCCAACGCGATCACGGGAGTCTTGATCGACGGGATGTCGGTCAGGCCGAGGGCGAGCAATTCGAAGATCGACCAGATGGCGAAGCGCTCGGCGAGCCGGCTGGGCGGGAAGTATTTGAACAGCGCATGGTGTACAGCGCTGTACTCGACGTCGGCCTTCGGCAGCACCCAGGCGGCGGAGCGCTGGAACAGCGTGAGGTGGCCCGCGGTCGGCTGGATGCGCGGGATGTACTGGATCGCGCTGGCCCCGGTGCCGATGCAGGCGATGCGCTTGCCGGTCAGGTCGACGTCGTGGTCCCATTCGGCGGAGTGGAAGGCGGGGCCGGTGAAGGTGTCGATGCCGGGAATGTTCGGCAGCGCTGGGCGCGACAGCTGGCCGACGGCGGGGACGAGGATGTCGGCGGTCAGTTGCGCCCCGTCGGCGGTGCGGACGGTCCACTGGCCGGTGCGCTCGTCGAACTCCGCGTCGGTCACTTCGGTGCCGAAGCGGATGAAGCGCCGCAGGCCGTGCCGGTCGGCGACGCCACGCATGTAGTCGTGGATGTCGCGCTGTTCGGAGAAACGCCGCGGCCAATCGGATTTCGGCTCGTAGGACCAGGAGTACAGCGGGGAAGGCACGTCGCAGGCTGCGCCGGGATAGGTGTTCTCGCGCCAGACGCCGCCGAGGTCGGTGGCGCGCTCCAGGATGGTGAAGTTGTCCAGCCCGGCCCGCCGCAGCTCCAGCGCGATGCCGAGCCCACCGAATCCGGCCCCGATGATGATGATGGACGGCGTCGTCATCTTCTCAGGGTACGAGCCGGTATCCGCAGGTCCGAAGACATCCGCGGTCATTCAATCGGCATTTACGGCCACCTGTGGCATCAGTTCCCGGCGAGCTGGCGCGCGATGACCAGACGCTGAATCTGGTTGGTGCCCTCGAAGATCTGCATCACTTTGGCTTCGCGCATGTAGCGCTCGACCGGGAAGTCCTGGGTGTAGCCGTAGCCGCCGAAGACTTGGACCGCGTCGGTGGTGACCTTCATGGCGGCGTCGGTGGCGACGAGCTTGGCCACGCTGGCCTGGCGCGAGTACGGCAGGCCCGCGTCGCGGCGGCGGGCGGCGTCGAGGTAGGTGGCGCGAGCGGAATCCACCGCGGCGGCCATGTCGGCGAGGACGAAGCCGAGCCCCTGATGGTCGATGATGTGGCGGCCGAACGCCTCGCGCTCCTTGGCGTAGGCGACGGCCTCGTCGAGGGCGCGCTGCGCCAGTCCGGTGGCGACCGCGGCGATGCCGAGGCGGCCGGAGTCCAAGGCGCTGAAGGCGATCGAGAGTCCCTGTCCCTCGGCGCCGACGCGACGTTCGGCGGGCAGGAACGCGTCGTCGTAGGCGGCGGTGGTGGTGGGCACGGCGCGCAGGCCCATCTTCTCCTCCGGTTTGCCGAAGCTGAGCCCTTCGGTGTCGCGGGGGACCAGGAAGCAGGAGATGCCGCGGGAACCTTCGCCGGTGCGGGCGAACAGGGTGTAGAAGTCGGCGCGACCACCGTTGGTGATCCAGGCTTTGGCGCCGGTGATCCGGTAGCCGTCCGCCACCGGGGTGGCGCGGCAGCGCAACGCGGCCGCGTCGGACCCGGCGTGCGGCTCGGACAGGCTGTAGGCGCCGATGGTCTCGCCGGAGAGCATGTCGGCCAGCCAGCGTTGCTTCTGCTCCTCGGTGCCGAAGGTGAACAGCGGATGGCACGACAGGCTGTGCACGCTGACGGCGACCGCGACGGCGGCCCAGCGGGCGGCCAGTTCCTCGAGCACCTGGAGATACACCTCGTAGGGCTGCGCGCCGCCGCCGTATTCCTCGGGATAAGGCAGGCTGAGCAGCCCGGCCGCGCCCAGCGCGGGGAAGACGCCGTCGGGGAAGATCCCGGTCTTCTCGCACTCGGCCACGCGAGGTTCGAGCACCTTGTCGGCGATGTCGCGGGTCAGTTCCAGCAGGTCCCTGGCCTCGGGGGTGGGCAGCATTCGGTCCACTGGCATGTCGTCTACTCCACGGTCGCTCGGTGCGTCTCTCGTGATTCACAGTAACGGGGTAGTGGTCGGGCGCCCGACGGCTCGTTCATGTCGGCGGGTGGCCGTCGAACGGGTCGCGGCCGGGCCGCACGGCTCGGGCCGGATCGCGCCGGATACCACGGATCGGTGCGGAATGTTCCGATCGGAGCGCGGTGCAGCGCCGGAACGGCCGTACTGCACGTGCAGCTGTGCGCGCAGGTGCGCGTGAACGTCGCTGCGACGCTGAGGCATTCACACTGGTCACCGCCACCCCTCCGGACGTATGCCCACATGGCGGGAACGTCGTGCCGATCGGTTTGTCTCATTCAGGTGATATCAGTCCGCTCGCCTGGCGCACCGACGCGACCGTCGACTAAGACAGAAGACCTGTTCGGGTTTCGGGGTCGACCGGTGTGTCGGCGGCAACGCAGGGGGTGCCGCCGCCACATCGGCCCGGAGCGCTGGTAACGGTGCCCCGTCCTGCTCTAGTATCTGCGTATGAATGCAGATAACCAGGAACTGCGTCCGCGTCTCGCGGAGGATCAGGTCGGACTGGTTGTCGAGGTGTTCCGGATGCTCGCCGATCCCACTCGGGTGCAAGTGCTCTGGGCGCTGGTCGACCGCGAACTGTCGGTGAACGACCTGGCCGGCCAGGTCGGCAAGCCGGCGCCTTCGGTGTCGCAGCACCTGGCCAAACTGCGCATGGCGCGGTTGGTGAACACCCGCCGAGCGGGGACGACGATCTTCTACCGCTTGGAGAACGAGCACGTCCGCCAGTTGGTGGTGGACGCGGTGTACAACGCCGAGCACGCGGGGCCCGGTGTTTCCGCGCATCATCGTGGGGCCGGCGCGCTGCGCGAAGTCCCCGGCCGAGACGAGGCGAGCGCATGACCCATCGGCACCACCACCACGACGGACATCACCGGCATCGTTCCGGTCCGTTCGGCGTTCTGCGGGAGATCTTCGTCCCGCACAGCCATGACGCCGCCGACAGCATGGACGACGCGCTGGAATCCAGCGCGATCGGCATCAGGGCGGTGGAGATCAGCCTGGTCGTGCTCGGGTGCACCGCGGTGCTGCAACTGGTGATCGTCGCCGCGTCCGGCTCGGTGGCCCTTGCCGCCGACACCGTGCACAACTTCGGCGACGCGCTGACGGCGGTCCCGCTGTGGATCGCGTTCGCGCTCGGCCGCAAGGCCGCGACCCGTCGCTACACCTACGGCTTCGGCCGCGCGGAGGACCTGGCCGGTCTCTTCGTCGTCGCGATGATCGCCTTGTCGGCGTTGATCGCCGGATACGAGGCGGTGCGCAGGCTGCTCGATCCGCAGCCGCTCGAGCATCTTGGCTGGGTTGCCGCGGCCGGGTTGGTCGGGTTCATCGGCAACGAGACGGTCGCGCTGTACCGGATCCGCGTCGGCCGGCGGATCGGCTCGGCGGCGCTGGTCGCCGACGGCCTGCACGCGCGCACCGACGGGTTCACCTCGCTGGCCGTGCTGTTCGGCGCGGGCGGAGTGGCACTCGGCTTCCCGCTCGCCGACCCGATCGTCGGGCTGCTCATCACCGTCGCGATCCTCGCCGTGCTGCGAACCGCGGCACGCGACGTGCTGCGTCGTCTGATGGACGCCGTCGAGCCGGGGATGGTCACCGCGGCCGAGCGGGCGCTGGCCGCCGAGCCGGGCGTGCAGAGCGTGCGCAGCCTGCGGATGCGCTGGATCGGTCACCGGTTGCACGCCGATGTGGAACTCGACGTGGCCCCGACGATCACGCTGGCGCAAGCCCATCGCGTCGCGCACGAGGCCCAGCACGCCCTGACCCATGTGGTGCCCGAGCTGGACACGGCGGTGGTGCACGCCTACCCGGCGCACACCGAAGTGGTGGTCGACGGGACCGTTCGGACCTGAGAGATCGGAGCGTCGAGCTGACCAGCGGAAACTGATGGCGTATGCCCTCGGATGGATGCGCGGGTCTTGGCTCGCCACTGCTGCCCGAGGCGGCCTACCGTTGGGTAGCATCCCCCGTGTGATGTGGCTCATGGTCGATGCGTGCTGAACCATGCCGCCGCGTATCCCGACTTTCCCTGACCTGCCCGACCTGGTTCTCCGCGGTCACGACGCGGAAGATCGCGACCGCGCCTCGATCGGCCCTGAGGCGCATCCGGCCGCTGTCGGCTTCGTCCGCGAGAACGCCGAGTGCGAATTGCAGCGCCGCATCACTGCGCAGCCGGCCCTCCGGGCCCGTGGGCGAGCCGTTGTCCACCGGGCGCCGGGCCACGCGCGCGTTCTGTCTCCCGAAGTGACCCGCGGGGTGGGGTTGCCGCACGGGAGCGCATCGAAGCCCCCGAAGGTGGCCGCAACCGACTTGGCTTTCTGACGGGAAGTCACCGAAGAAAAAGGAGTTCCGATGTTGAGCACTATGCAGGACGAGCCGTTGTCGTTGGCCACGTTGCTGCGCTACGCATCGACGTTCGCCGGGGATTCCACCGTGTCCACGTGGACCGGCACCGGCGTGCGCACCATGACCTATCGCGAGGTCGGCGCCGAGTCGGCGCGGTTGGCGAACGCGCTGCGCGGGCTGGGCATCGGGGTCGGCGACCGGGTCGGCACGTTCATGTGGAACAACAACGAGCACTTGGTCGCCTACATCGCGGTGCCCGCAATGGGCGCGGTGCTGCACGCGCTGAACATCCGGTTGTTCCCCGACCAGGTCGTGTACGTGGCCAATCACGCCGAAGACCAGGTGGTGCTGGTGGACGGCACGCTGGTGCCGCTGTTCGGCCAGATCCTGCCGCACCTGACGACCGTCCGCCACGTCATCGTGGTCAACGGCGACGCGGCCACGCTCACCGCGCCGGAGGGTGTGCAGGTGCACGCCTACACCGAGTTGCTCGGCGGGCAGCCGGACACCTACGACTTCCCGGTGATCGACGAGCGCTCCGCCGCGGCGATGTGCTACACCTCCGGCACCACGGGCGACCCGAAGGGCGTGGTGTACTCGCACCGCTCGAATTGGCTGCACGCCATGCAGGTCGCCGCGAACAACGGGATGGGCCTGTTCGAAACCGACAACATCCTGGCCATCGTCCCGCTGTTCCACGCGAACGCCTGGGGCCTGCCGTACGCGGCGCTGATGTCCGGCGCGAATCTGCTGATGCCGGACCGGTTCCTGCAGCCGGGGCCGCTGCTGGAGATGATGGCCGCGCAGCAGCCGTCCTTCGCCGCCGCGGTGCCGACCATCTGGGGCGGGGTGCTGGCGGCGCTTGCGGCGAATCCGCAGGACATCACGCATCTGCGCGCGGTGGTGGTCGGCGGCTCCGCGGTCCCGCCGTCGATGATGCGCACCTTCGAGGACTCCCACGGCGTGCGGGTGCTGCACGCGTGGGGCATGACCGAGACCTCGCCGCTGGGCAGCGTGGCGCATCCGCCCGCCACGGCGGTCACCGACGAGCAGAAGTGGGCCTACCGGGTGACCCAGGGCCGCTTCCCCGCCGGCGTGCAAGCGCGTCTGGTCGGCGACGACGGCGTGGTGCCCAACGACGGTGAGTCGCTGGGTGAGCTGGAAGTGCGCGGTCCGTGGATCACCGGCTCGTACTATTCGCCGGACGGCGCTGCGGTCGATCCGGAGAAGTTCCACGACGGCTGGCTGCGCACCGGCGATGTCGGCAAGATCAGCCCCGACGGCTATCTCACCCTGGTGGACCGGTCCAAGGACGTGATCAAGTCCGGTGGCGAGTGGATCTCGTCGGTGGATCTGGAGAACGCCGTGATCGGGCACCCCGCCGTCGCCGAGGCGGCGGTGATCGGCGTGCCGGACCAGAAGTGGGACGAGCGCCCGCTGGTGGCGGTGGTGCTGGCCGAGGGAGCCGAGGCCAAGCCGGAGGAGTTGCGCGACTTTCTCGCCGACAAGTTCGCCAAATGGCAGCTGCCGGAACGCTGGACCTTCATCGCCGAGGTGCCGAAGACCAGCGTGGGCAAGTTCGACAAGAAGCGGCTGCGCAGCCAGTACGCCGACGGTGAGCTGGACGTCACCACGCTCGCCTGATATCGCCGCCCCGCGTCACCACTTCAGCATCGGCAGTGGTGACGCGGGGTGGCTGCGCAGCCGCCGGGCGGCGAGGGTCACGAGCCTGCGGTGGAAGCCGTGGTCGGGATAGCGTTTCGCCAGCTCGCGGTAGGTCCGGCGGGAGACGCCGAACCGGCCGAACAAACCGAGTTCGACGTCGATCGCGTCGGCGCGCCGGAAGATCTCGACCGGATCGTGCGGCCGGCCCGCCGGGCGGAGCTTGTGATGCTGGTCGATCATCGCCACCACCAGTGCGGTCAGGTCGTCGCGGTCGATGCTCGCCAGCCAGGCGCGCGCCTGATCGCAGGAGGGGGCGAGGTAGTCGAAGGTGCCCGCCGACCAGATGCCGATGTCGTGCAGAACGGCCGCGGTCAGGAATTCCTCGCGGGTGCTCGGCGGAGTTCGCCGGTCGTCGGCCATGAGGTCGCACAGCGCCAGGACGCGCAGCACGTGATTGGTGTAGGCGGCGCGGTCCGCCCCGAGCTGTTCGCGCCACGGCGCGAGCCGGACCTCGACCTCATCGCGAAGATCGTTGCTGCTCATGGCGGTTCACCCTACGCGCAGACCGCCGCGGCGGGCGGCGGCGACGCGCGGGCGCGGCGCCGGACACACGAGAACACCCGGCGTGGGCGAAACTGTTTGCCGCGCCGGGTGTTCGGTTCGTGGATCAGCAGTTGCGCAGTTCCGGGCTCTGGTTGAGCAGCTGGGCCCTGGTGCCGATGAACGTGGTGTAGGTATCGCCGCCGACCGCGGAGAGCGGGAACGCGGCGACCCGGTGGCAGTTCTGGAAGGCGAGCTTCACGCCGAAGTGCCGTTCCAGTCCGCCGCGAATCGCGTCGGAAGCCATGGCGCGCAGCAGTTGTCCACGCGCCGTCTCGTCGGGCGGCGCGATCGTGTTGTCGGCGAATTCGGCCGTGCCGGAGCGCAGTTCACCGGCGACGCGGCTGACCACCTCCCAGGCGTATGGCAGCGAATTGCGCACGACCTCGACGAAGTCGGCGTCGTCGACCTCGCCGCGTTCGGCGCGTTCGAGTAGTGCGGTGGGGACATCAAGGGACATGGCGCTCTCCTCCAGTGCTGGACGTCGATGCGATGCCACTGAAGTCTAAACGAAAGTCGTTGTCAATAATGCTGGATTCGGCGTGAAAAAGCTTTTTCCAGTGCGGCTTTCGTGTCGGCGGCCAGGGTCGCGACCAATTCGCCCGCGGGTAGCTCCGGTGCCAGCTCGTGGGTTTGACCCGCCCAGAGGTTGACCTCGTCGGGGTTGCCCGCGGCCCGTGCTGCGGCGCGCAGCGGGGCGGTGGCGTAGTGGATCTCCGGGTATCCGGTCGGCGCTGTTGCGGTGTGGCGCACCAGGAATCGATTGCGCAACCCGCGTGCCCTGCGCCCGGTGAACGCGCGGGTGAGCATCGTCGGAGTGTCGGCGGTCAGCGCGGCGCGGTGCACCTGGCTGGTGCCCGCCTCGGGGCAGCGCAGGAACGCCGTGCCCAGTTGCGCGGCCGCGGCGCCCGCCGCCAGCGCGGCGGCGATGCCCGCGCCCGTCGCGAGGCCGCCGGAGGCCACCAGCGGCCGATCGGTGGCGGCGGCGAGCAATTGCAGCAGCGCCAGCAGGCCGAGCGGGTCGGTGGCGTCGTCGGCGCGACGATCCGTGAACGTCGCCCGGTGGCCGCCCGCCTCCGCACCCTGGGCGATGAGCACGTCGGCGCCCGCCTCGACCGCGATGCGCGCCTCGGCCACCGAGGTGACGGTGACCCAGACTTCGGAGCCGGCGGCGTGCAGCCGTCCGATGTCCGCTGGGCTCGGGCAGCCGAAGGTGAACGACACGGCTGCGACCGGATCGGCGACGAGCAGGTCGAGTTTGGCGTCCCAGTCGTCGGTGTCGAAGCGCGGATCGCCGAGGTCGTGTTCGGCGCCGAGTTCGTTCAAGTAGTCCGCGAGGTCGGCGGCCGGAGTCGGCGGTCCTGGCACGAAGAGGTTCACGCCGAACGGCTTGCCGGTGGCCGCGCGGGTCGCCGCGATCCGCGCCGCGGTGTCGGCGGCGCTGAGATATCCGGCGGCGAGCTGGGCGAAACCGCCCGCCTCGGTCACCGCGGCGGTCAGCTCGGGGGTGGAGGGGCCGCCCGCCATCGGGGCGAGCGCGATCGGAACGTCCAACTCGTCGATGATCACGGTCCGATTGTCGCGCATGCGCTCATTTGGACATGTGACCCAGGCCTCACCAGCGTTTTTCCGCCGGAAGGTTGCGGAATGGTCACGACGCGGTAGAGTTCCCGTCACAACGGATGCCAAACCGTTATTTGCCCGGCTTCATCGGAACGTTATCGAACCGGTTCGGCTCGGGCCCCGGCATCCCGGACCCTGTTGTACGACCGAGGACTCAGCTTTGTCGCAGCACCGTGTAGGCCCCAGTTCCATTACCGTCCAGAGCCTCCTCGGCGACGGCGGCGAAACGGGCCGTCCGACGCGGCACCGCGCCGAACCGTCCGCCACCGAGCGAGTCAAGGCCGCCGCCACCGCCGCGGTCGCCGCAGGCGCCCTGATCGGCGCCGCCAGCCAGGTCGCTCCCGCGCTCGCCTACGCGTCGCCGCTGCTCCCCGGTTCGCACGATACCGACGAGGAAGCGCAGTCCGCGCCCGCCACGGTGAAGGGCACGAGCATCCTCCCGGTCGCCGAGGCGAAGGCCGCCGCCGAGCCGGTGGCGCTGCCCGCGCCGGAGCCCGCCGCGGTGGCGGGCCAGATCGCCGCCCCGGTCGCCGCGCCGTTCGGCATTCCCAATCTTCCTCCGGAACTCGCCGCCCCCCTGGCGCAGGCCGAGCAGGCCCTCAAAGGCGTGCAGCAGCAGGTCGCCCCGGCGCCCGCGGTGCGCCCGGTGGCCGGTGAGATCAGCTCCGGCTTCGGAAGCCGTTGGGGCGCCATGCATTACGGCCTCGACTTCGCCGACGCGCTGGGCGCGCCGATCCACTCGGTCAGCAACGGCACCGTCATCGAGGCCGGTCCCGCCTCCGGTTTCGGTCTGTGGGTGCGCGTGCTGCAGGACGACGGCACCACCGCGGTCTACGGCCACGTGAACGAGATGTTCGTGCACGCGGGCCAGCGGGTGAACGCGGGCGACGTGATCGCCACCGTGGGCAACCGGGGGCAGTCCACCGGTCCGCACCTGCACCTGGAGATCTGGGACCAGTCGGGCACCAAGATCGACCCGATGCCCTACCTCGCCGCCAAGGGCGTGCCCTTGGAGTGGGGCCCGTCCGCGCACTGATTCTCCTGTCCGGCTTGCTATTCCGATCAGCGCATGGTTGCGCGCCGCGTAGCCTCCCGCGTCCCGGTGACGTGGGAGGCGGTTCGCGCGCGGGTCTCGCGGAGCTGACCCATGGGCACCGGTCGGTCGCTAGGCTCGGGCCGTGATCGAGCTGGGCGACATCTTCGAGCCTGGGTCACCGCACGGCCGCGCGTACGCCGTGCTGGTGCACCATCCGCGGTCGAGTCTCGCCGATATCGCGCAGTACCTGGGCGTTTCGGAAGACCTGGCCGCGGAATCGCTGGATGTGTTGTGTGAACTGCACGCCGCGATCCGCATCGAGTCGCCCGAGGGCGAACCGCTGTGGGACGCGCACGCGCCGGAATCGCTGTCCGAAGCCGAGGCACGGCGAAGGCAGCAGGAGATCAACCAGATGCACGCTGCCGCAGCACGATTGAGCGAGACGTTCCGCTCGGTGCGCCGCTCGCCGCGCGGCAACGGCGCGGTGGTGCCGGTGTACGAGCGGCTGGAAATGCTGGCGGATTTCGAAGAGATGCAGACCGGCGCGCGCAGCTGCGTCAAGCTGGTCGAGCGCGGGCCCTATCTCAGCGATCCCGAGCGCGAGCGCCAGCTGTTCGAACTCAAACGGACCAGGCTCGCCGAAGGCATCCGCTACCAGACCTTGTACCAGGACACCGTCTATCAGGACCCGGAGCGCCTGCGCCACGCGCTGTCCACCAACGCGGGCGGCGCGCAGGCCAGAACCCTGCCAGAGCCGCCGTTCAAACTGATCATCAGCGACGACGAACGGGCCAGCCTGGTGCTGCACGCCGACGACCGCAGGCCCGACCCGATGGGTTTGCGCATCACCGGATCGCCCACGCTCGAGTTGCTGATCAAGACCTTCGACGTGCTGTGGACGATGGCCGCGCCCATCTCGGTGAATCCGACCGCGGAGGCGCTGGACGAACGCGATCGCGCGATCCTGACCCTGATGGGACTCGGCGCGACCGACGACACCATCGCCCGGCGGCTCGGGATGTCCCGGCGCACGGTGGTCCGCCGGACCGCACGGCTGCTGGAGCGGCTCGGGGCGAGTACGAGATTCCAGGCGGGGGTGCAGGCCACGCGGCGCGGATGGCTGTGAGCAAGCTCACCGATCGGGGTGGTCCTGCAACACGACGGCGTCCGTACCGATATAACGGCAGGAATCAGGCAAGACACCGATTCCAGGGGGGCGGATGGTGTGCGACGAGAGGACAGCACACAACCAGGGGGCGCGGGGCCGTAGCGACGGCACCCGCGGCAATCCAATACAGCGCGCGGGTTCAGTGGTCAGCCCCTTATATGATTGCTCGGTCCGCGCTGGCCCCGGTTAACAAGCCCTGAGCAGGGTAGAGCACCGGGTCCTGGCTCGATGCGAGAGGTGAATGCACTCGAATGGAAACCGCCCGTCGCTCTGCTCGCAGTAGCCGTCGCCGCAGGTCGGGCAGTCCGCTCTTCGCGCAGCTGCTCACCGCCGCCGTCGAGTCCGCCGCCACCGAAGTCGCGATCCGGTTCAACCCGACGGGGGACCCGGCCGACGATCGCGAGCTCACCTACGCCGAACTGGACGCGGCGTCCTCGCGGCTGGCCAGGGAGCTGATCGAGCGCGGTGTCGGGCCCGGCGACGTGGTCGCCATCGGAATCTCGCGCAGCGTGGAGTCGGTGCTCGCCGTCTGGGCGATCGCCAAGACCGGCGCGGCCTACGTGCCGGTGGATCCGACCTACCCCACCGACCGCATCAACCACATCGTCGCCGACTCCGGCGCCACCGTGGGCCTGACCACCTCGGCGCACCGCCCCGTGCTCGGCACGGGCGTGTACTGGATCGAGCTGGATGACCCGGTGCAGGCGGCGCGCATCGCCGCGCGCCCGGAACATCCCATCTCCTACACCGACCGGGTGCGCCCGCTGGACGAGCGGCATCCGGCCTATGTCATCTACACCTCCGGGTCCACGGGCAAGCCGAAGGGCGTCGTGGTCACCCACAGCGGCCTGGCCGGGCTGGTCGCGGCGGAGCGCGAGCACTACGGCGTGACGGAGGACTCCCGCGTCCTGCACGTCTGCTCGCCGAACTTCGACGTCTCGGTGCTGGAACTGCTGCTGGCCTTCTCCTCCGGCGCGACGCTGGTGATCGCGCCGCCGACCGTGTTCGGCGGTTTCGAGCTGGCGGATCTGCTGCGCCGCGAGCACGTCACGCACATGCTCATCACGCCTGGCGCGCTGGAATCGGTGGACCCGGACGGACTGGACGACCTGCAGGCCGTGGTCGTGGCCGGTGACAAGTTCGGCCCCGAGCTGGTCGGACGCTGGGCGGCCGAGCGCGAGTTCTACAACGGCTACGGCCCCACCGAGGCGACGATCCTGGCCACCAGCACGCCGCCGATGACGCCGGGCGAACCCATCACGATCGGCACGGCCATCCCGGGAGTCGGCGCGTTCGTGCTGGACTCACGGTTGCGTCCGGTGCCGGCCGGGGTGGTCGGCGAGCTGTATCTGTCCGGTCCCGCGCTGGCGCAGGGCTACCTCAACCGTCCGGGCCTGACCGCGGAGCGATTCGTCGCCAGCCCGTTCGGCGCCGACAGCGGCAACCCGGGCGCGCGCCTGTATCGCACCGGCGACCTGGTACGACGCACCGAGACCGGGGGCAACGACGGCGGCGTCATCGAATATCTGGGCCGCTCGGACTTCCAGGTGAAGATCCGCGGTTTCCGCATCGAATTGGGCGAGATCGACAACGCCCTCACCAGCCATCCCGACATCGACTTCGCGGCCACCCTGGGCAAGACGCTGCCGTCGGGCGCGACCGCCCTGGTGGCCTACGTGCTGCCGCGACCCGGCGCCGACGTGGACACCGATGCGCTCGCGGAACACCTCGCCGAGTCGTTGCCCGCGTACATGATTCCGGCGTCGATCATGGTGTTGGATGAGATTCCGTTGACGCCGGTGGGGAAGTTGGATCGGGCGGCG
>NZ_JBSFNF010000031.1:0-71864 GCF_053586955.1 Nocardia sp. NPDC003726 | reverse complement strand
CTGCCCGGCCAACCAGACATCTCATCTCCAACGACAGTGAATGTACTCCCCGCTTTCCAGAATGTCTACACCCTGCGATACAGATTTTCCCGCTTACCGAGTAGCTGTTTTCTGTCATGGATCGTCCGCCGCCGGCATCCTGCTCGTCACCAGCACATTCGATAGGCGAGCCGGTTGTTGTCGGCCGGTAGGTCGCCGACGGTGCGCGCAACGCGCGGGAGGCGTTGGAGATGAGCGGCGAGGACGAGCGCGACCGAATCCCGGTTTCGCCGGGTGTTATCGACGAGGTGGGACGACGTTTGCCGTGCCGCGTTCCAGAGCGTGTCGCAGTTCGGTTCGATCGTCGAAGGCGAGTGTTACGGCGCCGTATGTTTGCACGGGGTCGTGTCCGCGGCCGGTGACGACGAGGACGTCGCCGGGTTGGGCGAGGGTGACGGCCAAGGCGATCGCGTCGGCGCGTCTGGGTTCGAGAATGACTTCGGCGTGGCCGGCGGCGTAGGCGCCTGCGGCGACGTCTTCTCGCAGTCGCGCGGGGTTGTCGGAGAAGGGGCTTTCGTCGGTGACGATGACCGTGTCGGCGAAGGTTGCCGCTGTCCAGCCCAGGGGGCGGCGTTTGCCGGGGTCGCGTTCACCGGTGGCTCCGATGACGACGATGATCTTGCCGCTGGTCAATGATCGCAGGTAGGGGAATTGGCGTTGTTGGCCTGCGGTGTTGTGCATGTAGTCGACGAAAGCCAGGAACGGTTGTCCGGCCTCGATGCGCTGCATCCGGCCTGGGACGCATTCCAGACTTTCCATGCCTTCGATCGCGGATTCCGGATCGACGCCTGCTGTGGAAAGGGCCGCGATCGCGCCGAGGGCGTTGTCGACCTGATGACGGCCAAGGAGTCTGAGCCGGACCGCGGTGCTGCGGTCGGCGCCGTGCACAACGAACGAGGTGTTGTGTTCGTCGAGCCGGATGTGGTCGGCGTAGAAGTCGGCTGCTGTGGATTGTGTCGAGAACGTGCGGTGGGGAAGTGCGGTTTCCGCGGCGAGTCGTCGGCCGTAGTCGTCATCGATGCCGATCACGGCGGACTCGCATCGCTCAGGCGAGAACAGTTTCGCCTTCGCCGAGTAGTAGTTTTCGAGGTCGTTGTGGAAATCCAGGTGATCCGCGCCGAGATTGGTGAAAACGCCGACGCGGAATCGAATCCCTTCGACGCGGTGTAGAGCCAGCGCGTGACTGGACACTTCCAGCGCGACCGCGGACACGCCGCTCGCGTGGAAGGTCGCCAGGGTTTGTTGCAGTTCGCTGGCCTCGGGTGTAGTCCGCACGGCCGGCCGCTCGCCCCACGGTCCGCGGATCTCGACGCCGCTGATCAAACCGGTTTCGATCTTCGCCCCCCGCAGGCCCGCGTCGAGCAGATAGGCGGTGCTGGTCTTGCCGTTGGTTCCGGTGACGCCGAAGACGTCGAGTTCGCGGGAGGGGTGGCAGTAGATCCACGAGGCGAGCGGCCCCAGCACACGTCGGGGGTCATCGACCAGAAAGGTCGGCAGCGCCTCACACGGCCGGTCGCTGATCGCCGCGACCGCGCCGCGGGCCGCCGCCTCGACCGCGAAAGCGGCGCCATGGTGGCGGGCGCCGGGTAGCGCCGCGTACACCTCGCCCGGCTCGACCAGCCGCGAATCCTGACTGATTCCGGCGATCGTCGATTCCGCCGCGAGACCGTCCGGTGGCCCCGGCGCGCCCAAGCGCAGGGCGAGATCGCTCATCGACCGGCGATGCGGCGGTCGCGGACGATCGGCACCCCTGATCTGCGCGGTCATGCTGGACAGTGAACCACCTCACATCCGCTGACTTGCCGAACTGCGCCGGTCGCGTCGCGACCATCGGTGCGGCGCGGGTCGAGGGCGTCCAACGACGCCATCGGGGGCACGCCTTACCCGGAGGGCGTACAAGTCGAGTTCGTCGCACGGTCGCGCGACTCCTCGGTCAACCGAGTTTCGGCCTGCTCCTCTACAGCGCCGCTTGGGCGGGCTTCCGGGTCCGAGACCACTTCCAAATGCTCGTCGGCGGCCTGTCCGAAGCGGCCGACTCCCTCCGACGTCGCCGCGTGGGCCGGTCTCCTGAACGTCCATTGCGCCCTGCGTCCACAGGACCCGGCCGCGACGACACCGACAGGCTCGGTTGGCTCCCTAGGTTGTGCCACGACCCGACGCAGCGTTCGCAACTCGAGCACACGGCCGCTCGATGACGCCTCCGACTGCGACCTTGATGGCTCGCAGGGTGATGGGCTGTCTGATCCGGTACGCGGTAGCGAAACCTTCGAGCGCGAAGGCGGCGGGGTCGCGGTGCCCTCGGTCTCCTAAGTTCGCGGGTACTCGGTCGGCGGGGTTCGTTCCGGGCGCTGCGATCCAGTATTGACTGGATCACCAATGCCCCGTACGGTGACTGCATTCACATTTTGAAACGTTTCAATCGAGGTTGAACCTATGCCCGACACCATGGAGCGTGTCTGCTTCCTGCTGACTTTGCGGCCGGACCGGATCGAGGACTATCTGGCCGCGCATGCCACGGTGTGGCCGGAGATGCTGGCGGCGCTGCGGGCGGCGGGTTGGCGGAACTACTCGCTGTTCCTCCGTCCAGAGGACGGATTGGTCGTCGGCTACCTGGAAACCCAGGACTTCGCACGCGCACAGGCGGCGATGGCGGCCACCGAGGTCAACGCGCGCTGGCAGGCGAGCATGGCCGAGTATTTCCAGGCGTCCCCGTTCTCCCGGGTGCAGCCGGACGCGCGTCCGGACGAATCCGTGCACCGCCTCGCGGAGTACTTCCACCTCGACTGACCCATCGTCCCCACTCCGCTTGGAACCCACTGCTAGACCCGAGGAATACCAATGAAGGTAGGCGCACGAACCACCACCGGGTGGAAGGCGACGATCTCCGTCGCGATGTCCAACTACATCGAGGCCGGCTCCATCATCGCCATCGCCACCAGCCTGACCTTCTGGCAGGACGCGTTCGGCATCAGCAACTTCGCCGTGGGCCTGCTGGCCGCGCTGAGCGCAAACGCCTTCGGCGCGGCGATCGGCGCGGGGATCGGCGGGCCCCTGTGCGACCGCTTCGGCCGCAAGGCGATCTACACCTACGACCTGCTCGTCTACATGGCGGGCGTACTGCTCGCGGCGTTCGCGATGAACTTCGCGATGCTGCTGGCCGCGTTCGTGATCACCGGTGTCGCGGTCGGAGCGGGGGTGCCCGCTTCCTGGACCTACATCGCCGAGCAGGCGCCGACCACCAACCGCGCTCGCCACGTCGGTACCGCGCAGCTGGCCTGGTCGGTGGGGCCGCTGGTGGGATTCGCCTTGGCCGCCGCGCTTGCGCCGCTGGGATTGCTCGGCTCGCGGCTGATCTTCCTGCATCTGTTCGTGGTGGCGGCCGTGGTCTGGTGGATCCGGCAAGGGCTGGCCGAATCGAAGATCTGGCAGGACGAGGCGGCCTCCGGTGCGAGCGCATCGCTGCGGTCGACCACGGGTGGGCAAGGGCTGCGCGGGCTGTTCTCGCGCCGGATCAATCTCACCGCCCTGCTCGTGCTGATGGGCATCTACGGATTCTGGAACACCGTCGCAGGCCAGGCCGGCATCTTCATGCCGCGGGTCTACGACAGCGCCGGTGTGCACAGTGCCGTGCAGCAGAACCTGCTGCAGGTGCTGGTATGGGGGTGCACCGTCGCGGCCACGTACTTCGGTTTCATGGCTTACGCCGACCGGATCTCGCAGCGGCTGCTCTACCTCATCGGCGCGGCGCTGGGGGTGCTGGCTTGGTGCGTGCTGGTGTTCTTCACCGACGCCGGGATGCCGACCTTGCTGCTGTTCGCGGTGCTGTGGGGAATCTCCAGCGGCATCGGCGCGCAAGCGTTCTACAGCCTGTGGACCAGCGAACTTTTCGCCACCCCCTATCGGGCCAGCGCTCAGGGTTTCCTGTTCTTCGTGGTCCGCTCGGCCACCGGCCTGCTCAGCTACTTCTTCCCGACCATGCTCGCCGCCACCGGGCTCACCACCGTCGGCTTGCTGCTGGTCGGACTGCTCACCGTCGCGCTGGTGATCGGTGCGGTGTTCGCGCCGCGGACGCAGGGCAAGACGCTGCGCGAGATCGAAGTCGAGCGCTACGGCAGCCCCGTGGGCGAGCTCGGCGGAGTCGGGCCGCGCACGGTGATCAGCACCGAGACCGGTCGCGGTGTCGAGGGCGCCCCGGTGGGAGGGCACTGACATGACCGACCCGTATCTCCCTGCCCCCGTAAAAGGAGCGCCGCTCGTGTCCGTCGACACCGTCCTGGAGTCCCTCGCCATCGAGTTGCCGTCCTGGGCGTTCGGTAACTCCGGCACCCGGTTCAAAGTGTTCGGGACCCCCGGCACGGCCCGCACCGTCCACGAGAAGATCGCCGACGCGGCCACCGTGCACCGGCTCACCGGGCTCGCACCCACCGTCGCGCTGCACATCCCATGGGACACCGTCTCGGACTACGGTGAACTCGCGCGGTATGCCGAAGATCTCGGGGTCCGGCTCGGCACGGTCAACTCCAATACCTTCCAGGACGACGACTACAAGTTCGGCAGCCTGACCCACACCGACAAGCGGATCCGGCAGAAGGCGATCGACCACCACTTCGACTGCCTGGAGATCATGGCGGCCACCGGGTCGCGGGATTTGAAGATCTGGCTGGCGGATGGCACCAATTATCCCGGCCAGGGCGATATTCGGGGGCGCCAAGATCGTCTCGCCGAATCGCTGGCCACCATCTACCGGCATGTCGGTGCGAACCAGCGGTTGGTGCTGGAGTACAAGTTCTTCGAGCCGGCCATGTACATGACCGACGTACCGGATTGGGGTACCGCCTACACCCAGGTGAGCGCGCTCGGGGAGCGGGCGGTGGTGTGCCTGGACACCGGGCATCACGCACCGGGCACCAATATCGAGTTCATCGTGGCGCAGTTGCTGCGGCTGGGGAAGCTGGGGTCGTTCGACTTCAATTCTCGGTTCTACGCCGACGACGACCTGATCGTCGGCGCGGCCGATCCGTTCCAGCTGTTCCGCATCCTGTTCGAAGTGCTGCGCGGCGGCGGCCTCGACCCGGCGTCCGGGGTCGCGCTGATGCTCGACCAGTGCCACAACATCGAGGACAAGATCCCCGGCCAGATCCGCTCGGTGCTCAATGTGCAGGAGATGACCGCGCGCGCCGCGCTGGTCGATCTCGACGCACTGGCCGCCGCCCAGGAGGCGGGGGACGTGCTCACCGCCAACGGTGTGTTCATGGACGCCTTCTACACCGACGTCCGGCCGCGGCTGGCGGCCTGGCGCGCCGAGCGAGGCTTGCCGGAGGACCCCATGGCCGCCTATGCCCGCTCCGGGCAGCAGGAACGGCTCACCGCCGAACGCGCCGGGGGCAGCGCCGCCTCCTGGGGCGCCTGACCACATCGACCACCCGAAACGAGGAAAGAACCTGTCATGACCCACCCCACGGTCGCGGACCTCATCGCCCGGTCCAACCGGCTCGGCACCGACCCGAAGAACACCAACTACGCCGGCGGCAACACCTCCGCCAAGGGCACCGACACCGACCCGGTGACCGGCGAGCCCGTCGAGCTGATGTGGGTCAAGGGCTCCGGCGGTGACCTCGGCACGCTCACCGAGCAGGGCCTGGCCGTGCTGCGGCTGGACCGGTTGCGTGCCCTGGTCGGCGTCTATCCGGGTGTCGAGCGCGAAGACGAGATGGTCGCGGCGTTCGACTACACACTGCACGGTCGCGGCGGCGCCGCCCCCTCCATCGACACCGCCATGCACGGCTTGGTGGAGGCGGCGCACGTGGACCACCTGCACCCGGACTCCGGGATCGCGCTGGCCACCGCCGTGGACGGCCCGGCGTTGACCGAGAAGATCTTCGGCGACCGGGTGGTGTGGGTGCCGTGGCGGCGACCCGGTTTCCAACTGGGCCTCGACATCGCCGAGATCCGCAGGCGCAACCCGCAGGCGATCGGCACCATCCTCGGCGGGCACGGCATCACCGCCTGGGGCGACACCTCGGACGACGCGGAGGCGCATTCCCGCGAGATCATCCAGACCATCGAGCGTTTCCTGCAGGTCAACGGCAAGCCCGAGCCGTTCGGGGCCGTACTGCCGGGTTATGAGGCGCTGCCCGAGTCGCAGCGCCGGGCCAAGGCGGCCGCGCTGGCGCCGTTCCTGCGTGGACTCGCGTCCACCGACCGACGCCAGGTGGGGCACTTCACCGACACCGCCCGGGTGCTCGAATTCCTCTCTCGCGCCGAGCATCCGCGGCTGGCCGCGCTCGGCACCAGCTGCCCGGACCACTTCCTGCGGACCAAGGTCGCGCCGCTGGTGCTCGACCTGCCCGCGGACGCATCCGTGGAGCGGTGCAAGGAACGGCTCACCGAACTGCACGAGGCGTACCGGGCGGAGTATCGCGCCTACTACGAGCGGCACGCCACCCAGGACTCCCCGGCCATGCGCGGCGCCGACCCGGCCATCGTGCTGATCCCGGGCGTCGGCATGTTCAGCTATGGCGCGGACAAGCAGACCGCGCGGGTGGCGGGCGAGTTCTATCTCAATGCCATCAATGTCATGCGCGGTGCCGAGTCGGTGTCTCGATACCAGCCGATCGACGAGGCCGAGAAGTTCCGGATCGAGTACTGGGCGCTGGAAGAAGCCAAGCTGGCCCGCCGGCCGAAACCCAAGCCGCTGGCCACCCGGATCGCTTTGGTCACCGGCGCGGCGTCCGGCATCGGCAAGGCCATCGCCCGGCGGCTCGCCGCCGAGGGCGCCTGCGTGGTGGTCGCCGACCGGGACGGCGAGAAGGCCATCGAGGTCGCGGCCGAGATCGGCTCGGCCGACGTGGCGGTCGGCATCAGTGCCGACGTCACCGATGAGGGGCAGGTCCAGGCCGCGGTGGACGCGGCGGTGCTCGCGTTCGGCGGCCTGGACCTGGTGGTCAACAATGCCGGACTGTCGCTGTCGAAGTCGCTGCTCGAGACAACCGAAGCGGACTGGGACCTGCAACACGACGTCATGGCCAAGGGCTCGTTCCTGGTTTCCAAGGCGGCGGCCCGTGTGCTGATCGACCAGCGTATGGGTGGTGACATCCTCTACATCTCGTCCAAGAACTCGATCTTCGCCGGTCCGAACAACATCGCGTACTCGGCGGCCAAGGCCGACCAAGCGCACCAGGTGCGGCTGCTTGCCGCCGAACTCGGCGAACACGGCATCAAGGTCAACGGCATCAACCCCGACGGGGTAGTGCGCGGCTCGGGCATCTTCGCCGGTGGCTGGGGCGCGCAGCGCGCCGCGGTCTACGGGGTGGAGGAGTCCGAGTTGGGCGCCTTCTACGCCCAGCGCACCCTGCTCAAACGGGAGGTGCTGCCCGAGCACATCGCCAACGCCGCGTTCGCGTTGTGCAGCGCGGACTTCTCGCACACCACCGGCCTGCACGTGCCGGTCGACGCCGGGGTCGCCGCGGCGTTCCTGCGATGACCGCGACCGGCGCGGTGGCCGCGGTCGATCTAGGGGCCACCAGCGGACGGGTGATGCTCGCCCGGGTCGGCCCGGGTCGGCTCACCATGCGGCAAGTCGCCCGGTTCGCCAACGATCCACTGCCGCTGTGGAACGGCGTTCGCGAGGCACTGCACTGGGATCTGCCCGGGTTGTACCGGCAGGTCGGGCGCGGGCTGGCCGAGGCCGCCCGGTCCGAACCCGCGTTGCTCGGCGCCGGAATCGACTCGTGGGCGGTGGATTACGGCCTGTTCCGCGACGGTCGGCTGCTCGGACTGCCCTACCACTACCGCGACGGCCGTACCGCCGACGGTGTCGCCGCCGCGCACGCCGTCGTCGCACCGTCGGATCTGTACGGCCGCAACGGCCTCCAGTTCCTACCGTTCACCACCGTGTACCAGCTCGTAGCCGAGCGGATCGCGGGCACATTGGCCGCCGCCGACTCGGCTCTGCTGATTCCGGACCTGCTGGGCTTCTGGCTCACCGGAACTCGGGTCACCGAGCGGACCAACGCGTCCACCACCGGCCTGCTCGGCATCGACGGCCGCTGGGACGCCGACCTGCGGGCGCGGCTGAGGCTGCCGAGCCTCTTCCCGGCGCTGGCTGATCCCGGCACCCCGCTTGGCCCGGTACTGCCCGGTGTCGCGTCGGCGTTCGGGCTGGACCGCCGACTCACCCTGAGTACCGTCGCCTCGCACGACACCGCGTCCGCGGTCGCCGCTGTCCCGATGGCGCCGGAGTCTGCGGCCTACATTTCCTGCGGCACTTGGGGTTTGGTGGGCGTGGAACTGTCCGACCCGCTGATCGGCCCGGCGAGCCGGGCCGCCAACTTCACCAACGAGGCGGGTCTGGACGGTCGCACCCGTTTCCTGCGCAATGTGATGGGGCTGTGGCTGCTCAGCGAATCCATGCGGCACTGGCAGGGCGCGGGCGCGACCTATGATCTGGCCCGCCTGCTCGCCGCGGCCGCCGAAAGCCCCGCGCCCGCAGCAGTATTCGACGTAGACGATCCTGTGTTCCTCGTACCCGGCGACATCCCCCAGCGCATCGCGGAGTGGTACGCGCAGCGCGATTTGCGGGTGCCGGAAGGGCCGGTCGCGACCGTGCGAGCGATCGTGGAGAGTCTTGCCGCCGCTTTCGCCACCGGCGTGCGCACCGCCGCCGAACTCAGCGGCGTCCCCGTGCGCACTATCCACCTGGTCGGCGGTGGCGCGCGCAACCGGCTGCTGTGTCAGCTGCTGGCCGACCACTCCGGCCTACCGGTGCTCGCAGGCCCGGTGGAGGCGACCTCACTCGGCAACATACTGGTCCAAGCCCGCGCACACGGATTGCTGCACGGCGACGTGGACGCGCTGCGGGCCGAGGTGGCCACCGCGTTCCCGCCGCAGCGGCACGAGCCGCGCACCGAACCCGTCAGGAAGGCTGGCTGATGAAGCGACAAGTACCCCGCCCCCGCGATCTCGCACCGCTGCTACGGTTCCGCGCGCCGCGTCTGAACGCGACCCGGCGCCGCCTCGACGCCGCACTCACCATCGAAGACCTGCGCCGTATCGCCAAGCGGCGCACCCCGCGGGCGGCGTTCGACTACACCGACGGCGCCGCCGAAGCGGAGATTTCGCTCGATCGCGCACGGCAAGCGTTCCTGGACATCGAATTCCACCCCGCGATCCTGCGTGACGTGTCCAAGGTGACCACCGGCTGGGACGTGCTCGGCGGTCCTGTCTCGCTGCCCTTCGGCATCGCCCCCACCGGTTTCACCCGCATGATGCAGACCGAGGGGGAGTACGCGGGCGCACGTGTGGCAGGGCGAGCCGGCATCCCCTTCTCGCTCTCCACCATGGGCACCGCCTCCATCGAGGACGTGGCAGCCGCCAACCCGCACGGGCGCAACTGGTTTCAGCTCTACATGTGGAAGGACCGCGACCGGTCCATGGCTCTGGTCGAGCGGGCCGCCGCCGCGGGCTTCGACACCTTGCTGGTGACCGTGGACGTGCCGGTGGCCGGCGCCCGGCTGCGCGATACCCGCAACGGCATGTCCATCCCACCCGCGCTCACCCCGGCCACTGTCCTGGACGCGCTGCCCCGGCCGCGCTGGTGGATCGACTTCCTCACCACCGAACCGCTGGCCTTCGCGTCCCTGGACCGCTGGTCCGGCACCGTCGCCGAACTGCTCGACTCCATGTTCGACCCCACGGTGAATTTCGAGGACCTGGCCTGGATCCGGGACCAGTGGCCGGGCAAGGTCGTGGTGAAGGGCATCCAGACCCTCCCCGACGCCCGCGCCGTGGTGGACGTCGGAGTCGACGGCATCGTGCTGTCCAATCACGGTGGACGACAGCTGGATCGGGCACCGGTGCCGTTCCACCTGCTGCCCGAGGTCGCCGCCGAACTGGGCAACGACACCGAGATCATCCTCGACACCGGCATCATGTCCGGCGCGGACGTCGTCGCGTCCATCGCGCTCGGCGCCCGCTTCACCCTCATCGGTCGCGCCTACCTCTACGGCTTGATGGCGGGCGGCGAGGCCGGTGTCGCCCGTGCGGTGGAGATCCTGGCCGGGCAGATCGAGCGCACCATGCGACTGCTCGGCGTGACCTGCCTGGAAGAACTGCAGCCCCGGCACGTCACCCAGCTGACCAGACTTGCCCCGCGCGCGGTGTCCATCCAAGATCGAAGGTGAGGAGTTCGGGCAAAGTATCGGCACATAGGAGGCGCGGTCACCGGTGGTGAGCATGCGGGAAGTGGCCGCTGCGGCCTCGGTGTCGGTCGGCACCGTCTCCAACGTGCTCAACGCCCCCGACAAAGTCGCTCCCGCCACCGTGGAACGGGTACTGGCCGCCATCGATCGCCTCGGATTCGTCCGCAACGACGCGGCCCGTCAGCTCAAGGCTGGCCGCTCCCGCTGCGTCGGCCTGGTAGTGCTCGACATCGCCAACCCCTTCTTCTCCGACGTCGCCCGCGCCGCCCAGCAGCGCGCCGCCGAACACGACCTCGTCGTGCTGCTCGGCTCCAGCGACGACGACCCCCACCGGGAGCGGCTCTACCTCGAAACCTTCGACGAACAAAGGGTTTACGGTCTGCTCATCACCCCGTCCGGGAGCGATCAGGACCGGCTGATCGCCCTGCACAACCGAGGCGTTCCGGTCGTGCTGGTGGACCGCGACGGGCACGGCACCCCCTTCTCCTCGGTCGCCGTCGACGATGTGGCCGGTGGAGAACTGGCCGTCCAGCACCTGTGCGCCACCGGCCGCCGCCGCATCGCCGTCGTCGGCGGCCCCGCGACGCTCTCCCAGATCGCGGACCGCCGCACCGGCGCTCACCGCGCCGCCGCCGGGCGCCCCGGCGTCACCCTCACCGTTATCGACACACCCGCCCCCACCGTGCTCGCCGGCCGCGCCGCGGGTGAACGCCTCGCCGCCATGCCCGCAGGCGACCGCCCCGACGCCGTCTTCTGCGTCAACGACCTGCTCGCCATCGGCGTCTTGCAGGGCCTGACCCTGCACGGCGTCACGGTGCCCGACGACGTGGCCCTGATCGGTTACGACGACATCGATTTCGCCCAGTCCGTCGTCGTCCCGCTCACCTCGATCCGCCAGCCGCGCGCGGACATCGGATCCTCTGCCATCGACCTTCTGGTAGCAGCGGCAAACGATCGGCAGCAGGGGCAGGAACATATCTGTTTCCGCCCCGATCTCGTCGAGCGTGCCTCCACCGTCGGCTGAACGATCCGACGACTTCCGATTATCGGTGACACCTGTCCCAGGAGGTGAGCGGCCACGACGCGTCGCGAGTGCGACGACTTCCGGTGATCCGCCGACTTCGTGTCTCGGAGGTGTTTCTCTCCTGAGCGAGCGGCGGTGAGCGTACGGCCCGGGTAAGGCGCGGTGTCATGCCTGCGCACGCGGTGCATGAGGAGATCTGCCTGTTCTGGCCGTCGACTGCTATCGTGCAACTAGCACGAGATAGTGACAGGAGATGCGAAGCCCTCATGGACGCAATCGCTGAAGAGGCCCCCACGGCGGCGCTGACGCTCGATCAAAAGATCGCGCTCGGCGCTGGGGCGTCGTTCTGGACCACGCGAGCCGTTCCCGGAGTCCGTTCATTGATGCTCACCGATGGCCCCCACGGACTTCGGGATCAGGGCAAAGCGGGAGATCATCTGGGTATCGGCAGAAGCCGCCCCGCGACCTGCTTCCCGACAGCAAGTGCGCTCGCGTCGTCCTGGGACGTCGGCGTCCTGCAGGGCGAAGCTGCCGTTCTCGAGGGTGGTCACCACCGATTCGCCGACCAGCTTTGCCTGATAGGACACGGGCGGCGGCTGGTTCGAATCGGCATGCGCGGTGGTCATGCCCACCACGACGCCGGTCACGGCGAGCGCGGCCGTGAGCGTCGTTCGGCGAAGTTTCATCGAAGTTCCTCATCGAAGTGGTTCGGAACACTGTCGAGCGACAGTGAGAGGTGTATCACTAGCACGAGACAGTAAGGTAGACGAAAAGTAGCGCCGGTGTCACGTGCTAGTTCGATCAGGCGCTTCGGTGGATGAATCTGTTCGTCGCATCTCCCGACCAGCGGGACACCTGTCGTCGAGAGCGGCCGAGTTGCGCCACGCTGGCGTTGTGGCATCGGAAACCGTCAGGACGTTCTCCTCGGGCATGGTGGAGCGAGAGTTGTTCCGGACGTGCGGACTGCCGCGCGGCTGGCTGGAACCGTCGAGCATCTGGTGTCGGGGAACGTCTATCGGCGTCCCGATCCCTGCGGCGCCTCCCGGTACCGCTCGAATCCAGGCGGCATCCGTAGCACGAGGTGCCTGCGACGCCGTGCTACTCAGAAACGAGGACCGATGCAACTGAACGGAAAGGTTTTGGCCGTCACCGGAGCGGGCAACGGCATCGGCAGGCAGACGGCGCTGCGCCTGCTCGCGCGCGGAGCGCGAGTCGCGCTCATCGACCTGAACGAGGATTGGCTGCGGGAGACGCGTGCGCTCGCCGGCGCGCCGGAGGACCGCCTCTCGCTGCACGTTGCCGATGTCACCGACCCGGCGGCCGTCGCAGCGCTGCCCGCCGCGGTGCTGGCCGAGCACGGAGAGGTCGACGGCCTGGTGAACATCGCGGGCATCATCCATCGCTTCGCTCCCGTCATCGAACTCGAGCGTGGCGAGATCGAGCGGGTGGTGCGGGTGAACCTGTGGGGCACCATCGACATGTGCCTGGCGTTTCTGCCCGAGCTGCGGACGCGTCCCGAGGCGATCCTGGTGAACATGTCGAGTCTGTCCGGGCTGATTCCCTTTGCGGGCCAGACGATCTACAGCGCCACCAAGGCAGCGGTGAAGCAGTTCAGCGAGGGGCTGTACCAGGAGCTGGCGGACACGAACGTCACAGTCGTCACTGTCTTCCCCGGCAACGTCAGCACGAATCTGAGCGGCAACTCAGGCGTCGCGATGATCGACTCCGGCGGCCGGAAGGTCAGGGCGAGTACCCCCGAGCGTACGGCCGATCTGGTCGTCGCCGGCATGGAGAAGGGCAGCTTCCGGGTGCTCGTCGGGCAGGACGCGAATCTGCTCGACCGGCTCGTCCGCCTCGCTCCGCGCTGGGCGACGAACATGGTTGCCGGGCAGATGAAGAACGTGCTTCGCGCCGAGTGAGCCGGATCGAGCGGAGCAGCCGGCGAGGAGGTCACAGGGATATGCGCGGAATCAACCACATCGTTCTGTACGTAGCGGATCTGGAGCGCAGCTTGGAGTTCTACGAGAGCGTGCTCGGGTTCGAACGTCTGCCCGAAGGCGTCCCGGGTGGCGCGTTCCTGCGCTGCGCGGGATCGGCGAATGACCACGATCTGGGGCTGTTCCGATCCAGGAACCGTGCCGTCCCTGCGGCAGGCTCCGTGGGGTTGTATCACGTCGCCTGGGAGGTCGCGACACTGTCCGAACTCGCGGCGGTCCGCGATCGTCTGAGGCGTGTGGGCGCCGAGATCGGTGCCTGCGACCACGTCTCGACCAAAGCGCTGTACGGTCGCGACCCCGACGGCATCGAGTTCGAGGTGTGCTGGCTGGTTCCGGACGAACATGTCGAGGAGGCGCTGCGGCCGGGCACCGCGATGACGGCTCCGTTAAACATCACGGCCGAGGTCGCGCGTTACGGTGCCGACACCCCGGGCGGCCCGCGCACCGACACGACCATGTGGGAGCGCGTGGCCGCGAGGCTGGCCGCAGGGCGGTGAGCCCCGCTCTCAGCGAGCTGTGGTGACGATATCGGCGGCGTTGTAGAAGGCGCGCATGCTCGTGATGTGTCCGTCGGCGTCGAAGGCCATGACATCGATGGGTTCTACGATGATCACCCGGTCGGGCGTCGTCGTGGTGACTCGCATGTGGAAGGCCGCCGAAGACCCCGAGACCCGGACCACCAGCAGCTCCGCGCTGTTGTCGACGGCGTCGAGCGGGCCGTAGAAGGCGGTGATGGCGTCGCGCCCGCGCCGGACGTCCGCGCCGACGGGGTCTTCCACAGTGGCGTCCTCGGCGTAGAGGGCGGCGATTTCCGCCGCCGTGCCGGTGGTGAGGCGGGACACGTATTCGCGCACCACCGCGGTGATCTGCGCTACCGATGACATGGAGTCCTTTCCCGGCGGCGCTTTCGGCCGCCTCGACCTGCTCATGGCAGCAGACCGGCCCCCAGGCGTGGGGGGCTCGTTCCGCTCGGTGGGAGGCGATCTGGCGCATCGCCGTCGGTCCGGGCGACTCTGCCCGGCATGCGAACCGATATTCCTGAAGTAGTGGCGGCCGCCGAGGTGGCGGAGTGGTCGGACGAGGTCGACGTCGTCGTGATCGGCGCGGGCATCGCCGGGGGTTGCGCGGCGGCCGAGGCCGCGGCACAAGGAGCACGGGTGCTCGTCCTGGAACGCGCGGCGGCGCCTGGCGGGACCTCGGCGATGGCCGGAGGCCATTTCTACCTCGGCGGTGGCACGCCCGTGCAGACGGCGACCGGGCACTCCGATTCGGCCGAAGAGATGGCGAAGTACCTCACCGCAGTTTCACGCAGCCCCGACGTGGACAAGATTCGCGCCTACTGTGCCGACAGCGTCGAGCACTTCCACTGGCTGGAGGACCTGGGCTTCCAGTTCGAGCGCACCTTCTACCCGCAGAAGGCGGTGATCCAGCCCGGTACGCAGGGTTTGATGCACACCGGCAATGAGAACGTCTGGCCGTTTCGCGAGCTGGCGGTGCCGGCGCCACGCGGACACAAGGTTCCCGTCGCCGGTGACACCGGCGGCGCGGCGCTCGTCACCGGGCTGCTCGTGGAGCGCCTCGCGCGCCTCGGCGTAGAGATACGCTACGCCGTCGGCGCCAGGAACCTGGTGTGCGACGGACAGGGCGTGGTCACGGGCGTCGCCTGGAAAGGGTTGTCGCAGCGCGGAGTAATCAAGGCGGGTGCGGTTGTCGTCGCGACGGGTGGTTTCGTCATGAATCCCGACATGGTGCGGCAATACGCGCCGGTCTTGGCCGAGAAGCCCTACACGCTGGGCTCCTCCTATGACGACGGGCTTGGCATCCGCCTGGGCATGTCCGTCGGCGGCGCGACCGAACACATGGACCAGTGCTTCCTCACCGCCCCGATCTATCCGCCCGCCCGCCATCTCACCGGCATCGTGGTCAACGCGCTCGGGCGGCGGTTCGTCGCCGAGGATTCCTACCACGCCCGCACGGCGGGTTTCGTCCTGGAGCAGCCCGGTGCGAAGGCCTACCTGATTCTGGACGAAGCGCATCTGGAGAAGCGCGATTTCCAGTTGGTGCCGTTCATCGACGGCTGGGAGAGCGTCGCCGAGATGGAAGCTGCGCTCGCCCTTCCGGAGGGAAGCCTGCAGAAGACCCTGGACGATTACAACGCGCACGCGGTGCGCCGGGAGGACCCGGCTTTCCACAAGCAACCGGAGTACGTCGAGCCGCAGGACCGCGGACCGTGGGCAGCCTTCGATCTCTCGCCGGGCGCGGCGTCCTACGCCGGATTCACCCTCGGCGGGCTGCGCACGACGGTCGACGGCCGGGTTGTCGGCGGCGACGGTGCGGTCGTGCCGGGCCTCTACGCCGCCGGCGCGTGCGCACCGAGCCTGGCCCAGGACGGCAAGGGATACGCCAGCGGAACCCAACTCGGCGCCGGTTCCTACTTCGGCCGGCGCGCGGGGCGGCATGCGGCGTCGTGGGCCGCGCCGTAGCTGCGGGAGCCAATCGATGGCCTCGACCATTTCCCGCTGGCCGAGGCGGGCCCTGAACCGGTCAGCACAAGGCGTCCGGCGCTCCGACATCTCGGGCGACAGCGCGTCGAGCTTGTCCGGCCGGTCGACGGTTTCGCGCGCTCGCCCGTGCCGATATGCACGACGCGGACCTAACAGCTGGATTCCGCCGCGTCACCGTCGACGGCGACGCGATAGGTGCCGAGCAAGTGCTGGGATGGGCCGCACGGATCGAGATATCCGGCGATGGTCCGGATCAGCGTGGCGCGCCCTTCGACGCGGAAACCGCCGTAGTCACCGGAGGCGTCGGGGTGGAAGACGTCTTCGAGGATCGTCCAGTCGCGGCCGTCGAGCGCGTAACCGTATCGGTTCAGCACGCCGACGATGGCCCGATGGTCGGACTGATCGGGCATGGTGACAGGTCCTCTCCCGGCGGTGCCGTTCGCCGCCGCGGTCCGCTCATAGCAGCAGACCGGCCGCCGTGCGGAGGCCACCCGTTCCGCTCGCCGGGAAGCGCACCGGCTCCGTCCGGTGGGGGCTCCCGCTGAATGGGAGCGCACCGTCCGGTGAGTGAGGCGCGCCCTATCGTCCTGACATGCCAAGTCCTTGTGACCCAGTTCACGCGTGAGTTTCGCGCTTCCGCACACCGGTTCCCGCCGCAGGCGGGGCCGGCGACATCGGTCACCGTTTCCCGGAAGGTCCAGACCATGACCAATCCCGTTGACACCGTCGCTGCCGCCGTCAGCGCCGCCGGCGCCTCGACTTTCGAGGCCCGCAAGGTCTCGAGTGGATACTCCTGGCCGGAGTGCCCGCGGTGGCACGCGGGCGCCTTCTGGTTCTCGGACATGTACACCGGAACTCTCAAAACGCTCGACGCCGACGGCAACGCAACCGTCGTCGTGGACGCGACCGGCCGCGCCGCGAACACCGATGCTCCGATCGTGCTGGGCGGGTTCGGCTGGCTGCCCGACGGCCGCCTGATCGTGGTGTCCATGCATGAGGAGCTGGTGCTGGTGCACGGTGGCGGCGGACCCGGCGACCTGTCGGTGTATGCCGATATCTCGCAGTACTGTTCGGCCGCCGCCAACGACATGGTGGTCGACGCCGACGGTCGCGCCTACATCACCCAGCTCGGCTTCGACATCTTCAAGGGTGAGCAACCGGTCGCCTCTCCGCTGATCGTGGTCGAGCCGGACGGCGCTGTCTCCACCCCGGAGAAGGTGGGTCCGCTGCTGTGCGCGAACGGGATCGCCGTCAGCGCCGACGGCACCAAGGTCTACACCGCCGAGGTCATGGCGTTCAAGATCACCGTGCTCGACCGCGCTCCGGACGGCACGCTGTCGAACCCCCGTGACTTCGCCTCCTGCCCGTTCATGCCCGACGGCATCGGGCTCGACGCGGAGGGCGGGGTGTGGGCGGCCATGCCCGGCGGCGGCTACGTCGCGCGCTTCACCGAGCAGGGCATCACCGACGCGATCCCGATGCCGCTGGAGAACGGCATCGCCTCCGCGTGCCTGCTGGGTGGCCCGGACCGGGACCGGCTCTACATGACGGTCGGGTACGAGGTCTACGACTTCGAGAAGTCGGCCCGGGAGGCGCTGGGCAGCGTCTGGGTGGCCGATGTGGCCCACCGCGGCGGCGACACTCGCCCCTGATCACACCGAGACAGCCAGGAATACGAGGAAAAGACAATGGCAACACTGGATTTCAGCGATCGCGTCGTCATCGTGACCGGCGCGGGTCGTGGCATCGGGCGGGCGAACGCGCTGCTGCTCGCCTCGCGTGGCGCCGCCGTGGTGGTGGGTGACCTCGGTGCCCGCATCGACGGCTCCGGCGTAGAGGGTGACGACCCGGCCGCGGGTGTGGTCGCCGAGATCACCGCCGCCGGCGGCAAAGCCGTCGCCTGCAACGCCGACGTCTCGACCGAGCAGGGGGCGCGCGCACTGGTCGACGCCGCCATCTCGTCGTTCGGCAAGCTCTCGGCCGTCGTCAACAACGCGGGCATCGTCCGTACCGCGCCCTTCACGGAGGTGCCGGACGAGGAGTACCAGCGTCATCTCGACGTGCACTACTTCGGCGCGATGCGGTTGTGCCGGGCGGCTTGGCCGCACCTGCTCGAGGCCGACGCCCCGCGTGTGGTCAACACCATTTCGCAAGCGATGCTGGGCAACCCGGGTATGTCGCACTACGGCGGTTCCAAAGGCGCGTTGTTCGGTCTGACCCGCAACTTGGCGCTCGAAGGCTTGGCCGCGGGCATCAAGGTCAATGCCATCGCGCCGGGCGCGGGCACCCGGATGGCCGAGGCAGCGGCCGACACCTTGTCGCCGGAGATCATGGAGTACATGCGCACGGCGCTGCTGCCGGAGCACGTGGCTCCGGTGGTGGCCTATCTGGTGCATCCCGACTGCCAGGTCACCGGTGAGGTGTTCAACGTGGCGGGCGGCATCGTGAACCGGTTGGCGCTGGTCAATACCGTCGGCATCCACGACCCCTCGCTCACCGTCGAGACCGTCGCCGAGCAGTTCGAGCAGATCATGGCGATCACGCCGCAGGCTGTGCCGCAGGTCGTCGCCCCGGCCCAGATGCCGGTGTCCTGAATCCCGACGTCCCTTCCAGGAGCCATCACATGAGCACAACCGAGACGGCGACCGGCACCGAATACCCCTTCGGCGCGGTCGGTCCCGACGAAGCGGCCGCGCGGTACCGGGCGATCGCCGCGGACCGGCCGATGACGAAGATGACGATGCCCTTCGGCGGCGACGCGTGGGTCATCCACCGCAATGCCGCGGCTCGGCAGATGTTGAGCGATCCCCGATTCGTGCGGGAGCCGTTCCGCACCGGTGAACGCGTGACCCCTTACTTCGTGGAGTTCCCGGACTTCTTGCGGACCACCTTGCAGTTCGAGGATCCGCCGCATCACACCAAGCTGCGCAAGCTGGTGCAGCGCTCGATCTCGCCGAAGCGGGTCAAGGCCATGCGTGATTCGGCGGTGGAGTTCGCCGATCATCTGATCGACGAGATGATCGCGAAGGGCGCGCCGACCAACCTGGTGCACGACTACGCGGTGGCGCTGCCGATCCAGATGCTGGCCAACTTGCTCGGCGTGCCGCCGGAGGATCGGCCCAAGTTCCAGAAGTGGAGCTCGTCCACCCTGGCCGTGGCGAACATGCCGGAGGAAGAGGTCGTCGCCAACATGACCGAGCTGGTCGTGTACATGATGGCCCTCATCGAGGAGCGCAGGAAGAACCCGCGCGAGGATCTGCTGAGTGACCTGGCCAACGCTCGCGACAAGGACGACAGCCTCACCGACGCCGAAATCCTGCCGATCGCCCTGGTTCTGATCATCGGCGGGTTCGACAACACCGCGAACTTCATCTGCGCCGGTGTGCTGTCGCTGCTGCGCAATCCCGATCAGCTCGAGCTCTTCCTGCGGGATCCGGACGGGATGGCCCCCACCGCGGTAGAGGAGATCCTGCGGCACGGCCGGATGGCGCTGGGCGACACGATCACCGGTGGCGGCGGGCTCGTTCCCTTCGTCGCCACCGAGGACGTGGAACTCGACGGCCAGGTGATCGCGCGCGGCGAGGCCGTGCTGGTCGATCCCGCCTCGGTCAACCACGACGGCGTGGCCGTCGAGAACGACGAGGTCTTCGACATCCGGCGCAGCAACAACCCGCACCTGACCTTGAGCTACGGCTTGCACCACTGCTTGGGTGCGCCCCTGGCCCGGATGGAGATGCAGGTCGGCCTGGCCGAGCTGTTCAAGCGACTGCCAGGACTGAAGCTCGACGGGGAGGCGGTCATCGACAAAGACAACCTCACCCAGGCGATCACCGATCTGCCGGTCAGCTGGTAGGAGCAGCGATGCCGAAAGTGTTCTACACCCAGCCCGACGGCGTGGTGAAGGTCGTCGACGGCGTCGCCGGGGACTCGGTCATGTCGACCGCTGTGCGCAACGGCGTGAACGGCATCGTGGGCCAGTGCGGTGGCACGTTGTCATGTGCCACCTGCCACGTCTACCTCGATCAAAAGGAGCTGGGGTTCTTTCCGGAGCCCACCGAGGACGAGGACGACATGCTGGACTGCACCGCATCGGACCGGCAGGACAACTCACGCCTGTCCTGCCAGCTGACCTTGTCGGACGGAATCGATCTGCACGTGACCGTCCCCGACGAACAGGTCTGACCGATGACCGGAGCGCAGGACACGCTTGGCCCGGAGGTGTCGATGCCGCACAGCGTCGTGGTCGTCGGGGCCTCGCACGCCGGTGTACAACTCGCCGATCGCCTCCGTACCGAGGGCTACACCGGAGAGATCACACTGATCTCCCACGAACCACACCTTCCGTACCAGCGGCCACCGCTGTCCAAGGCATGGCTCAAAGGCGAAGCCAGTAGCGACTCGGTGCTGTTGCGCGGTCCCGCCCACTACGCGAACCAGAAGATCGAACTGCTCACCGGGGCGCGCGTGGAGGAGCTCGAGCGGACCTCGGCGGGAGTCGAGGTGCGGTTCTCGCGGGACGGCGAGCGCCTCGTGCGACGGTTCGACCGGCTGGTGCTGGCGACCGGAGCGCGGGCGCGGCGGTTGACGCTGCCGGGCGCGGACCACTCCGACGTGCTCGTGTTGCGCGATCTGGACCACGCCCGGTCGCTCGCCGCCCGGGTGCAGGCCGGCCCCCTGGTGGTGATCGGCGGCGGGTTCGTCGGCCTGGAGGTCGCCGCCACCGCGCGTGCACTCGGGGCCGAGGTAACCGTGATCGAGGCGGGCGAGCGATTGCTCGCCCGCGCGGTGGGCGCGGACACCGCCACCGCCCTGCTCGTCGCCCATCGTGCGATGGGAACCGAGGTCGTGCTCGGCGCGGCGCCGGTGGAAATACTGCACGACGGCGACGGAGTCCGGGCGGTGCGGCTCGATGACGGCCGCGAGATACCGGCGGCGACGGTGCTGGTCGGTATCGGAGCCGAAGCGCGCACCGAGCTGGCCGAGCAGTTCGGGCTGGAGTGCGACGGCGGAATCGTCGTCGACGAGCGGTGCCTGGCCTCCGACGGGTGGACACTGGCGGTCGGCGACTGCACCACCCACGTGTCGAGCACCGGCAGCCGCTACCGGCTCGAGTCGGTGGACAACGCGGTGGAACAGGCCGATACCGCTGCCGCGGTGCTGCTGGGCCGACCGGTCCCCGATCGGGCCGCCCCGTGGTTCTGGTCCGATCAGGGCGATCAGAAGCTGCAAATCGCGGGTCTCATCGGTGGCCACACCGCGATGCTCGTGCGGGTCGATCCGCAGCGTCCGCGCCGGCGGGTCGCCCTCTACTTCACCGACGACGCGCTGGTCGCCGCCGAGTGCCTGAATTCGCCGGCCGACTTCGTGGCGTTGCGGTCGGCGCTCGGCAAGGGCCATCGTCCAGGTCCAGAAGTTCTGTCCGACAACGCGGTCCCGCTCAAGAAGCTGCTGGCGCCGGGGCGCGGCTGAGCATCGAGCCGCACGAACCCGGGCCTCCGAGCATCGGCTCCGGGGCCCGTGTCGTGTGTTCGCGCGGCTACGCCTGCCGGAAACGCGCCGCCACCAAGGCGCCGACCTCGGCCATCGCCGCCCGAGCGCGGGCGACCGAGGCGGTCTGCATGGCGAAGCCGTGGCCGACGCCCGGGTAGCGCAGCTGTGCGGTGGGTACGCCGGCGTCCCGCATCCGGTCGCCGTAGGCCTCGACGGCGTCGCGGAGGGGATCGCCGTAGCCGACGGCGATGACGGCCTGCGGCAGACCCGCGAGTGAATCCGCCAGCGCCGGAACGCCGTAGGCGTCGTCGACGGCCGGATCCTCACCGAGGTACAAGCCCTTCATCCAGTCGATATCCGGGGCGGTGAGAAAAGGGGAATCGCCGAACTCGCGCATCGACGGCCTATCTGTGCGCCGTTCGATCCCGGGATAGAACAGCACCTGCTGGGCGATGGCGGGCCCGGCCAGGTCCCGGCCGCGCAGCGCGGTCGCCGCGGCCAGACTGCCGCCCGCGCTGTCTCCGCCCACGCCGATGCGGGCAGCGTCGACGCCCCATGCCGCGGCGTTCTCGCTCACCCAGCACAGGGCCGCGTACGCCTCGTCGTTGGCGACGGGGTAGCGGTGCTCGGGTGCGAGCCGGTACTCGACGTTGAACACCACCGCACCGGTGGCGTGGGCGACATCACGGGCCAGCCGGTCGAACGACTGCAGCGTGCCCATGATCATGCCGCCGCCGTGGAACCAGACGAGTGCGGGCGCGCTCGTCTCCGGTGCCGCGTGCGGCCGGTAGACGCGCAGCGGGATCGTGCCGTGCGGGCCGGCGATCGTCGCGTCGCGTACCGCCGCCATCTCAGGGCCGGGCGGGCGGACGATGGACTCGAGCGAACGGCGGGCCGCCTCGACGCCGACGGTCCGCAGAGGGGCCGCTCCGATGCTCGCCATCCGCTCGACGAGCACGGCGACATCGGGATCCCAGACGAAACGGTACGGCGGATGCCCGGTCGGAACGGTCACTGGTCTACTCCTGGGGAACGGCGGGAACTGCCGGGTGATCCGCGGCTGTGCGCGTGGCGCGCAACATGATCCCGGTGCTCGTCTCCCCACCCCGGCGGTGCTCGTTCATCAACTCGACGAGCCGCTCGTTGTCGTGGCGGGCGAGCGCTTCGATCATCTGGTCGTGTTCGGCCACCACGCGCGCACGGGCGGCCGGGTCGTAGAGATAGGCGGCGTGGTACGGCATGGCCAGCGTCCACAGCCGGCGCACTTCGGCGACCACCAGGTTCAGTGGTGATCGGTCGAAGATCGCGAAGTGGAAGGCGTGGTTGTGCAGCCGCATGGCGAGTACGTCACCGTGCTCAGCGGCGGCGACCACCAGTTCGGCGGCCCGGGTGACCTCGGCGAGGGCGTCTTCGGGAAACAGCGGAAGCGACCGCAGCACCTCGGGCTCGAGCGCGGCGCGCATGAGGTAGATCTGGTCGAAGTCGGACTGTTGCAGACGGGCTACCGTATAGCCGACATTGGGCTCGTGCTCGACCAGGCCTTCGGCGGTGAGGTGGCGCAAGGCTTCGCGGATCGGCAGTCGGCTGACGCCGAGTCGCTCAGCCATCAGGACCTGGCGGATCGGCTGACCCGGCAGCAGTTCACCGCTCACGATCAGCCGCTCGATCTCCTCGACCACCCGTCCGGTGGCCCGGCCGACGTCGCGACCGCCCTCCGCCGCCGCTGCACTGCCGGTTCGCTTGCTCACGGATTCCCGAAGATACCAGCCGCCCGCAGCGCCGCGATCCGCTCGGCGCTGTAGCCCATGGCGCTCAGCACGGCTGCGGTGTCGGCGCCACGCGGCACCGCAGGGCGCGGGGTGCGGTACGGGGACCGACTCAGCTTGATCGGCACCCCGACGCCCCGATAGTCCTCCGTCTCGAGAAACAGGCCGCGATGCCGCGTCTGCGCGGCCCGCAACGCCTCGTCCACGGTGTTGACCGGTGCGGCGGCCACTCCGACCTGTTCCAGGCGCAGCGCCAGCTCCTGCCGCGACCACGGCGCGATCCGCTCGGCGAGGATCGCGACGAGCTCTTCACGGTGGGCGTGGCGCCGGCCGTTGGTGGTGAAGCGTGCGTCGTCGGCGAGTTCGGGCACCCCGAGAGTCTCGGCGAGCGAACGGAACTGTCGGTCGTTGGCCGCGCTGACGAAGAAGTCGCCGTCGGCGGCACGGAATACTTGGTAGGGCACCACCGTCGGATGGAAGTCCCCGGTCCGCTGCGGCACCTTGCCGCTGGCGACCCAGTTGGCCGCGTGCGGATGCAGGAGGGAGATGACCGAGTCCAGCAGCGCCAGGTCGACCAACTGCCCCCGGCCGCTGCGCTCGCGCTCGAACAGCGCCAGCAGGATTCCGTTGACCGCGAAGTTGGCCGTGACGATGTCGACGATCGGCACTCCGACCCGCAGCGGGTTCCCGTCCGGGTAGCCGTTGATGCTCATCAGCCCGCCGAAGGACTGCAGCACCGCGTCGTAACCGGGCAGCCCGCCCATCGGCCCGTCCACGCCGAAACCGGTGATGCGGCAGTAGATCAGGCGCGGATGCCGCTGCGCCAGCACCGTCTCGAAATCGAATCCCCAGCGCGCCATGGTGCCCGCCTTGAAGTTCTCGATCACGACGTCGGCGCCGGCGAGCAGGTGCGCGAGGATCTCGCGGCCCTCGTCGGTGCGCAGGTCGAGACCGATGTTCTCCTTGCTGTGGTTGAGACTGGCGTAGTACGCGCTGCTGGCGCCCTCGTCCACGAACGGCGGGCCCCAGCCGCGGGTTTCATCACCGCCTGGCCCCTCCACCTTGATGACCTCGGCGCCCTGATCGGCCAGCATCTGCGCGGTGTACGGGCCAGCCAGCACACGGCTCAGATCCAGCACGCGCAGCCCGCTCAATACGCCGGCGCCGGTCGCGGTGTCCGCGGCGCGCCAGGCGGCGCGGCCGTCGACGCCCGTCTCGTCGGTGGTGACGATAGTCATCGCGAATACCTTTCTGCGGCAACAGCGTCGGTTGACTCCGCACCGATGATCAGATCCCATGGATCGGCGCCCTCGTCCAGGATTTGCCCGGCCAGGACCTCCGACCAGTACCGCTCCGAGCCGTAGCGGTTGCGCCAGCTCCACAGCGCGGTGGTCGAGCGCCCGAGCATGTGCTCGGAGGTGAATCCGATGGCGCCGTGGATCTGGTGCCCGGCGGCGGCCACCTCCCGGGCCGACGCGGAGGTCACCACCTTGGCGGCCGCGATCGCGGTGCGGCGAGCCGTGTGGTCGGCGGTCGCGGCGGCCTCGGTCGCCGTCTCCATCAACGCGGTCGACGCGGCGAGGCCGGCGAGTCGTTGCTGGATGGCCTGGAACTTGGCGAGGGGGCGACCGAACTGGACTCGCTCGGCGGCATAGCGCAGCGTCCGATCGCGGACCGCACCCGCTGCCGCGGTCAGCGCCACCGCGTACGCGAGTGCTCCGCGTTCCTCGACTTCGGTTGTGTCCACTGGGGATCGGTACAGCCGGACGGGCGTGCCGTCGAAGCGGTAGTCGTCGAGTGCGGCACCCAGCAGGTCGCTGCCTCTCTCCGAGCTGATGCCGGCCGCGTCGGCCGCCACGATCGCGACCGATGGTCGCTCACCCGCGCCGGACGCGGGCAACAACACCACCAGCAGTTGGGCGTCGGACCCGTGGACGACGCCGGTGACGATGCCGTCGAGCACGACACCGTCGCCGGTGTCGCGTGCAGTGCAGCCCTCGCGAGCGATGGCGAGGGTGGCGGGCTGATTCGCCGGGTTGCCGGTGCACTCGGCGACCAGACGGCTCGCCAGCACGGTGTGCTCGAGCAGCATGGTGAGAGCGCCGTGCCGGGCGACCGCGTGCAGCACCGACAGCGCGTCGGCCGTGCTTCCGCCGCTGCCGCCCTGCGCCTCCGGGATCCCGATCTCGGTGAAGCCTGCCTCGGTGAGCGCGGCCCACAGCGCGCCGTCGGTTCCCCCGGCGGGCGTAGTGGTGTCGATCCCGACGCGCTCGGCCATCGAGGCGACCGCCGAGACCAACTCGAGGTTGAGGTAGGTCATCGCAATCCCATTCCGCGCGCGACGATTCCGCGCAAGATCTCGTTCGTGCCGCCCCGCAGGGTGAACGCCGGTGTGTGCAGTACCCCGGCGGCGAGCAGGCGGGCGAACGCATCGCCGCCATGGCGCCGGGGCTCGGTCTCGGCGCAGGCGCGAATGGCCTCCACGAGGTCGCCCTCGAAGGTGGAGCCGAGATCTTTCACCATCGCCGCGAGGACGTCGGGCTTGCGGCCCGCGGCGAGTTCGGCGGTGACCGCGAGTGACATCCGGCGCAGCGCCCAGGCGTGCGCGGTCAGCCAACCGAGTGTGACGCGCTGCTGCTCGGTGGCGCCGGTGCGGCGCAGCTGCTCGGCCCACGCGCGCAGCAGCGGCATGGTCGACAGGTAGCGCTCGGGGCCGGACCGTTCGAAGGCGAGCTCGCTCATCACCTGAGTCCAGCCCGCACCGCGCCGACCGAGCAGGGCGTCGGCGCCGACGTGCGCGTCGTGGAAGACGACCTCGTTGAAGTGCGCGCCGCCGTCGATGCTGCGCAGCGGGCGTACCTCGATATCCGCGTGCGACAGGTCGACCACGAACTGCGACAGCCCGGTGTGCCGGTCACCAGGACCGCCGTCGGTGCGGGCCAGCAACACCATGGCGTGTGCCACGTGCGCTCCGGTGGTCCAGACCTTGGTGCCGCTGATCGTCCACGAGCCGTCGGAGCGCTCCACCGCCTTCGTGCGCACCGCGGCGAGGTCGGAGCCGGCGTCGGGCTCGCTCATCCCGATGGCGAAGAACAGCTCACCGGCCGCGATGCCGGGCAGGTAGCGCTGCTTCTGCTGCTCCGTGCCGTTGGCCGAGATGCTCGGCGCCATCTGCCGGTCGGCGATCCAGTGCGCGGCGACCGGTGCACCGTGAGCGAGGAGTTCCTCGGTGACCACGAAGCGTTCGAGGAGGGGCCGCTCGTGCCCGCCATAGCGTTTCGGCACCGTCATGCCGAGCCAACCGCGCGCCCCCAGCCGGGCGCTGAACGCCGGATCGAACCCGCTCATCCAGTTGTCCGGCGCGGGGGAGAAGGAACCGGCGTCGAGTTCCGCGCGCAAGAAGGCGCGCACCTCGCCGCGGACCTGCCGTAGCTCGGCGTCCGCGGCGGGGGAGCCGCCCGGCGGAGTGGACACGGCGGTCATCGTCCAGGCCCCCGCGACGACCAAGACCTCTCGCCCTTGCGCGACATCGACCACATCTGCACACCGCGCTCGATCTCGAGGGCCGACGACCAGCTCACCGCGGGCGGGCCCAGTTCGAGCCGGGCGCTGTTCATGATGCGGCGGGTGAGTTCGGGATCGGCGGCGGCCGGGGCGGTGAGCTCCGCGATGCGCGCGTCGAGGTCGGACTCCGCGGCGGCCAGGTGTGCCAGGCCGCGGGCGACCGCGTCGGTACCGGTCAGCGACAGACCGCAGGCGGCAAGCGCGATGGTGCTCGACCAGCCGACGGCACGGCCGAGCAGTGCCAGGTGCCCGCCGCCGGGGTGGATGCCGCGAGCGAGGAATCCGCTCTCCAGCCGCGCCTCGGGCGTGACCACCAAGAGGTCGGTGGCCATGGCGAGGTTGAGTCCGGCGCCGACCGCGCCGCCGACCACTCGTGAGATGGTGGGAACGGGCAGCATGCCGACCCGGACGAAGGCGCCGTAGACCGCTGACGTGCGGCTCACCGCTTCGGGGGAGGCGGGGTCGGCCGAGGATGTCGCCAGGTCGCGGGTGTCGGCGCCGCTGCAGAAGTAGGAGCCCGCCGCGCGCACCACCACCGCGCCGATGCCGGGGTCGGTCTCCACCCGGGTGCAGAAGTCACCGATCAGCGCGGCCATCTCCAAGGTGATCGCGTTCTTGCGGCGCGGATTGTTGAGTGTCAATTGCGCGACACCGTCCGTGAAGTCGGTCAGGACCGGCGGCTCGGACGGGGCGCCGACCGGATTGTCAGGCGTCATGGGGCCACGGTAGCAGATTGGATCCAAAATAAAATCCAATGATGATTGACAATCCTGACGTCCGGCTCGGAGAGTGTGCAGAGGCAGGACGTCACCCCTGCGATCTGGTGACGAATCGACGAAAGGTGAACTCGTGTTCGAATTGAATGGGCGAATCGCCCTGGTCACCGGTGCGGGCCAGAGCGTGGGGGAGGGCATCGCGACGGTGCTGGCGCGTCAAGGGGCGACAGTCGTGGTGAACGATTTGTTCGCCGATCGCGCGGAGCGGGTGGCGACGGACATCGTCGCCGAGGGCAACAAGGCCATCGCCAGGGCGTTCGACGTCACGGACTACCAGGCGACGGTCGACGCGGTTCGCTCGGCCGAGGCCGAGCTGGGGGGCCACGTGAACATCCTGGTGAACAACGCCGGCGTAGCCGAGGATCGGGTCAGCAAGCCGTTCCGGGAGCTGACGCCCGAGCAGTGGCCGCCGTCGATCGACCTCAACATCTACGGCGCGATGAACTGCATCAAGGCGGTCATCGACGGCATGTGCGACAACGGCTGGGGCCGTGTCGTGCAGATCTCGTCGGGGTCGGCGCGCACCGGCCAGAACATCAATGTCTCCATGTACGCCACCGGCAAGAGCGGCATCGAAGGCTTCATCCGTCATCTCGCCGCCGAAACCGGGCAGTACGGCGTGACCGCCAATATCGTCGCTCTCGGCCTGCAGGCCAACCTGGTGCACAAGATGCCGCCGGAACAGATCGAGCGGCTGATCGCCGGTATCCCGATCGGGCGCTTGGGCGACCCGATCGAGGTCGGCGCGTTCTGCGCGTACCTGGCCTCGAACGAAGCCGGGGGAATGACCGGACAGACGCTCGACTTCAACGGCGGGTCGCAGACCCGATGAGCGGGACCCCGACGCCGGGAGTGAGTCTCTCGCTCACCGCGATCCGCGTCACCGACCTGGCGCGGTCGGCCAAGTTCTACACCGCAGGATGCGGATTCTCCGAAGAGCGGTCCTTCACCACCGACACCTTCGACGCGGTGATCCTGCGGGCCGGAACGGCCGGAGTGGAACTCATCGCACCGCATGGCGCTCCCGCGGCACCCGACCACGGCACCATGCTCGTGAAATTGGTCCTGAACACCGAGGACGTGGCCGGGCTGCTGGACACTGCTTGCGCGCACGGCGGCACCGGGGAAATGCCCGCGACCACGCTGGCCCGGTTCGGCGGCCGCACCATCGGCAAGGTGCGTGACCCCGACGGCTATTTGATCGAGGTCGTGAGTTCCACCGCGCAGCCGAACGACCGCTGAGCGGGATGACCGGGCGTGACGGTGCCGCGCGAGGTCTAGCGTGACGCCGTTCACACCCGGACCGGAGAGATGGAGTGCAGTCGACGATGAGCTGGGGCAGTACCTTTGACGTTGTAGTGGTGGGCTCGGGTGGCGCGGCCCTGGCGGGAGCGCTGGCAGCGACCCACCGGGGTCTGTCGACCTGCGTGATCGAGAAGACGGATCGTTTCGGCGGCACGTCGGCCTATTCCGGTGGCAGCGTCTGGTTGCCCGGCAATCACGTGCTGAAGCGGGACGGTGTCGACGATTCCGTCGAGAAGGGACTCGCCTACTTCTCCGCGCTCGTCGGTGACCGCACCCGCCCCGAGGTGCAGCGTGCCTACCTGGAGACCGGTCCGGTCGTCGCCGACTTCCTGGAGAACACGATCGGCATCCCACTCGAGCACCGGCCTTTCCCGGACTATTTCGACGCGCCGGGACGAAGCGCCAACGGGCGCAGCATCTTCGCCCGCCCGATCTCGGCGGAGGAGGTCGGTGACCGGCTGGGCGACATCCGGCCGGTCGTGCCGGTCGACCAGTTCGGGATCGAAATGGACCGGTCGATGCTCGACGGCGGCCAGGCCTGGATCGCCCGGATGATCCTCGCTCTGGACGCCTCGGGTCGCGCCGAGCTGAAACTGTCCACCCCGGCCACCGGCCTGGTGCAGGACGAGGAGGGGCGGGTCACCGGCGTCGTCGTCACCGGACCGGACGGCACGCAGACCCGCATCCGGGCGCGCGCGGGAGTATTGCTTGCCGCGGGCGGTTTCGAGCGTTCGGCGGAACTGCGCGCGAAGTGGCAGGACATGCCGACCGCCGACTGGAGTTCGTCGCACCCCGACACCGGCTCCGGCGACGCCGTCGCCTTGGCGCAGTCGGCGGGCGCCGAACTGGACCTTCTGGACCAGTCGTGGTGGTGTCCGGCCACCCTGTTCCCCAACGGCCATGCCGCGTTCACGCTCGGCGTGCGGGCCGGAATCTTCGTCGACGGCACCGGGCAGCGCTTCGCGAACGAGATGCTTCCTTACGACCGGATGGGCCGCGCGATGCGCGAACGGATGCGGCTCGGCCACGGCGACGCGTTCTGGTTCGTTTTCGACGACCGATCCGGTGACGATCTGCCCGCCATCTGCGTCCCCTCGCCCGACCGCGAGGAACTCTCGGCGGCCGGGTTGTGGCACACCGCAGGCGACATCGCCGAACTCGCCGGCGCGATCGGCGTCGATCCCCAGCGACTGGTCGCGACGGTGCGCCGGTTCAACGAGTTCGCCGAGCGCGGCCGGGACGCGGACTTCGACCGCGGCGAGGACCCGTTCGGCCGCTTCTTCGTGGGTGCGACCTCGGCGCAGCCGTGCCTGCGCCCGCTCGACGGCTCCCGCTTCCACGCGGTCCGGCTGGTCCTCGGCGATCTCGGCACCAAGGGCGGCGCGGTGATCGGCCCCGAAGGCGCGGTCGAGCGGGGCGACGGCTCGGTGATTCCCGGCCTCTACGCCGCGGGCAACTCCGCGGCCTCGGTAGCGGGGCCGGTCTATCCAGGCCCCGGCGTGCCGCTGGGCTCCGGCATGGTGATGGCCTACCGCGCCGTGGCCGACATGGCCGGTCGGCTCAGCGGAGCTGACGCCGCCGCATCCTGACCGGCCGCGTGCCGTGGGCGCGCACCTCGCGCCCACGGCACGCCGTTTCTTCGGACACGTCCGCCGGGCCGACGCCGACCCGTCGCCAGCGGGCAGGGGGAGTCTGCCGGTCTCGGCCATCGCCGAATTCGTCGTGCGCGGCATGGCGGAGCGCAAGACCCACATCCTCCCCGCACCCCGACTGGCCCCCGCTGTGGGTCGAGCGGGTGGAGCGGGTCACGGCGCAGGCGAATCCGGCCGCCACTGGTGCCTGACCCGGCTACCGATACGTCGTAGGAGTCGCCATGCCTGTACCTTCGCTGGATCCCGACGTCGCGGCGCGTATCGCCCGCCTCGGGCCGATACCGTCGATGCGCTCGCGCGGCATCGAGGCAGTCCGAACCGGCGTCGAAGCCATGCCGCTGCCCGCGGGCATGCCGTCGATGGCGCAGATCGAGGACCTCGCTGTTCCCGGCCCGTACGGTGACATCCCGTTGCGGGTGTACCGACCCGCGATGGACTCCGCCGCGCCGGTCGTCGTGCACTTGCACGGGGGCGGGCTGGCCATGGGTTCCAACGCCTCCTTCGAACCGCTCGCACGGCAGTTGGCCGCCGCGAGCGCGGCGACGGTGGTCGGCGTCGACTACCGGCTGGCCCCGGAATGGCCCGCTCCCGTGCAGGTCGAGGAGGCATACGCGGCTACCGCCTGGGTCGCCGAGAACGCGGCCGCGTTCCGGGTCGACGCCGCTCGGCTGGCGGTGCTCGGCGACAGCGCCGGCGGGGGACTGGCAGCCGGAGTCGCCCTTTTGGCCCGCGATCGCGGTGGCCCCGCGTTGTTCGCCCAGGTACTGCTGTATCCGGGACTGGACCGGGACATGGGCGCGGCGTCCGTGGTGGAGATGCCCGACGCGCCGACTCTCCTGCGTGACGACATTAGCTATCTGCACGAACTCGCCGATACCGGCGCCGCGGATCCGCCCGACTGTTACCGGGTTCCCGCCTACGCCGCCGACTTGTCCGGGCTGCCCCAGGCGATCGTGGCCACCGCCGAATGCGATCCCATCCGCGATTGGGGCGAACGCTACGCCTCCCGGCTGCGCGACGCTCGCGTGCAGACCACGTTGACCCGCTATCCCGGCGTGTTGCACGGTTTCCTGATGCGGCCGGAGAACTCGGCCCGGGGGATGCTCGCTGTGGCCGAGACCGGCGCACTGTTGCGCGCCCCAAGTTCGCCTGCGCACAGCAGCCGCCGGTCACTTCACCAGAAGCGTGATCGAACGCTTACTCCGAGTCGACGTCGCGGTGAGTGGGCCGGTAACAGGTAGTGCCCGTGACGTCGGCTTCGTTTCGTTTTCGCCTGGCAGTCCGCCCGAGCAGGAATGGACCTGACGCCGACCGGCATCGACGGCGAGGAACCGGACGCCCAGGCGGCGGACCAGCCGGAGGCCCTGCGGCGGATCGGCGGTTCCATGGGCTCTGGGCTGGGACAGAAGTAGCCCGGACGGACAACCGGTATCGGCGGCCCAGGAGAGGTGAACACGCACGCGAGCACGATCCGGCGCAGTACCGTCTAATGCGACGCCAGGTCGGCCGCCACGCAACGTTCCCAGATCTCGCGGGCTGCCATCCGGACGGGACCGACCAGCTTGCGGTAGTCGAGCGTGGTGACCGGCGCGCAGATCGAGATGCCGGCCAAGTTGCCGTAGATGTGGTCCGGCGGACCGATGGAGACGCCGACACAGCCGATGCCGGAGAACGCCTCACCACGATCGAACGCGGCGCCACGATCCCGGATGGCGGCGAGTTCCTCCTCCAGCTTGGCGTCGGTGGCGATGCTCTGCGTAGTACGCCGTAACAGCTCACCGCCGTCGGTGTGCTGCAGCGCGCGCACGACATGCGGATCGCGAGTCGCCTCGGCGAAGGCCAGCTGCACCTTGCCCACGGCGGTCAGGTGTGCGGGCACCCGCTGACCGACCGCTGTCGGCGTCGGCCCCGACGAGCGGCCGTTGACCTTCGCGAGGTAGACGGCGTCGCCGTGGTCGACCACGGCGAGTTGGATGGTGAGGCCCGTCTGATGGGCGAATGCCTGCATGACCGGGCGCGCTCCCTGCAGCAGCCGATTCTGATTGAGAGCGGCCTGACCCATCTCGTACGCCTTGACGCCGAGTTCGTAGGTCTGCTCGGGCGAGCGCGCGAGCCAGCCCGCGCTCGCGAGCTGCTCCAGCAGGCGGTGCACCGACGACCGGGGCAGACCGGTCCGGGACGTCACCTGAGCCAAGGTCAGCGGCCCGACACCATTGAACGTCTCCAGCACCAGGGATATCCGCTCGACCACCGAAACCGGCACCCCGGCGGGACTTGATGTTCTCACTCGACCTCCCAGCGCTCATCACATCGCTGTGACATGGGTCACGGTACTACCACGTGCATGTGGGCATCAAACGGCCCGTGACAAGCGTGCGCACCACCATCGCACGAGTCCTGGATCACAACCGAACGCGCTTCCCGATCAGCGAGACATTCCCGTCTGCCGCGCTCCCGCGCGCCATAGCCTCGCGAGGCCCGGATCCGACCGGAACGGGGAACGCACCATCGACGAGCAGGAGGGCGGATGTCCACGGAGACAAGTGCCGGTCCGGATGTCCTCGCGGATCCGGCGACGACGGCGCCGCGCGGCAGTCGTGTCCGTGTGATCGAGGTGATCGAGGAGACCGCCGACGCGCGTTCCTTCGTCGTGGAACCGCTCGGAGGTGACGGCGACAACGGCTATCGGGCCGGTCAGTTCCTCACTGTCCGGGTGCCCGACGTCGGCACCGGTTCCGCGCGCTGCTACTCGCTGTCGAGTTCGCCCTACAGCGACGCCGCGATGAAGTTCACCGTCAAGCGGGTGGCGGGCGGCCACGGATCCAACTGGCTCTGTGACACGGTCGGCGCCGGAGACGAACTCGAGGTGCTGCCGCCTGCGGGCACCTTCACGCCTGCCTCGCTCGACGAGTCGGTGGTCCTCGTGGCGGGGGGCAGCGGTATCACCCCGGTCATCGCGATCGCCAAGTCGATCCTGTTCGCCGGCAGCGGTGACGTCGTGTTGATCTACGCCAACCGGGATCAGGAATCGGTCATCTTCGCGCGCGAGCTGCAACAGCTCGAGCGCCGCTTCGCCGACCGGCTCTCGGTGATTCACGTGCTCGAGTCGGTGCAGGGCTATCCGACGCGGCGCACGTTGTCGATGCTCGTGCGCCCCTTGCGCGACCGCGCGGTCTACATCTGCGGCCCGACGCCCTTGATGGATCTCGCCGCGCAGGTGTGCGCGGCGGAAGGCTTCCCCGCGTCCCGGGTGCACTCCGAACGCTTCCTGTCCCTACAGGCCGACCCGTTCACCGACGCGGAACCCGGTGACGACCGAGATGCTTCGGGCGAAGTGGTGTGCCGGATCCGGGTGAGCATCGACGGCACGGAACGCCAGGTGCCGTGGACGGCGGGCCGCAAGTTGCTCGACGCCTTGCTGGCCGCCGGTGTCGAGGCGCCGTACTCCTGCCGCGAAGGCGCATGCAGCGCCTGTGTGTGCTCCCTGACGGAGGGGCGGGTGACCATGGCGCGCAACGAGATTCTCACCGAGGACGACCTCGCCGAAGGCTACATCCTGGCCTGCCAGGCCGAACCGGTCACCGACGAGATCGCGATCGAGTACTGAGCGGCAGATCGGCGCCCCGGAAACCTGTCCCACTCAGCAGGAGACGCGCGTCACACCGGGAGTTCCGCTGACAAGCTGATCACAGTGCGACGAGATTCGCGGTCGCAGCCATCTGACCAGGAGGTATTGTGACTTCCACCTCGCAAACCGGAGACCGGGTCCGTGTCATCGACACCGGCCTGCCGCCCGAGCGATACGCCCGCGGCTGGCACTGCCTCGGACTGGTCCGCGACTTCGCGGACGGCCGTCCGCATCAGGTCCGCGCGTTCGGCACCGAGCTCGTCGTGTTCGCAGGCGAAGACGGAAAGCTGAACGTGCTCAACGCCTTCTGCCCCCACATGGGTGGCAACCTGGCGCACGGGACGGTGAAGGGCGACACGATCGCGTGCCCCTTCCACGACTGGCGCTGGCGCGGTGACGGCAAATGCGCCGAGATCCCCTACGCCCGGCGAGTTCCGCCGCTCGCGCGGACTAAGTCGTGGCAGACGATGGAGATCAGCGGTCAGTTGTTCATCTGGCACGATCCGCAGGGGCGCAAGGCCCCCGCCGAACTGACGATTCCGGAGATTCCCGCTTACGGTGATCCGGGCTGGACGGACTGGGTGTGGAACTCCATCGTCGTCGAGGGCTCGCACTGCCGCGAGATCGTCGACAACGTCGTGGACATGGCGCACTTCTTCTACGTCCACTACGGCATGCCGACATACTTCCGCAACGTCTTCGAGGGCCACACCGCCACCCAATTCATGCGGTCGCGTCCACGCGCGGACGCGGTGGGCGTCAGCCAGAACACCGATTCCGGTCTCGAAAGCCGTTCCGATGCTACGTATTACGGACCGTCCTACATGGTGGACGCGCTCTGGAGCGCGCAGTACGCCGACCGGCCAGAGCCGAACATCTACCTCATCAACTGCCACTACCCGATCACCCCGACCTCCTTCCGCCTGCAATACGGCGTGATCGTGGAGAAACCGGCAGGCATGGACGACGACGCCGCGAACGCGATGGCCGCCGCGGTGGGGCGAGGCATCGCCATCGGCTTCGAGCAGGACGTCGAGATCTGGAAGAACAAGGCGCGCATCGACAATCCGCTGCTGTGCGAGGAAGACGGGCCGGTCTACCAGCTGCGCCGCTGGTACGAGCAGTTCTACGTCGATGTGGAAGACGTCAAGCCAGAGATGGTCAACCGGTTCGAGTTCGAGATCGACACCGAGCGCGCTCTGCAGAACTGGCAGGCCGAGGTGGACGCCAACTTGGCCGCTGGCCGCAGCGCCATCGCCCCCAACCTGGCAGCGAACCGCGAGGCCGCGCCCACCGGTTCCTGACAACCAATCCTTCCCGAGACTTCACGGACCAGGAGTTCTGATGCCCCATACCGTCCTCGACAACATCGTCGCCATCGCCGATGAGATCCGCGCAGCCGCGGAGGAATCCGATTCGCTCGGCCGGCTGACCGATGGCATGGCCGCGCAGCTCAAGGAGGCCGGCCTCATCCGGCTGCTGCAGCGCAAGAAGTACAACGGCTACGAGGCGCACCCGCGAGAGTTCGCCGAGACCGTCATGAAGACCGCCAGCATCTACGGCTCGGCCGGCTGGGTCGGCGGCATCGTCGGCGTGCATCCCTGGCAGCTCGCCTTCGCCGACCCCAAGGTCCAGGACGAGGTGCTCGGCACGGATGGCGATACCTGGCAGGCCTCGCCCTATATGCCGGGCGGGATCGCGGTGCCTACCGACGGCGGCTACGTGATGAACGGGCGCTGGCAGTTCTCCTCCGGTACCGACCACTGCGACTGGATCTTCCTCGGCGCCATGGTCGGCGGCCCGGACGGCAAGCCGCTGATGCCGCCGCAGGGCCTGCACGTGATCCTGCCCCGTTCGGATTACGAGATCGTGGCGGATTCCTGGGACGTGGTCGGCCTGCGCGGCACCGGCAGCAAGGACATCGTCGTCAAGGACGCCTTCATCCCGAGTTACCGGGTGATGGACTCGGCGAAGGTCATGGACGGCACCGCGGCAAAGGAGTACGGCGTCACCGAGACGCTCTACAAGATGCCCTGGTCCACCATGTTCCCGCTGGGCATCACCTCGGCGACCATCGGCATCTGCGAAGGCGTGCTCGCCGCCGGAATCGCATACCAGCGCAATCGCGTCGGCGCCACCGGCACCGTCGTCAAGGACGACCCCTACGTCTTGCACGCGCTGGGTGAGTCCGCCTCGGAGATCGACGCCGCCCGTCAGCAGTTGCTGGCGAACGTCGATCGCATCTACGACATGGTCGACCGCGGCGAGGAGATCGACTTCGAGACGCGCGCCAAGGTACGCCGGGACCAGGCCCGCGCCGCGTGGCGCGCGGTGCGTGCGGCCGACGAGATCTTCGACCGGGCCGGCGGCAACGCGCTGCGCATGGACAACGCGCTGCAACGGTTCTGGCGCGACGGCCACGCGGGCCTGCACCACGCCATCCACGTCACGAGCACCACCTACCACGCCGCCGCCTTGGCGTCGCTGGGCGTGGAGGTCCCGCCGGGACCGCTGCGCGTGATGATCTGACCGGTTCGGAAAGGAACGCGAGCAACGATGACCGAAATCAAGGGGCTCGGCTACGTCCGGGTTCTCGCCACCGATATGGAGCGCTGGCGCGAACTCGGTTTCGAGGTACTGGGATTCGCGCCGGGCTTCGGCCCGGAAGAGGACGCCCTGCACTTCCGGATGGACGAGCGACCAGCCCGCATCACCGTCGAACGCGGTGACGTCGACCGGGTGACCGCGGTCGGCTGGGAGGTCCGGGACGGCCTCGCGCTGCGGCGGCTGGCCGAGCATCTGCAAGCCGCCGGATTCCAGACCACCCCGATGTCGCAGGAACTGGCGGACCTGCGCAAGGTCGAGGCCGGATTCAGCATGAAGGATCCCGGTGGCACGCCGCTCGAGTTCTTCCACGGCCCGGTGCTCGAGCACAGCCCCGTGCTGACCAAGTACGGTCAGCGTTTCGTCACGGGACAGCAAGGCATGGGCCATGTGGTGATGCCGACGACCAATTTCGACGAGTCCTTCGCCTTCTACAACGAGACGCTGGGCTTTCTGTCCCGCGGCGCGTTTCGGATGCCGACCCCGCCGGGGACGCCGCCGATGCGGATCCGGTTCATGGGGGTCAACCAGCGTCACCACAGCTTGGCGATCATGCCGAGTCTGGAGGGCCGGGATCCGGGGCTGATCCACGTGATGGTCGAGGTGGACGAGCTCGACGCGGTCGGCCGCGCCTACGACCAGGTGCTGGCCCGCGAGTTCCCGGTGTCCTCGACTCTGGGCAGGCACACCAACGACAAGATGATCTCCTTCTACGTCCGGGTGCCCGGCGGCTGGGACATCGAGTACGGCTACGGCGGCAAGCTCGTCGACGAGAGCTACTACACCGCCGAAGAGATCACCGCGGACAGCTACTGGGGCCACGAGTGGATGTGGATGCGGGAAATGAAGGAAGCACAAAAGACCGCGGCCGCCGAGACAGTCGGCTCCTGACGGCTGTCGGAAGTGTCTCGCGTGCCGGGACGGACCCATACCGCCCGTTCCCGGCACGCACACGTGGTGCGAAGAACCGCGGATCTCGAGGACCGATGGGCGGGAGCGCACCGTTCCGGAAGCCGTTATGCCACTCACGGTGTGGCTCCAACCGACGATCACCTCATCGAGGGAAGTGAATGTAGTGACAACTCAGGACAGCGATTTCGACGCCGTCGTCGTCGGGGCGGGGATATCCGGCCTGTACGCGGTGTACAAGCTGCGCGGCCGCGGTATGCGCGTGCACGGTTTCGAATCCGCCGACGGAGTGGGCGGCACGTGGTATCACAACCGGTACCCCGGTGCGCGCTGCGATGTCGAGAGCATCGACTACTCCTACTCCTTCGATGAGGAGTTGCAGCAGGAGTGGACCTGGTCGGAGCGGTTCGCGACGCAGGAGGAGATCCTGCGCTATCTCGAGCACGTCGCCGACCGGCACGATCTGCGCTCTGCCTACGACTTCCTGACCCGGGTGACCGCCGCGGTCTATGACGAGAAGACCGAGCGGTGGACGATCTCCACCGACACCGGCCGTACGGTGACCGCGCGCTTCTGCATCCTCGCCACCGGTGTGCTGTCCGCGACCAACATGCCGGACATCCCGGGCCGCGACACCTTCACCGGCGAGGTCTACCACACCGGGGAATGGCCGCACGAGCCGGTTGATCTGAGCGGCAAGCGGATCGGCGTCATCGGCACCGGGTCATCGGCGATCCAGGCCGTCCCGGTGATCGCCGAGCACGCCGAGCACCTGTATGTGTTCCAACGCACGCCGAACTACTCGATCCCGGCGGGCAATCGCCCCCTGGACCCGGAGTTCGTGGCCGAGGTCAAGGCGAACTACGCCGAGCGGCGCAGGCTGTCGAGGATCAGCGGCGGCGGCACCCCGAACAGCCCGTACCCCAAGGGCGCGCTGGAGATCGACCCCGAGGAGCGGACCCGGATCTACGACCAGTGGTGGCAGCGCGGCGGCTACCTGTTCGCCAAGGCTTTCCCGGATCAGACGACGAACCCGGCCGCCAATGACACAGCGCGCGAGTACGTCGAGGCCAAGATCCGCGAGATGGTGCGCGATCAGGAGCTCGCCGATCAGCTGATCCCGAACGATCACCCGATCGGCACCAAGCGCATCGTCACCGACAGCGGTTACTTCGAGACCTACAACCGCGACAACGTCACCCTGGTGAACCTGCGGCGCACGCCGATCGAGGCGGTCACCGAGACCGGGGTGCGGACCACGGCGGAGACCTACGACCTCGACGTGCTGATCTTCGCCACCGGCTTCGACGCCATGACCGGGTCGCTGTCGCGCATCGACATCCGCGGCCGCGGCGGCCGGGAACTACGCGAGGACTGGTCGGCGGGCCCGCGGACCTACCTCGGGCTCGCGGTCGCCGGGTACCCCAACATGTTCATCCTGGCCGGCCCCGGCAGCCCCAGCGTGCTGGCCAACATGGTGCTGATGGCCGAGCAGCACGTGGACTGGATCGCGGGCTGCCTGGACTATTTCGACGAACACGGGCACACCACCATCGAGGCGACCGAGGAGTCGGTCGAGGAATGGGTGGCCGAGTGCAACGCGAAGGCGGCGGCCACGTTGTTCCCCTCCGCCAACTCTTGGTACATGGGCGCGAATATCCCGGGCAAGCCGCGGGTCTTCATGCCTTACATCGGCGGGTTCGGCAACTACAACAGCATCTGCTCGGAGGTGGCCGCCGCCGGATACAAGGGATTCGACCTCGGTGGCGCCACGGGCTCGCGGCGGCGGCCGGACCTGCATCCTGATGTCGAGGCGATGCTCGCGGCCCTGGAGTCGTTCCCGGATGTGACGCGGCACGAGGCCGCCGAACTGCGCGAGATCATCGTGTCCCGGCGGGCGCCGCTGACGCGCCTGCCCCGGATGCGCATCGCCGAGGACCGGGTGATCGAAGGCCCTGGCGGTGATCTGGCGGTGCGCGTGTACGTGCCCGAGCGCGACGCGAAAGCGCCGCTGCCGGTGGTGGTTTTCGCGCACGGCGGCGGATTCGTCTTCTGCGATCTGGACAGCCATGACGAATTCTGCCGATCGATGGCCGAGGCGGTCGGCGTCGCGGTCGTCTCGGTGGACTATCGGCGCGCGCCCGAGCATCCCGGCCCCGCGGCGATGGAGGACATGTACGCGGCGCTGAGCTGGGCGGCCGCGCATGCCGCCGAGTTCGGCGGCGACGCGGGTCGGCTCGCTGTGGCCGGCGACAGCGCGGGCGGCAACCTGGCGGCCACCGTGAGCCTTGCCGCCCGCGACCGCGGCGGGCCGCGGATCGCCGCTCAGATCCTGCTGTATCCGGTGATCGACGACGATTTCACCACCGAGTCCTACCGGCTCTACGGCGAGGGCTACTACAACACCACCAAGGCCATGCGCTGGTATTGGCAGCAGTACGCGCCGCACGGCACCGACAACCCGTATCTGGTGCCGAGCCGGGCCGACTCGCTGGCCGGGCTACCCGCGGCGGTGGTGGCGACCGCCGAGCTGGATCCGCCGTGCTCGGCGGGGGAGGACTACGCCCGGCGGCTCGCGGAGGCGGGCGTCCCGGTCACCGCGCACCGCTTCGACGGGCTGTTCCACGGATTCCTGACCTTCCCGAGCCTGTCGCTGACCGGGCCGGCGCGTGAGGTGCTCTGGCAGCTGATGCGCGACGTGCTGGAGGTGTCATGACACAGCGACTCACGACCAAGATCGCCCTGGTCACCGGCAGCAGCCGGGGGATAGGCCGGGCCATCGCGCAGCGTTTGGCCGCAGAAGGCGCGACCGTCGTCGTCACGGCCCGGTCGAACTCCCCGACACCGTCGATTCGCGACGGCGCCACGCATGTGCTGTCCGGCTCCCTCGGGGAGACCGTGCAGTTGATCGAAGCCGCGGGCGGTCGGGCGATCGCCGTCCCGGCCGATCTCGAGGACGCCGAACAACGCGCCGGCTTGGTCGAGAAGGTCGTCGAGGAACTCGGCGGCATCGACATCCTGGTCAACAACGCGGGTTTCGCGGACTACAGCGTGATCGAGAAGATGAGCGACGCGACGTTCCACCGGACCGTCCAGCACTACCTCGAGGTGCCGTTCGCGCTCTGCCGTGCCGCGATTCCGCACCTGCGCAAGCAGGGCAGCGGCTGGATCGTCAATATCGGATCGTCGACCGGTCTGAGCCCCATCCGGCCGTTCCGCGAGTACAACAAAACCTCCGGCGACGTCGTGTACGCCTCGGTCAAGGCCGCGCTGCACCGCTTCACCCAGGGGCTGGCCGCGGAGTTGGTCGACGAGGGTATCGCGGTCAACGCCGTGGGACCCTCGACCGCCATCATGACTCCGGGAGCGGCGACGCTGCTTCCGGAGGGTTACGACACCGAGCCGGTCGAATACCTCGCGCAAACAGTGCTGGAGATGTGCACGATGCCCGCCGTCCACCGCACCGGCCTGGTGGCTTTCAGCTTGCACTTCCCGTGGGCGACGAACACCCCGGTGATGTCGCTCGACGGGCGCACCGAACTGCCACGGCGACAACCACCGGCATGGGCCAACCCGCACATCCTCCCGGAGGGAGTGTGATGGCCACGACCGCACGAGAACGGTTCTCCGACGGCACTGCGGTCGTCACCGGTGCGGCGGCAGGAATCGGCCGCGGCCTGGCTCGCCACCTCGGCGTCCTCGGCATGACCGTCGTCGTCGCCGACATCGACGAGGACCGCGCCGCCGGTGTGGCCGCGGAGATCATCGAGCACGGCGGCAACGCCCATGGCTTCGGGGTCGATGTCGCCGACGCGGGCGCGGTCGAGGACATGGCCGCGACGATCTTCGCCCGGCACGGCAGCGTCGAACTACTGATCAACAACGCGGGAGTCGAGTCGGCGGGACTGCTGTGGGAAATAGATCCCGCCCGGTGGCGCCGACTCATGCAGATCAACGTGGACGGGGTCTTCTACTGCTTGAAGTCCTTCGTGCCGCGCATGATCGAGGCGGGTACCCCGGCCTGCATCGCCAACCTGTCCTCGGTCGGGGGTCTGAACACCGTCGCCGTGCAGTCGCCCTACATCGTCAGCAAGTTCGCGGTGCAGGCGATGACCGAGTGCCTGTGGCAGGACCTGGCGGTCGTCGGCGCTCCGATACAGGTCAGCGCCGTGGTACCGCATTCGATCCGCAGCGAGATCTTCCTCGCGGCTCAGCGCGACGCGCCCACCACCGACCCGACCGCCAACGCGGTGTTCGCCGCGATGCAGCGGGACAACGTGGAGAAGGGGCTCGACCCGCTCGAGGCCGCCGAGCACATGGTCGAACAGATCGCCCGCGGCGACTTCTGGGTCTTCTCCGACGACGCCATGTGCACCGCCTCGGCGACCCGGCGCGGTGAGCAACTGCTGTCGCTCAGCCCGCCCTCCAACCCACGAGACATGCTCGCCCGGATGGGCGTGCCACTCCCGGAAGGTAGCTCATGACCGAGACCATCGTCGCCGGCGTCTCCGCCGCAGATCGAGAAGCCGCGCTCCATCAGGCGATCGCGGAATGCGAGGCGGCGCCGCTTCTGATGTCGATGGTGCACGTGACCGGTGATCTCGGACTGCTCGACGAGTTCGGCGCGCGCCTGTCGATCGAGGAGCCGGGTAACCATTACCGCACCGGCACACGCCCGACGGTACCGCCCGGCACCTACCCCGACGACGTCGCCGCCGACATCCGCGCCCGCGCCCGCGAGGTGCTCACCCCGGATTCCGTTGCCGCGCTCGGTGTCCCCGACGACGAGCTGTTCCGCCGCATGGCGACCCTCTGCACCGCTGAGCGGGTCGATGCGGAGTTCGTGCCGATCCTGCTGGAGCAGGCCGGATTCACCAAGGACCGACGCCACGTCCCGGTGACCGTGACACCGCCGGCCGACTTCGAAGTGATCGTGATCGGTGCGGGCATCGTCGGCATCAACGCGGGAATCAAGCTGGGGGAGGCGGGTTTCCCCTTCACCATCTTCGAGGAACGCGATGATATCGGCGGCACCTGGCACCGCAATACCTATCCCGGTGCGGCGGTGGATACCCCGAGCCATTACTACTCCTACTCGTTCGAGCTCAACCCGAACTGGTCGCGTTACTATCCGACCGGGCCGGAATACCAGAGCTACCTGCTCGGTGTGGTCGAGAAGTACCGGTTGCGCGAGCACATCCGGTTCGGCACGCGGGTGCGGTCCGCGACCTGGCTGGCGGGGGAGAATCGCTGGGAGGTGGTGACCGAGGACCGCGACGGCGTGGTCACCCGTCACCGCGCCCGCGCCGTGGTCACCGCGCTGGGCATGCTCAATGCGCCCAACATTCCCGAGGTGCCGGGTATGGAGACCTTCGCGGGCACCGTCGTGCACACCGCGAACTGGGACACCGGCATCGACCTGCGTGGCAAGCGGGTCGTGGTGCTGGGCACCGGCTGCACGTCGGTGCAAGTGGTGGCGAGCATCGTCGACGAGGTCGACACGCTCGATGTCGTGGTTCGCAGCCCGCACTGGCTGGTGCCCGAGAAGACCGTCGGAGGGGAGGTGCCCGCGGGCGAGAAGTGGGCGATGGCGAATCTCCCCTTCTACGACAAATGGTTCCGGCTGCGCACCTACTGGTTCGCCTCGGACAATCTCTACCCGCTGCCGCGCATCGATAAGGAGTGGGCGGCCACCCACCTGTCCGCGTCCCCCGCCAACGACATGGTGCTGCGCACCGCGCTGGAGTACTTGGACAAGAGCTTCCCGGACCGTCCCGACCTGATCGAGAAGCTGACACCGGACTTCCGGCCCTACGCCAAACGAATCGTGAAGGACCCCGGCTTCTTCGCGGCACTCAACCGCGAGCACGTGACCCTGCACCGCGCCTCGTTCCAGCGGGTGACGCCCGAAGGCGTGGTCACTACGGAGGGCGAGTTCATCCCCGCCGAGGTGATCATTCTCGCCACCGGGTTCGAACTCCAGTTCACCACCACGATCGACATCACCGGCCGGGACGGCCGGACACTGGCGGAGGTGTGGAAGGGCGGCGAGGACCCGCGCGCCTACCTGGGCGTGCAGGTGTCGGGGTTCCCGAATCTGTTCGTCACCGCCGGGCCAAACGCCGCGCCGAACCACGGCGCCGGGCACAACATCACCGGCGAGGAACAGGTGCACTACATCATCGAGTGCTTGCAGTACCTGTTGGAGAACGACCACGCCGCCATGGACGTCCAACAGGGAGCGCTGGACGAGTACAACCGCCGCGTCGACGAAGCGCTCGACGAAACCGTGTGGGTGCATCCGGGTGCGCAGGTCAACGGGTACTACCGCAACAGCTCCGGCCGGGCGATCGTGCCGTGCCCATGGCGTCTCGTCGACTACTGGACGATGCTGCGCGAGCCGCATCCCGAGGATCTGACTTTCCTCCCGCACCGAGGCCCCGCCTCGGTATAGCGCCGCCGACACCTTCACGGCGTGTGTCCATCGACTCATGAGGAGCAGGGGATGACATCCATCGACATCGACCGCGAGACGGCCCGCCACGCGGCGGGGACCGACCTTCCGGAGCTGGATCCGGCTCTGCTGCGCACTGTTCTGGGACACTTCGCCACCGGCGTCGTCGCGATCACGGGGATCGATCCACAGACCGCGGCGCCGACGGGTCTGGCCGCGAACTCGTTCACCTCGGTGTCGCTGGATCCGCCGCTCATCGCCTTCTGCGTGGGCGCGACCAGCACTTCGTGGCCCCGCGTGCGGGCGGCGGGCCGCTATGCGGTCAACATCCTGTCCGACGCTCAGGAGCCGGTGTGCCGGCAGCTGGCCACCCGCGGTGTCGAGAAGTTCCAGGGCATCGAATGGCGGCCATCGCCGGCGGGGGCGCCGATCATCGCGGATTGCCTGGCCTGGATCGAAGCCGAGCTGGAGGCCGAGCACGCCGCGGGCGACCACACGATCGTGGTCTCCCGGGTTCGGCACCTGTATGCCTCCGACCTGGCGCCGCTGATCTTCTTCCGCGGCAGTTACGGCAGCGTCGGCCCCAGCGCGGAGGCATCCCGATGACGATGCGCCCACTGGACTGTGAGCGCTGCGGCCAGCGCGTTCTGATCGAGAAGTTCAGCCCCGCGCACACTTCGGTCCAGTGGGTCGGCGACGCAGGCCGTTGCCCGGTGATCGCGGCCCGGAACCGGAGTGTCGGTCACGAGGAGCGCGGGTGTGACGCGTTGCACCGCAGCATCGACCGGGCGGTGCGTGCTCGTGAGCTGCCCGAGTCCCGGATACAGCTCCCCACCGGTGACGCCATTCCGCGGCTGCACTGAGCTCGGGCATGACGGCCCGAAAGGGTGTACCGCTCACCGGGAGGCTTGCCGGACAGGCGGTGTCGGCGGTGGAAGGCTCGGGCCATGAGTACCTCAGTCGAATCCCGCGTTGCTCCCGAATTGCGTGAACTGCCCACCGAGCGTGGCGTCTTGCGTTACCGCGAGACCGGTGACGGTCCGCCCCTGCTCCTGCTGCACGGCTCCGGCCCCGGAGTGACGGGCTGGCGCAACTTCGGAGCCAACGTCCCGGTCTTCGCTCAGCACTACCGCACACTGGTGCTGGAGTTCCCCGGCTTCGGGGTCAGCGACGACTTCGGCGCTCCGCACCCGATGATGTCCGCGCAGCAGGCGGTCGGCGCCTTCCTGGACGGGCTGGGCCTGGACCGCGTGCGCGTCGTCGGAAACTCCATGGGCGGCTTCGTCGCCACGGATTTCGCCCTCGCGAACCCCGATCGGGTCGATCGGCTGGTCACCATCGGCGGGATCGGAACACCCGTCTTCAGCGCCCAGCCGGGTGAGGGGATCGTGCGGCTGAGCGAGTTCGTCGAGAACCCCACTCGCGAGGCGCTGATCGCTTGGCTGCACTCGATGGTGTACAACTCCGCTCTGGTGACGGAGGAACTGATCGAGCAGCGCTGGCAGCAGGCGACCGATCCGGCGACCTTGGAGAACTCGCGCCGCATGTACGGCAAGGCCGCCTTGGCGCGGATGGCCGAGGCGGCCCGCAACGCCGACACCACCCCGGGGTGGGCGAAGCTGGGCCAGATCACGGTCCCGGTGCTGGTCACCTGGGGCCGGGACGACCGGGTGAGCCCGGTGGACATGTCCCTGCTGCCGATGCGCACCCTGCGCAACGGCGAGGTGCACATCTTCCCCAACTGCGGGCACTGGGTGATGATCGAGCAGAAGCAGGCATGGGAGGCCACCGTCCTGGCCTTCCTCGGTCGTTAACCTTCGCCCTCGGCCGGCGGCATCACCGGCGCCGCGTCGATGACCGGCGCCGGGATCGCGCAGAAACTGTGGCAGACCCGGTCCTTGATGATCCGCTCCGGGCATTCCGGATCGAACCACCGGTCCACATGCCCCCAGTGGATCGGGTGATTCATATACGGCCCGAGCAGGGCCTCGACATCGGCGAACTCCTGCTCCCACACGTGCGTCCACTGCGACGTCCCGGCGGCGTGCCGGACCGGACTCAGCTGCCAAGCCAGGATGGCCTGGATGTGCCGCGGCATCTGCAGCGTGGCGTGCTCGAACCGGCGGACCTGCGCGGAGTCGGCCGCTGCGTCCACACGCAGCAGCAGCGTCCGGTACACCCGGGGTGGGCGCGAGGTCCACCGCCGTCCACCGCGCGCATCCGCGGGCGACGCTGCCAGGTACTCCACCGCGTCGACGTGCCCGATCGCGGGCACGGAAGTCGCCTCATCGATCGCGGCCCGGCTGCGGCACCACTCGTCTTCGGACCGGAAGTGGAAGTGGGCGAGCACATCTCCGCCGTTGCGTACACCCGGCAAGGTGCGAGCGACCAGTGACTGTTTTGCGCCGGCCGATTCCGCCGCGGCGGCGATGCGCTTGATCGTCACGTCTGCGATCATCTCCTCGCCCGGGTCCGTCAGGTGCAGCAAACGGGTCACCTTATACATCGCAGAGTCCTTCCACGTCCGCGGAACGGCTCGCCATCGACCTGGTGCGTTCGACGATCATCGGTTCCATCGATTCCCACCATCGCGCCGGCGCGGGGTCGTGTCGCGCCCGGACCGCCGCCGCCCACCAACCGGCCGTGCCCGACACGGTCCAGGTAGCGGTGACGGTGTTCGTCTCACCCTCTATCCAGACCGGCGGGCTCACCAGGATCTGCTCCAGCGTCAACCCGCGTTCCCGTGCCGCGGGTGCGTACTCGTCGAGGTAGGCATCGATGAACGCCCGTGCGCTGCCGGATCTGAGCACGACTCGGTCGATGATGTAGAGGGTTGGGTCGTCCATGAATCGAACGTAGGCGCTGTCGCGAGAGCCGACGGCCCGTCATCCCGGTGGCCGGGAGCCGCTGGCGCCGAATCGCGTTGCAGGGCTTGTAAGCTGCACGATCGTGGCAGCCGACCTCGATTCCTACCCCCCTCTGCCTGCGACCAGCTGGGCCGTGCTGGGCATGCTGTCCTTCGGTGAGGAACTGACCGGCAACGACCTGAAGAAGTGGGCGGATTGGAGCATCGGCTTTTTCTATTGGAGCCCTTCGGTCAGCCAGGTCTACGCCGAGCTGAAGAAACTCGAGGAACTCGCTTTGGTGCGGTCCCGACTGGTGGCCGACGAAGGGGTGCGCGGTCGACGGCTGTACGGCATCACCGATACGGGGCTGCGCGCGCTGCGGAACTGGTCCCGGAACGCCGGGGTGGACATGCCGGTGCTGAAACACGGTGTGATGCTGCGTCTGTGGATGGGTCATCTGCACGATCCCGAGCACCTGAAGAGGATCGTGCGTACCCACATCGACAACCTGCGTGAGCAGGCGAGCCGGGCCGCACTGCACGCCGACCGATCCGAGCCGGAGCCCGGCTGGGCGTTCACCGAGATGACTCTGCGGTGGTCGCAACGCCATTTCGAGGCGGAGATCGAGTTGGCCGAGCAGTTGCTGGCTGACATTGATGAGGCCGCCGCGCGATATCGTGAGCTGGCCGTCCGCGACGAGAACGATCTCCCGGTGCCTCGTCATCCCGGGGTTTGGCGCACGGTCGGGGAGGATTCCGCGGACAGCTGAGTTCACGGCCCGCGACGCCTGCGGTTGCCGATGCTCAGCCTTCGGCGAGCACGCTGGGGGCGGTCGGCAGCGATCGCAGGATATTGCGGCGCTGCAGCGTGGGAGTGACTCGGCCGCCTGCGGTCATACTGCGCCAGATGGCGTGTGCGGCCAGCTGGACCGGGGTGGTCATTCGGCTGTCGAAGCTCATCCGGCTCAGCGGTCCGCAAATGGACACCGCGGTCGTCGCCTCGCCGACCGGTCCGATCGGTGCGGCGATACAGCCGAACCCGTGCAGCGCGCCATTGCGCTCGACGGCATAGCCGAGTTCCCGGATCCGCGCGCTGCCCGGCTCCGCTCGGCCCGCGAAGGCGAGCAGGGCCCTGCCGAGTGCCGACTTCGACGCGGGCAATCTGCCTCCGACGCGGGTCGGGACGTGGGCGGCCAGGCGTCCGCCGATCTTGTCGAGGTACACGACGTCGTCGCCGTCGAGGACCGCCAGATGCACGACCATGCCGGTGGCGCGGTAGAGATGCTGTAGGTGCTCGCCGGAGGCCGCGTGCACGCGGTCTTGATGCACTGCGAGCGAGCCGAGTTCGACGAGACGGATGCCGAGGCTGTAATTGCGCCCCTCCCGCCGTAGCCACCGTAGCTGGACCAGCCGGTCCAGCATCCGGTGGGCGGAGGAGCGCGGCAGGCCGGTGCGGGCGACGACCTCCGTCAGGCCGAGGCTGTCGCGCCCGTCGAACGCGTCGAGGACAAGCGACAGCCGGTCGAGAAGGGCGCTGGGGGTGGTCGCCTCACCGGGCCGCATGTCCTGCGCGATCGTCATGCGCTGACTCCTTTGTCACTCTAACCAGGGCTCTGACGTGCCTATTTCTATTAGGAAATAGTGCCACATCTCCATCGGTATGTGAAGCGGATCACGAAGGAAGGGCTAGTGCATGCGGTGCCGTATCGCTGCCCGGTCGGCCGGTCGAGGCCAGTGGACACCGCGTGCCGGTGAAGATGCTGGCCGCACACAGGTTGCAGTGGATACACAGCGATTTCTTCGCCGACTCGGACTGGATGCGGTTGATCAGATCCGGCTCGCGCAGCAGGGCTCGGGCCATGGCGACGAATTCGAATCCGTCGTCCATCGCGGCGTTCATGCCCGCGAGATCGGTGACGCCGCCGAGCAGGACCAGCGGCATATCCAGCTCGTCGCGGAACTGGCGGGCATAGTCGCGAAAGTAGAGCGGTTCGTAGGAATAGCGCCGGAACACCATGCTCCCGAACATCTTCATGCCCAGTTTGACCAGACCGCGCTGGGTCTCGGCCATCTCCCGCACCGGCACATCACCCCGGAACAGGTACATCGGATTCAGCAGTGAGGAGCCGCCGGTCAGCTCGAGCGCGTCGACGTAACCGTCGCGCTCGATCATCTGTGCGACGGTGAGCGACTCGTCGAGCCAGAGACCGCCGGGGACGCCGTCGGCCATGTTCATCTTCGCCAGCACCGCGATCCTCCCGTCGGCGGCCTCGCCGACCGCCTGCAGGATGAGCCGGGCCAACCGGGCTCTATTGGCGAGCGAACGGCCCCAATCGTCCTTGCGGCGGTTGAGCTTCGGGCTGAGGAACGAGCTGGCGAGGTAGTTGTGCCCGAGATGAACCTCCACCGCGTCGAATCCCACCTCGATCGCGTGCCGGGTCGCTTGGGCGTGAGCGTCGATGATCCGGTGGATGTCGTCCTCGGTGGCGGCCCGATCGAGGCTCATCGACAGCGGGTTGGGCCGGGTGGACGGAGCCAGGGACGGCAGGCCGGTGGAGCGCGAGTTGGCAACCGGCCCGGCGTGCCCGATCTGAGCCGAGATCGCGGCGCCCGTGGCGTGTACGGCGTCGGTGAGCTTGCGCAGGCCGGGCAACGCCTCCGGCCGCCAATAGATCTGGTCCCTTTCGGTGCGCCCTTCGGGTGACACGGCGAGGTAGGCGACGGTCGTCATGCCGACACCGCCTTCGCCGACCGCGACGTGGAAGTCGATCAGCGCGTCGGTGACCAAGGCGTCGGTCGTGACTCCCTCGAAAGTCGCGGACTTGATGATCCGGTTGCGCAACCGCACCGGACCGAGCGAGGCGGGTGCGAGGGGATTCGGCCGGGCGGGTGGCGTGGCGGGCGCTGCGGTCATGGCGAAACTCCTTGTGCGGATTGATGTGTACGGCGCGCGAGCTGGTCGGACGGGATGGTCACGGGGGCATGGATGTCCATCCATCGCAGCATCTCGTCGACCGCGTCGGCGCAGTCGCCGTCGGCGCCGGCGTCGGCCCACTCGATCAGGGCGGCGAATGCCGCCGCCTGGTACGCGGTGGCCAGCGCGCGGCAGATGGCTGCGGGAGCGTCGGGGAGCCGGCTCGCGATATAGCGCGCCAGCGTCTCGATCCAAGGGCGGTAGGCGAGCGGTGCGGTGGCGGCGAGTTCGGGCTCGGAGGAGATCAGGCGCAGCCAGTCGGGCGCGACGCGCCGGACCCGTGGCTCATGCGAGACCGACTCGACGATGGCCGAGCGGATGACGACCGACGGCTCGCCGGTGCGGGGGGCGTTGTCGAGGGCGTCTTGTAGCCGCGCTGTCGCCGGTTGGACTCCCAGCCAGGCGATTTCCGACCGCGACGAGAAGTGACGCAGCAAGGTCCGTGTGCTGATTCCCGTGGCGCGCGCGAGATCGCTCCAGCTCGTCGAAGCGTATCCGCGTTCGGACCACAGACGGAGCGCGCTTTCGGCGACAGCCGCGCTGTCGAGCACCGAGGGTCGGCCGCGTCCACGGGAAGCGGAGATCTGATCGGTCACCGCGACAGCTCACCATTTTTGGCGAAGTGTGTCAATATTGCGCCGCATCCGATCCTCAATGCTGGAAACAGCGGAAAGCAGGTGCCCTGGTGGGTGTTTATGTCGTGACCGGGTCGGCCTCCGGGATGGGGCGAGCCGTGGTGGACAAGCTGCGCGAAGGCGGGCACACCGTCGTCGGAGTCGATCTTCGAGACGCCGAGATCATCGCCGACCTGTCCACCGGGCAGGGGCGGCGCGCGGCCGTCGACGGTGTACTCGCCGCGGTGGACGGGCGCTTGGACGGCGCCGTGCTCGCGGCGGGAGTCGGTCCCGCCCCCGGCGCCGAACGACCGCGGCTCATCTACGAGGTGAATTGTCGTGGCGTGATCGAGTTGCTCGAGGGCTGGCGGTCGGCGCTGGCCGGGGCCGCCGAGGCCAAGGTTGTCGTCTTCGGCAGCAACGCGACAACCACTACGCCCGCGGTACCCAGCCGGGCGATACGGGCGCTGCTGGCCGGCGATGTCGCCAAAGCATTACGAGCGGTGCGCATCTTCGGCAAGAACGCGCCGGGCATCGCCTACGCGGCCTCGAAGATCGCGGTCACTCGCTGGGTGCGGCGTCATGCTGTGACCGCCCGGTGGGCGGGCGAAGGGATCCGGCTCAACGTGCTGGCTCCCGGCGCCGTGCTGACCCCCTTGCTCGAGCAGCAGCTCGCCACACCGGCCGAAGCCGAGGTGATCCGCCGTTTCCCGGTACCGATCGGCGGATTCGGCGACGCGCGGGATCTCGCGGAGTGGGCCGTGTTCATGCTGTCCGAATCCGCGCGGTTCCTCTGCGGGAGCGTGGTGTTCGTCGATGGCGGCAGCGACGCGTACTTCCGGGCCGACGACTGGCCGCGCGCTGTCCCGCTGCGCAAGCTCGTCGGCTACCTGCGGCGCTTCGGCGGTTCCGGCGCTCGCTGACCCGGATCCGCGTTTCCGGCGCTTCCGCCACCGATTGTCCCGGTCACCGGGAACTGCCCCTCGGAGACGGTGGCGGAATACGCACATAATTCTCCGCCCACATCGGCAGTGATGTGGCTCACGCGAGGACCTTTTCGTCGGGACGACCCGGTGCGGCCTCGCCTTCGGAGAAGGAGAACCAGATCATGAGACTTGATGGTCTGAGTCGTCACCGGCGAGCCATCGCCGGCATCGGCGCCGCAGTCCTGATCACCGCACTCGCGGCGACGGGCTGCGCCGGCGATGACGAGTCGAACAACAGCGCCGTGGCCGGTGCGCCGACCACGGCGCTGCCCGACAAGCCGGCCACGGGTACACCGGTGCGCATCGGCTTCGTATCGACCGAGGGCGGCGCCGTGGTGTCGTTGCCGGAGATGCGCCAGGGCGCCGAGGCGGCCGTGGCATACGTGAACAAGAACGCGGGCGGCATCGCGGGCCACCCCATCGACCTGGTCGTGTGCAAGCAGCAGGAAGAGCCGACTTCGGCGACGAAATGCGCGAACCAGTTCGTCGAGCAGAAGGTGGCCGCCGTGCTGTCCCCCGGCACCTCCCAGGGCGGCACCATCCTTCCGATCGTCGCCGGTGCGGGCATTCCCTACGTCACCCTCAACGGTGTGTCCCCGCAGGAGCTGACCTCCCCCGACTCTGCGGCACTCTCGGCCGGCCTGCCCGGCACCATCACCGCGATGGCCGCGGCGGCCAAGGACAAGGGCATGCGCACGTTCACCCTGTTCGCCAGTGACGGTGGTGGCCTGGGCGCCTTGGTCGACGCCATGGGCGCGCCCCTGTTCCAGAGTGCGGGCGTGACCTTGAAGGTGGTGCCGATCCCCCTCGGCGTGCCGGACCCTACGCCGCTGGTCACTTCCGGACTCTCGGGCAAGCCGGACGGGGTCGGGGTCATCGCCGATGCCGCGACCTGCACCTCGGTCTACAAAGCGATTCAGACCACCGACCCCGCAGTCCAGAAGGTCTACATCCCGGTCTGTCTGGCTCCCGACGTCACCGAAATCATCGGCATGGACGCGGTGCGGGGTAGCACCGGCATCACCGCGACCGACTACCTGTCGGATCGTCCCGACACGGTGTTGTACCGCTCGGTCCTGCAGACCTACGCGCCTGAGGCGACAGTGACCGGCGCGGCCTCCTCCGGATACCAGGTCGTCGCGGCGCTGGCTCTGGCCACCCGCAGCATTCAGGGCGAGGTCACCCCGGCGAGCATCAAGGAGGCGCTGCGGACCGCGAAGGGAATCGAGATGCCGGCGGGCGGCGGCGTCACCTTCACCTGTGACGGCACCGCCGTGCCACAGATGGCGTCGATCTGCTCGCGTCAGATGCTGATCGGCCCGATCAACGACCAAGGTGTGCCGGTGAACCTGAAAGTGACCGGATAGTCCCGGACGGCAATGATATTCGGCCAGGGAGATCAGCCATGACTGACCATCTTTCGTATCTCGTGCTCGGCCTCGGCAACGGGGCGGTGTACGCCGCGCTCGGGCTCGCGCTCGTATTGACTTTCAAGAGTTCCGGGGTGGTGAACTTCGCGACCGGCGCGGTCGCGCTCTACGCTGCCTACACCTATGCCCTGCTGCGCAAGGGCGAGCTGATGGTCCCGATACCGGGACTGCCCGAGACCATCGATCTCGGCGGACCGCTCGGTGTCGTTCCCGCCATGGCGATCTCCCTGGTCGCTGCCGCCGTTCTCGGGGTGCTGTGTTACGCGTTGGTCTTCCGCCCCATGCGCAGCGCCTCGGTAATCGCCAAGGCCGTCGCCTCGATCGGACTCATGGTTGTGGTCCAGGCACTGATCGCTCAGCGGGTGGGTACACACCTGGTCGCGGTGAAGCCGATCTTCGCGCTCGACACCTTCTCGCTGGGTGATCGCAAGGTGCCCACCGATCGAGTCCTTCTAGCAGCGTCCATCGTCGGACTTGCCTTGGTAACAACCTTGATCTTCCGCTACACCCGGTTCGGCGCGGCGACCGAGGCCGCGGCGGAGTCGGAGAAAGGCGCGTATCTGACCGGGCTTTCGCCCGACCGGATCGCGTTCAGCAACTGGGCGCTGTCATCGGTGGTCGCGGGCCTCGGCGGCATCCTCATCGCACCTTTGGTGGCGCTCAATCCTGTGGCGTACTCGTTGTTCATCGTCCCGGCGCTGGCCGCCACTCTGGTCGGCAATTTCAGTTCGATCTGGTCGACCGTGGCCGCCGGAATCGCCATCGGCGCGCTCCAAGCCGAGGCGACCAATCTCCAGGGCCTCTACAGCTGGTGGCCGAGAGCCGGTACGGCGGAGGCCATTTCGCTCCTGCTGATCTTGGTTTTCCTTGTGATCAAGGGTCGTCCACTGCCGGACCGGGGTTCGGTGATCCGCCGGACGCTCGGGCGCGCGCCGCGTCCCGACCGCGTCCTCGCTCCCATGCTGGCATCCCTTGCCGTCGCGGTCGTCGCATTGTCGGCGACCTCCGGCAGCTACCGTGCCGCGATCGTCAGCAGCGTCATCTTCGCGGTTCTCGGGCTCTCCCAGGTAGTGGTCACCGGATACGCCGGTCAGGTGTCGCTGGCGCAGCTCACCCTCGCGGGAGTGTCGGCATATGCGCTGAGTGTGCTGAACCAGCACCTCGGCATACCCTTCCCTTTCGCGCCGATCCTCGCCGCCCTGTGCGCCACCGCGGTCGGTGTGGTCGTCGGCCTGCCGGCGCTGCGGGTGCGCGGGCTGCCGCTGACAGTGGTGACTCTCTCCCTCGCGGTGTTCGTGGAAGCCTTCTGGTTCCGCAACCCGTCGCTCAACGGCGGCGTCCACGGCGCGCCTGTCGACGCCCCCCGGCTCTTCGGGACCGAATTGGGCATCGGTACGGGCCAGGCATATCCACGGATCGCCTTCGGTCTGCTGTGCTTGGCGGTGCTCACCGTCGTCGGCCTCGGCGTCGCGTGGCTGCGGCACAGCAGTCTCGGTACCGACATGCTCGCCGTGCGGGCCAACGAGCGGTCGGCGGCGGCAGCGGGCATCGATGTCTCCAGGACGAAGCTGATCACCTTCGCGATCGGCGCGTTCATCGCAGGCCTCGGCGGCGCGTTGCTCGGGTATCAGCAGAGCTTGGCTACCCCGGAGCCGTTCGCGGTGTTCCTCGGGATCTCGCTGTTCGCCGTTGTCTATGTCGCGGGTGTCACCTCCATCACCGGAGGGATTCTGGCCGGTGTGATGGCGCCCGGTGGCATCCTCTACCTGCTGGTGGACCGGTTCCTGCATATCGGTGACTACTATGCGGTGCTCAGCGGTCTGCTGCTCGTGGTGACGGTCATGACCAATCCCGACGGCCTCGCCGGCAAGCTCCCGCGGATTCCGTGGCCGGCACTGCGGCGCCGTGCCCGTCACGCCGACGAGGTGTCGCCGATAGCTGCCGAGTCCTCGGACGCCGCCGGGCGTACGCGCGATGTGGCCACACCGATTCTCAGCGTGCAAGGAGTGAGCGTCAGCTACGGTGCCGTGAAGGCCGTCTCGGACGTCGGTTTCGAGGTATGTTCCGGAGAAATCGTCGGCCTCATCGGACCCAACGGAGCGGGGAAAACGTCCGTCATCGACGCGATCACCGGCTTCGCGGCGGCCACCGGAGCGGTGACCCTGGCCGGCGAACCGCTCGCCGGACGGCCACCGCACCAACGCAGCCGCGCCGGCCTCGGCCGCAGTTTCCAGGATGTGGAGCTCTACGACGACCTCACCGTTGCGGAGAACGTCAGAGTGGGCGCGGCCCGCTCACAGTCGCCACTACCCGTCGCGCAACGGGTGGCCCGGACGCTGGCAGTCCTCGGCCTGAGCGATCTGGCCGATCAGGAGGCCGGAATTCTGTCGCAAGGGCAGCGGCAGCTGGTCTCGATGGGGCGGGTCCTTGCGGCCGAACCCGTCGTAGCGCTGCTCGACGAGCCAGCTGCTGGTCTGGACACCGTCGAAAGCCGTTGGCTGGGAGAGAGATTGCGTTCTGTTCGCGACGACGGAACCGCCGTCCTCCTGGTCGATCACGACATGGAGCTGGTGCTCACGGTGTGCGATCGGGTCATCGTGCTGGATTTGGGCACTGTGATCGCCAGCGGAACACCCGAGCAGATCCGCACCCATCCGGAGGTACTGCGGGCATATCTCGGGGTACCGGCGGACACCGTCGACCTCGACGCCGAAGCCGTGCCGGAATTGCACGTCCGCCGGGCGACATCTCAGGAGGCGACGCTGTGACCACGCTGGAATGCCGGGGCCTCACCGCCGGGTATCTGAAGGAGCGCCCGTGTGTGCGTGAGGTGGACCTCGCGCTCGAAGCCGGGCAGATCACCTGCCTGCTCGGACCGAACGGCGCCGGAAAGACGACACTGCTGATGACACTGGCCGGGTTGCTTCCTCGCGCAGGGGGAGAGGTCGAGGTGGTAGGGCGGGCGGTGCGTGGTGGCCGTCCACGGGACGCGGTGCGGGCCGGAATGGTTCTCGTTCCCGACGATCGCGCCCTGTTCCGGCAGCTGAGCACCAAACAGAACCTGATGCTCGCGGTAGCGGACCGCTCCCGGCGCCGCGCGGGCCTGAACCAGGTACTCGAGTATTTTCCCTCGTTGGAGAAGCGGCTGGGCGTCGCCGCCGGACGACTGTCCGGCGGCGAGCAGCAGATGCTGGCAATCGGCCGGGCGATCTTACAACGCCCGAAGGTGCTCCTGATCGATGAGCTGAGTATGGGTTTGGCCCCGGTGATCGTCACCGAGATCCTCGAGGTTCTGAAAAAGCTCGCCGCCGAGGAAGGGCTCAGCCTGCTGCTGGTGGAACAGCACGTGCACCTGGCACTCGGCATCGCGGACAAGGCCACGGTGCTGGTGCACGGACGGATCGCCGACGAGGCCGCCGCAGCGGCCCTCCGGGATGATCCGGGCCGGGTGGAACGCGCCTACCTGGGTGCGAATGCCGCCGCGGCGTCTTCGGCCTGACGGTACCTGTGCAGGAGCGGCGAGTCACCGCGTTCTCGGTGACTCGCCGCCGGGGAGTGCCGCCGGTGTCAGGCGGGCTCGGAGGCACCCTGCGCGAACGACTGCTCGCACCAGTCGCGTTCGGCCTCGCTGAGTGTGCCGAGTTCCATCGCGCGCCGGCACCAGGCCGGGATCAAGCGGGCGAATTCGGCGGGGTCGTAGACATCCTCCTCTTTGGAGAACTTCCCATCGCCTGCGTAGGTGAGGATGCTGATATTGTCGGCGCCCATCTGCGAACCGTCGCCGGGATCGCGCATCAGATTGTTCAGCTTGACCACAATCACGCCGTTGACGTCATCGATCAGGTGCCAATAGTCGGGGAACGACGTCATCGCGGACCCCGGGAACCTCGCCAGCGTCGGCTCAGCCCATGCCCAGATGGCTTCGGGACCCCTGAGTACGCCGACCATTTGTTCGTGGTATTCGGCGTCCGGCGTGAAAAGATCGACGAATTCGCGCCAGCTGCCCTCACCCGAGGCAGCTCGGGCCACGGTCGAGCGCCATGTCTGAAACGCCGATTCCAATTCTTCTCTGCTCCAAGTGTTGTTCATGGCCCGACGCTAACCAGCAGCTGACGCAAAGATCAGCAGTTGTTTCCGTTCAGTGGAATTCGCATCGCAGAAGCCGAGGACAGACAGGCGTCCCGCTCAATGGAAAGCCGCGCCGATTGATCGCTTCCCGAAACCTACCTTTACCTCATCTGTATCCCGTGCGAAGTGGAGTCCCGAACCATGGTGAAGAAGTCGATGCCGCCGCTCGCGGCCGCTCACGAGGTGACCGTCGATCTTCTCGTGATCGGATCCGGCACCGGCATGGCCGCCGCGCTTGCCGCCCACGAACTGGGCCTGTCGAGCGTGATCATCGAGAAGACCAGCCATGTCGGCGGCTCCACGGCGCGCTCCGGCGGCGCCTTCTGGATCCCGGGAAGCTCGATACTGCCGGACTCCGGACCCGAGGCGTTGGCAGACGCCGACACCTACATCCGGGCGGTGGTGGGGGAGTCGGCTCCAGCCGAGCGGGGAAGGGCGTTCCTCGACAACGGGGCCGCCACCGTCGCCATGATGGAACGCACGACACCGATGCGGTTCTTCTGGGCGCAGGGGTACTCGGATTATCACCCGGAGGAGCCGGGCGGGCGTGCCGAGGGGCGCACCTGCGAGTGCCGCCCGTTCGACGCCTCGGTGCTGGGTGCCGAACGCCCGCGGCTGCGTTCGGGCGTGCTGGAGGCACCGGTTCCGATGCCGGTCACCGGTGCGGACTACAAGTGGATGAATCTTGTCGCGCGCAAACCGGTCAAGGCGTTCTCGCGCATACTGCGGCGCGCGGCTCTGGGAATCGGCGGCATGCTGATCGGTCGCGAATACCTCGCGGGGGGCCAAGCTCTGGCGGCCGGATTGTTCGCCGGTGTGCTCGAAGCCGGCATCCCGGTGTGGACCGAGACCAGCCTGGTGCGGCTGATCCACGACACGGACCGGGTCACGGGCGCCGTGGTGCGTCAGGGTGAACGTGAAGTCACCGTGACCGTCCGCCGCGGGGTGGTGCTCGCCGCAGGAGGTTTCGAGCACGACATGGAGGCCAGGCACAAGTTCCAGTCCGCGCGCCTTGCCGCCGGGGCCAGCCTCGGCTGCGAGGGCAACACCGGCGACGGAATCGTCGCGGCGCAGGACCTCGGCGCCGGCATCGCGCTGATGGATCAGGCCTGGTGGTTCCCCGCGTTCGCGCCGCTGCCGGGTTCCGCGCCCTTGGTCATGCTCGCGGAACGATCTCTGCCCGGTTCGTTCGTCGTCGATCAGACCGGTAGGCGATTCGTCAACGAGGCCACGGACTACATGTCCTTCGGGCAGCAGTTGCTCGAGCGGGAACGACGCGGAGACGCCGCCGAGCAGATGTGGCTGGTGTTCGACCAGCGGTACCGCAACAACTACATCATGGCGGGCCAGTACGTCCCCCGTCAGCCGCTGCCCCGCGAGTGGTTCGACGCGGGCATCGCGCACCGCGCGGACGACCCCGCCGCGTTGGCACGCGCGATGGGAGTTCCCGAGGCCGCGTTCACCGAGACCTTCCACAACTTCAACGGTTACGCCGAAGCCGGATCCGACCCCGAGTTCGCGCGCGGCGAGAGCGCATACGACCGCTACTACGGCGATCCCACCGTCGCGCCGAATCCCAATCTCGCGCCTTTGACCAAAGCCCCGTACTACGCGGTGAAAATGATCCTCAGCGATCTCGGCACCTGCGGCGGCGTGGTGGCCGACCAGCATGCGCGGGTGCTGCGCGAGGACGGCACGGTCATCGACGGGCTGTATGCCATCGGCAATACCGCGGCCAACGCCTTCGGCGCCACCTATCCCGGCGCAGGCGCGACCATCGGCCAGGGACTCGTCTTCGGTTACATCGCGGCTCGGCACGCTGCGGCGCGGGAGATATCCGAGTAGCGAAACGAGGCGGGCACCTTTCGCAGCCGCGTCGAAGCGCGCGAGCGAAGGTGCCCGCTTCCGCCGGGATCAGTGTGGTCTATCTCGCGCAGATGCGGACCGCGGTGTCACATATGTGAGCCGCCGTCGACCCGCACTTCGGTGCCGGTGACGAAGTACGCGTCGGCGGAGCCGAGCATCGCCACCACGGCCGCCACGGCGTCCGGCTGGGCGAAGATGGCGCCGTCGGGCAGGGGGAGCGAGGGGGACGCCTTGGTGAACAACGTGAAGTCGGCGTCGGCCGGCAGGCCCGGCCCGATGCTCTGCTTGGCCTCGCCACTGCCGTCGGTCATACCCGAGGAGATGGAGCCCGGCTGCACGGCGTTGAACCGGATGCCCTGCTTGCTGAACTCCATGGCCAGTGCGTGGGTCATCGCCTGGACGCCCGCCTTGGATGCGGCATAGGCCGACATGTACGGGTGCGCGAACGCGGCCGAGGTGGAGCTGAAGTTCACCACAGCCGGGCTGGTCCCCTCCCGCAAGGCCGAGATGGCCTCCCGGGTGACCAGGAATGTGCCCACCAGATTGATCCGCAGCACCTGCTCGAAGTCGGCGACGGTCGTCTGCTCGAAGTGCGCCGACCGCAGCACTCCCGCCGCGTTGACAAGCGTGTCGAGACCACCGAGGTGCGCCACTGCCTCCGCGACACCTGCCTTGACCGAGGCTTCCTCACCGATGTCCATGACCACCGTGGTCAGGTTCTCGCTGTGCGCACCGGCCTTGGCCAGTGTGTCTTTCAAACCGGCTTCGCTGATGTCCGCGGCCGCCACTCGACCGCCCTCGTCCAGAAGGCGCAGCACGGTGGCCTGGCCGATACCGGAACCGCCGCCGGTGACGAGGACGCGGCGATTGTCGTAGCGCTGCAGGTGTGGCATGCGCACGTACTCCTTCTCTCGATGATCGGCAGAGCCGTCGAGACACGGCGCCGCCCAGTCCTCGATGGTGACTCGTTCGCACGCCCGGTGGACGCCCGCATCCCGCTCAATGGACTGCCGGCGAGAGACCAAGCCGCAGGCCGCCGCAGTCTGTGCCCGGCTTCGTCTCGGTCAACGGAAAGGCGCCGTCCGGTCGACGTGCGGCTGCCTGGCCTCAGCATCCCGGCGACGCCAGTTGCCACGGGAACGGGAGGTAATGGGCGATGAGCTGGGTCGATTCCGCAGGTAGTGGGACGAACAGTGCGAAGTGCTGGTGGTCGGTTCCGGAGGCGGCGCGCTGACCTCCGCTCGCCACCAAGGGCGGTCTACGCACCGGCATCGACGGCCGGGTCCTCGACTCCGCGGGGCTTCCTATCGCTGGACTCTACGCGGCGGGGAACTCCATGGCTGCCGTCAGCGGACCCACCTACCCGGGGGCGGCAACCCGATCGGTGCCTCGATGGAATTCGCCCATCGCGCGGCCTGCGACATCGCGAAATCGGCGCGGACGCATCCATGAGCCGCAGCCGCTGGGTGCCGCCCGCACCGTTGCGGTGCGGGCGGCAGTGCCCGGCGCCCGGAACCTGCTACCCGGCAGCCCGGATATCGCTCGGCTGGACGCCTCGAGCACGCACGCGGAGAGCACCCTCTGCGTCGATACGCGGCGCATCCATGTCACCGGACACTCGATGGGCCCGCCGCCGGGTCGTCATCAGGTTGTCAGTTCTCGCAGCGCATTGCGTCCGCCGCCCCGGTGGCCGGGCTACGCGACTTCTCGTGGTGCGCCACCACACGGGCGGGGCCCGTGATCGCTTTCCACGGCACCGCACTCCGCGGGAATCCTGAGTCGTCCCGATGTGGCTGCCGCGGCGATGGCGTCGCGCAGCCGGCCGCAGCCTGGTAGCGAAGGGTCGTTGCCCACCGTGTCGCGAAGCTCAGGGCAGCGGACGGCCGCGTCGGCATTCCACTGAACGCTGGTTTGTTGCCAGCTGGCTTTGCGGACAAGGACTCCTGCACCGCAGTGGTCGCACTGGACCGGCGCCATCGGCGCCTCGTTCAGCCGTTCGTCGATGCGCGGCGTCATCAGGCAGAAGCCTCGGCGGAGCCGGCCCGGGCGGCCAGATCGGCGCGCGCGGCGAGATCGGCCCGGATCTCGGCCTGCCATGCCTCTACCGGGCGGGTGGTGTCCAGTTCGAATTCGAAGCGGTCCACCATTTCCGGGGTCACCTCGGCGGCGTCGACGTAGAACTGCTCGTACCAGCGGCGCAGCTGGTAGACCGGGCCGTCCTCCTCGCACAGCAGTGGATTGTCGATGCGCGCTTTGTTCTTCCAGATCACGACGTCCTGCTCGAACCCGATCTTCACCCAGTCGCCGAGGGCGATCGCCGTCGCCATCGCCTGCTCATCGGGAAGACCCTGCGACTTTTTGACGATGATGCCGTACTGCAGCACGAAAGAGTTCGCATCGATCGGGTAGTGGCAGTTGAGCAGGACCGTGTGGTGATCGCCTTGCTCGTAGTGGTATGTCAGGTCGTCGATCATGAAGGACGGCCCGTAGTACGACGCGACCGACGAAGTGCCCAGCAGCTTGGGCGCGCCCTCGGGTCCGGGCAGGTCCTCGCGCGCCCCGCTCTTGAAGTACTGCGTGGCGATGTGGCCTTCGAACACGTTCTTGAAGTAGGTCGGCAGCGACCCGTGGATGTAGAAGAAGTGCGCCATGTCCACGACGTTGTCGATGATCTCGCGGCAGTTGGTGTTCACGACGGTGCGGTACCAGTGCCAGTCGGTCCACTCGTCGCTGGTCGCGCCGTCGATCCGGGGAATGGCGACATCCGGCGTCGGCTTCTTGCCTTCCGGGTCGTTCCACACGAACAGCATCCCGTCCTGCTCGAGCGCGTGCCAGGTCCGCGTCCGGGCCAGCGGCGGCACCCGGCGGCCATAGGGAATCTCCTTGCAGCGGCCGTCGCCGCCCCAGCGCCAGTCGTGGAACGGGCAGGCGACGGCGTTGCCCTTGACGGTGCCCTGACTGAGGTCGCCGCCCATATGCCTGCAATACGCGTCGAGAACGTTGAGTTCGCCGTTCTCGCCGCGGAAAACCACGAGCTTGGTGCCGAATGCCTCGATGGCATGCGGTTTGCCGTCGGCGAAATCGCGGATCAGTCCGAGACAGTGCCAGCCGCGCGCGAAACGCGTCGGGGCCGCCGCTGCTTCGATATTGCGGACTTCCTGCGAATCCTGCTGAACCGGACTCATGTCCACCCTCCTCGGATGAAAGAACGCAAGCGAGCTGGTTGGGCCGCGATGCACGGCTGCTTGCGCTGCGCCCTCGTTGTAGCAGTCGCAGTGCGGCCGATCGGGTAGTGATTTCACTCACTGGGATGGGCGCGGCTCTGGTCGGTCATCCACCGACCGGACGACCGAGGCCTGAGCCGCCAAGGGGTGCGCGGCGGGCTCTGTTTTCCCGGTGACTCCACAGCGGTACGACGCCCCGGCGCCGGCCGCGGACGTACGACAGCGGGAAACTCGTCTCGCAGGGGCAATGGCGCCGGCTACCTGGGCGATCCGCTCGCTGCGGTGCTGTGGCCGGCTAGGACCGCAGGGCGAGTGAGCATGGCGGGATGCAAGTCGTGGCACGTGCTAGTTTGACGGCAGGACCGAGACGTGCGGTGGCGATCACTGCGGGAGGTGGGTGGCGCGATGCGGGGGACAGGACAGCGGGTGACGGCTGCCGACGTGGCCAGATCTCTCGGCCTTTCGCGTGCCACCGTCGGATTCGTGCTGAACAACACGCCTGGTCAGACGATTCCGGACAAGACAAGGCAACGAGTGCTCGCGGAGGCCGAGCGGCTCGGATACCGTCCCAATCCTGCCGCGCAGGCTCTGCGCCGCGGCAGTACCCGCCTGGTGATGATGCTGCTTCCGGCATGGCCGATGGAGGCCGGCTGGGCGGAATTCCTCGATGACGTGTCCTTCCGCCTCGATCAGGCGGGTTATACCTTGGTCACCTATACGCGTCGCATCGATGACCGGGCGAAGCCGCTTTGGGAGACGCTGCGGCCTGAAGTCATCCTCGGCCTGGACGACCTCAGCGATGCCGACACCCTGTCGGCGAAGGCCAGTGGAGCGAAGATCGTTCTCACGCAGTCGGTCTCCGATTCGCCCCTCGTAGCGCCAGGCGCCGAACAACAAGTACGGCATTTGCATTCGCGCGGTCACCGCAGGCTCGCCTACGCGATGCCGGACGACCCCCGACTGGCCGACCTGGCAGCCCTTCGTCGAGACATGGCGCAGCGGACAGCGTCAGCCTTGGGGCTGGAGTCTTTGGATGTGCGCTCGGCGGGGCTCGATGACGGAACCGCGGCCGAGGCGGTACGGCACTGGCGGGATGCCGGCGTCACCGGGGTGGTCGCCTACAACGATCTAACCGCGGCTCTGGTCGTCGGTGCCGCGTTGCGCGCCGAAATCGGGGTGCCGGCGCCGCTGGCTGTGATCGGTCACGACGATTCCGACTTCGGGCGGGCGTTCGTTCCAGCGCTGTCGACGGTGCGGATGGGGATAGGGGCACTCGCTCGGTATGTAGCCGACCTCGCGCTCTACGGGGTGGGCCACCTCGAGAAGCCTCCGAGCCCGGTCACCCCTGACTTCGACGTCGTACGCCGCGAGTCGACCTGAGTTACGAGGTATCGCATCGGCTTCGCAAGCGGCGCTGGCGCTGGCGGGCAAGACCATCGACGACATCGACCTGGTCGAGATCAACGAAACGTTCGCGGTGCAGGTACTCGGCTCGGCGCGGGAGCTGAAGATCGATGAGGACAAGCTGAACGTTTCCGGCGGCGCGATCGCCCTGGGCCACCCGTTCGGCATGACCGGCGCCCGCATCACCACCACGCTGATCGACAACCTGCAGACCCACGACAAGCAGTTCGGTCTGGAGACCATGTGCGTGTCGATCGATTGTCGTGGCCGCGAGCGACGGACTCCCGGCAAGGACTGTCCCACTGAGCGGAAGCGGCCGGTCCGGCTGGCGGCGGCCTGGCCAGCGTTGCATGAGCCGGTCCTTGGAAGGGCCTATGGCAAGGCAAGTTCGGAAATCGAATCCCACACACGGTCCTGGAAGTCGGTTCCGGCGACGACGGATCTTCCACGAGACGCGCGTTCTACCACTGGGCAGCGCTCGGGGACAACGAAAGGCGAAGCGATGTCCCGCTGTCGCCGCGGCAGGTCGCCGACTCCTTTTGGAAGTTCGCGTGAGGACGTGCACGCGACTAGCACGAAATAGTATCGGTGGACGAGCGGCTCCCGGGCAGTGGGGGCCTTCGTCCGCCCGCCGCGGTGGCTTTCCCATCCTCACGTCGCGGCGGGCCGCCCGGGTGACGCGTCATCGGCAACCCGCGCTCGATTTCATCGTGATGCCGCTGACCAGGGGTTTTCCGGGCGGCCGGGCGGAGGGATCGACACCCCGCCCGGACCGCATAGGAGTTGTATCAGCTTCCGGCTGGCGAATCGGGGATTTCCGGTCGTCTCACTAGAATGGGGCGACCGTATTCGTCCGCTTCCGGGAGTCAGTCGTGACCATCCAGCCCGTTCGCCTGTTCGGCGACCCCATTCTGCGTGCCCGCGCCGCGGAGGTCACCGCGTTCGACCGTGATCTGCGGCAGCTGGTGACCGATCTGACCGAGACGATGCACGACGACGGCGGTGTCGGGATGGCCGCGCCGCAGATCGGGGTCGGGCTGCGCGTTTTCGTCTACGACACGGGTGAGGCGGCGGGGCACCTGGTCAACCCGCAGTGGGAGGTCCTCGGCGACGAGGAGCAGGTCGGGCCGGAGGGCTGCCTGTCGATTCCCGGTGTGCGCTACGACACGCGGCGCGCTCTGCGGGTGCGGGCCTCCGGTGTGGACGTCGACGGGGCGCCGGTCGCCTTCGAGGCCGAAGGGTTGCTGGCGCGGTGCGTGCAACACGAGACCGATCATCTCGACGGGGTGCTGTTCATCGACCGTCTCGACCCGGCCCAGCGCAAGGAGGCGATGCGGGTGATCCGCGAATCGGATTGGTTCGGGGCGGGAGTGACGGTGCGTCCGTCCCGCTCCATGAGCGGCGCGGGCCGGCCCAACCCGTTCGGAGCGGGCCGCTGATGCGCGTCGTTTTCGCGGGAACCCCGGAACCGGCGGTTCCGTCGCTGCGGCGGCTGCTGGAATCGGCTCGGCACGAGGTGATCGCCGTGGTGACGCGGCCGGACGCGGTCGCGGGGCGCGGCCGGAAGGTGACCAGGTCGCCGGTCGGCCGGTTGGCCGACGAACACGGCATCCCGGTCCTCACCCCGCGGCGGCCCTCGGAGCCGGAATTCGTCACGCGGCTGGCCGAATTGGCGCCGGACTGCTGTCCCGTCGTCGCCTACGGCGCGCTGCTTCCCCAGCAGGTGCTCGACATCCCGCGCTTCGGTTGGATCAACCTGCATTTCTCGCTGTTGCCCGCCTGGCGCGGCGCGGCGCCGGTGCAGGCGGCCATCGATGCCGGTGACGAGATCACCGGCGCCTCCACCTTCCGGATCGAGGCCGGGCTGGACACCGGTCCGGTCTTCGGCATGGTGACCGAGAAGATCGCCGTCACCGACACGGCGGGCAGCCTCCTGCAGCGGTTGGCCGACAGCGGCTCCCGGCTGCTGGAAGCGACCCTCGACGGGGTGGAGGACGGCACCTTGCAGGCGATTCCGCAGTCCACCGACGGCGTCTCGTACGCGCCCAAGGTCGGTGTCGAAGCCGGGCACGTGCGCTGGGATCAGCCCGCGCTGGCCATCAGCAGGCGCATCCGCGCGGTCACCCCCGCGCCCGGGGCGTGGACCGAGGTCGGCGGCACGCGGCTGAAGCTGGGGCCGGTCGAGTTGGTCGAAGAGGAGTTGCCGGAGCGGGTGATCGAGGTCCGCAAGTCCGGTGTGTTCGTCGGCACCGCGACCACCGCGGTGCGGCTCGATCAGGTTCAGCCGCAGGGTAAGCGGGTGATGGCCGCGCTCGACTGGGCGCGCGGCGCCCGCCTGCAGCCCGGCGCGGTGGTCGAATGACCCGCGGCGATCGGTCCGGCGACGGCAACGCGCGCGACCGGCGGCACGACGAACGCCATAGTTCCGGCGAGGCGGGCCGGGCGCGTGCGCAGGGCGGCAAGCAGCAGGATCGCGACGGTGCGGGCCGGTCACAGGCGGCAGGCAGGCGTTCCGGCGGCGGACGCGCCGAGCCGGGCGGGCGCGATCGTGACGAACGGCGCGGTTCCACCGGCCGACGCCCCGCGGCGGGTCGATCGGACCGTTCCACCGGCGGTCGAACCGCGCCGCGCCAAGGGGCCAAGGCCGCCGGACGACCGCACCGTGGCGAATCCGCCGATCCGCCGCGGACGGTCGCCAGGGATGTGCTGCGAGCGGTCCGGGAGCGCGACGCCTACGCCAACCTCGTTCTGCCCGCCCTGCTGCGCGAACGGGGATTGTCGGGTCGAGACGCCGCACTGGCCACCGAACTCGCCTACGGCGCGTGCCGGTCGCTGGGACTGCTGGACGCGGTGATCGCCGAAGGCGCGGGCCGGCCGATCGAGGAGATCGACGGACCTCTGCTGGACGTGCTGCGGCTGGGCGTCTACCAGTTGTTGCGCACTCGCATCGGCGCGCACGCCGCCGTGGACACCTCCGTCGCGCTGACGCGCGCCGAATTCGGCGCGGGCAAGGCGGGTTTCGTCAATGCCGTGCTCCGGCGCGCGGGGGAGAAGACCCCCGAGCAGTGGGTCGACGCGCTCGCGCCCGCCGATCCCGTCGGCCGGTTGGCGTTCGAATACGCCCATCCGGTCTGGATCGCGCAAGCCTTCGCCGACGCGCTCGGCGAGCGAGCGACGGAACTGCGCGATGTGCTCGCCGCCGACGACGCCCGCCCGCTGGTGCACTTGGTGGCCCGCCCCGGCGACATCACCGCGGAGGAACTCGCGCTGGTGACCGGCGGTGAGGAAGGCCGCTGGTCGCCGTACGCGGTCTACTTGGAGGGCGGCGATCCGGGCAAGCTGGAGCCGGTCCGTGAGGGCATGGCGGCGGTGCAGGACGAAGGCAGCCAGTTGGTGGCGCTGGCGCTGCTCAACGCCGCGCTCGACGGCCCGGACACCGGTCGCTGGCTCGATCTGTGCGCCGGACCGGGCGGCAAGGCCGCGCTGCTCGGCGCGATCGCCGCGATCGACGGGTTCCGGGTGGACGCCGTCGAGCCGGCCGCCCACCGCGCGGAACTGGTGCGCAAGGCCGTGCACGACCTGCCGGTGGACGTCCATGTCGCCGACGGCCGCGCCAGCGGGCTGACCCCCGGCTACGACCGCATCCTCGTCGACGCCCCGTGCACGGGCCTCGGGGCGCTGCGCCGCAGACCCGAGGCGCGTTGGCGGCGCACTCCGGCGGACGTCCGCGAACTCGTGGTGCTGCAGCGCGAATTGCTTGCCGCCGCATGGGAACTGGTGCGCCCGGGCGGAGTGGTGCTGTATTCGACGTGCTCGCCGCACCTGCCCGAGACGGTGTCCGTCGTCGCCGACGCCGTGCGCCGCCTCGGCGCCGAGCAACTCGACACCCGGGAACTGCTGCCCGGCGTCACCGACATCGGGGACGGACCGGGGGCACAGCTGTGGCCGCACCGGCACGGTACCGACGCCATGTTCCTCGCCGCGTTGCGTAAACCGCGCTGAGCGGTTCGCGATGTTCCCTGCGTCCGAGTCGTGCGCCTGCCTTCGACGCACACTCGGACGCATGACGATGACCTGGCAGGAAGTGGTCGCGATGCCGAGCGCCCTACCGCAAGTGGCCGGTCCACGTGGACGCGTGGTGGCTCACCGCTCCGGCGAAGGTGCGCGAATGCGCCGCCCGCTCGAAGCGGTCATTCCCGGCTGGATTGCTCCCGCAAGCGGGCAAGGGTTTTGGCGAGGATGCGCGAGACGTGCATCTGGGAGATCCCCATCTGCTGGGCGATCTGGGTCTGGGTCATCGATTCGAAGAACCGCATGGTGAGAATGCGCCGCTCCCGCTCCGGCAACCCCGCCAGCAGCGGACGGATCGCGACGTATTCCTCGACCCGATCGAACTGGGACTCCTCCTCGCCGAGGGTGTCCAGGAGCGAGGCGTCGGTGTCGCGGCCGAGCGTGGCCGCGTCGATCGAACTCGGCTGGTAGGCGTTGCCCGCGATGACCGCCTGGGTCACCTCGTCGGGGTCGACGTCCAGCTCCGCGGCGATCTCCTTCGCCGTCGGCGAGCGGCCGAGCGTCTGGGAGAGACTGTCGATCGCCGCGCCGATGCGTAGGTGCGTCTCCTTGACCCGCCGCGGCACCCGCATCGCCCAGGTGTTGTCGCGGAAATAGCGCCGGACCTCGCCCATGATGGTCGGCACCGCGAAAGACAGGAAGTTGGAGCCGCGCCCGACGTCGAAACGATCCACCGCGTGCACCAACCCGACCCGCGCGACCTGGGTGAGGTCGTCGAAGGGTTCCCCGCGCCCGCTGAACTTGCGGGCGATGTGGTCGGCGAGCGGAATGCAGCGGCTGATCAGTTCCGCGCGCAGCGCGCTGTGCCGCGCTGTGCCCGCCTCACTGGTCGCGAGCTGCTCGAAGAGCAATCCGACGTCGTCGTACCCGGGAACCGTGCCCGCGGCTTCCAGGGTCTCCGTGGCATCCAGGGCGTCGTCCTCGGTGGTCAGCGTGTCGGCGTCGTCGTCGCGCTGGGAGTCGTACACGGTGTCTTCGTCCGCCACTACGCCTTCCCCCGGACCCGACGGAACTCGACCGTCGTCGGATATCCGGAGACCGTCGGGTCGAACGAATCCTGGGTTGCCTCCACCGCGTCGGTGAGGGTGCGTAGCACATGCCAGCCGAAGCTGCGCTGGTCGGGCAGGCCCGGCTTCTCCGCCAGCCCGTCGACCCGGACCAGCAACTCGGTGTCGCCGACGGTGAAACGGCAGTTCAGGCTGGTATCCGGGGCCGCGACCGCGATCAGGGTCGAGCAGACCTCGTCGACGGCGAGCCGGATGTCGGCCACCTCGTCCAGCGTGAAATCGCTGAGTAGGACGAGAGTTTCGGCGAGCCCACGCACGATGGGCAGTTGTGTCACCGACGCCGCCACCCGAATCTCCACCGGGGTGCTGTAGAGCCCCTGTTCCGCCGAAATATTGATCACCCTATGCAGGCTACCCACTCCCGCGCTGGACAACCCTGGGTACCGTTAGACTCCGGCGTTGTGTCCAACCCGATTCACCCGCGTCCGGCCGCTCCGATGATCGCTCCCTCCATCCTGTCCGCGGACTTCGCGCACCTCGCGGACGAAGCGCAGGCCGTCGCAGGCGCCGACTGGCTGCACGTGGACGTGATGGACGCGCACTTCGTGCCGAATCTCACGCTCGGCCTCCCGGTGGTGGAGAGCCTGCTGAAGGCCACCGAGATCCCCTTGGACTGCCACCTGATGATCGAGAATCCGGGCCGCTGGGCGCCGCCGTACGCCGAGGCGGGCGCGCACAACGTGACCTTCCACGCGGAGGCGACCGACGATCCGATCGCGGTGGCTCGCGACATCCGTGCCGCGGGCGCCAAGGCGGGGCTGTCGGTGAAGCCGGGCACGCCGATCGAGCCGTACCTGGAGATCCTGCGCGAATTCGACACGCTGCTGGTGATGAGCGTCGAACCCGGCTTCGGCGGTCAGTCCTTCATCCCCGAGGTGCTGCAGAAGGCGCGCATCGTGCGGAACCTCGTCGATGCCGGTGAGCTGCGGCTGCTGGTCGAGATCGACGGCGGCATCAACGCCGACACCATCGAGGCGGCCGCGGAAGCGGGTGTGGACTGCTTCGTCGCCGGGTCCGCGGTCTACAGCACCGCGGACCCTGGGGCCACCGTGCAGAAGCTGCGCGATCAGGCGGCCTCGGCGTGGGCCCGCTGAACGGAGCTAGCCGGTCCTCGTCCGGCGCGCGGCGACCGCGCGGATCGTCTCGATCACCGCGTTGATCGGCGGGCGGCGGGCCCCGGCCTCCGGTGACCGGATCCACACCCGATACCCGGTGCGCTCGTCGTCCGGTGAGGGCAGCACCACCTGGCTGCCCGTGCAGGCCACGGCAGCGTAGAGGCGGAACAATTCGGCCGAGACCGCCGGGCTGACGTCGTCGCGTCCGGCGGGGCCGGTGAGAAAGGTCCAGTGCTTGGCACGCGGATGGTCGACGACGGGCCCGGCGATTCCGTCCTGGAGGAGTTGCCGCAGCACTTGCTCGCCGAGTTCGGCGGGCATGGTGACCGCGCCGTAGTCGACGCCGATCTGCAGGAGAATGCGGTGCGAACCGGGATCCATCGATGCGGGCAGCTGGAATTCGCGCCGATACCGTGAGCAGCGAATTTCCGGCGTCGAATCGAGAAATGTGGTCACACCGCGCCCCCGGCTGTGCTCGACCTGCTTTCTTCCACTGTGTTCTCCGGTTTTCTCGAGGAGTGAACATCGTGTGGCAGGCTTCCCCGTTCGTCCGGCATGTTCCCTGGTAGAACGTCTCATCGGACTGCGTTGCCGGGAAAGTTGAACGCGAGAAGTCGGCCGCGTAACGATATCGCTTCCTGCCCCGTTCGAGCGCGGATTCTGCGTTATAACCGTGTTTCGTTCGGGTATCGGGTACGAATCGGCAATCACCCCCGAGGGGTTAATCAATTCACGCGGTATGCCTAATGGCTTCCAAGGGAAATCGATACCCGTCGAGCCCGTCGATCGCGGCGCGTGTGGACAGCTTTTGTTCCATTTTCGATGGGACCGGCCGGTTCCGCCTGTCTCGGCCCGCCCCGCGGTCGGTTCCCGCGTAGGGTGCGTCCCTCGCCGAGCCCGGAACGCGGCTGTCTACGGCCACGCCGCGTCACTAGGCTGGGGAGGCGCGGGAATAGCGGCCGGGTCTCGCGCTGTTTGCGCAACCGGAAGACAACGACGCGACAGGAGTCACAGCACATGTTCACAGGCATCGTCGAGGAACTCGGCGAGATCGTCGCCAGCGAGCAGCTGACCGACGCCGCGCGGCTGACGATCAAGGGCGAGTTGGTGACCTCCGATGCCGGGCACGGTGATTCGATCGCCGTGAACGGCGTGTGCCTGACCGTCGTCGAGGTGGTCGGCGGCGACTCCTTCACCGTCGATGTCATGGCGGAGACCCTCAACCGCTCCAGCATCGGCAAGCTGGACGTCGGCGCCAAGGTGAATCTCGAGCGCGCCGCCGCACTGAACAGCAGGCTCGGCGGCCACCTGGTCCAAGGTCACGTCGACGGCACCGGCACCGTGCTCTCGCGCACGCCGTCGGACAACTGGGACGTGGTACGGATCTCGCTGCCCGAGAACATCGCCCGCTACGTCGTGGAGAAGGGTTCGATCACGGTGGACGGCATCTCGCTCACCGTCTCCGGCCTCGGCGTCTCCGACGAGCCGGCCGAGACCGGCAGCAGGGACTGGTTCGAGGTCTCCCTCATCCCCACCACCCTCTCGCTGACCAACCTCGGCTTCGCCACCGTCGGCACCACCGTCAACCTGGAAGTCGACGTCATCGCCAAGTACGTCGAACGCCTCCAGCAGCGCGGCTGACCGTGGCCGCCCGCTTGTTCCCGCCCACGCGGGACGAGGGGTGCGCGTCGGCGGGTACGCGACCTTCGCGAGGTGAGCCCTTGCGTGCGCTAGGCATGCGCGAGCGGGAGCGGGTAACCCGGTTCCGCCACCGCGCCGAACACTGCCGCCGGTCATTCCGCCGCGCCGCGTCGATCAGCGGCGAACACACGAATCCGGTGATCATTCCCCAGCGCAGCCGATTCGGCAGCACCGCGCTGCTGCGGGCCGTGCAGGTCCCGCGGACCCTCCACCCCGGCGCGGTGGTCCGGATCTCGCGCGGCCGAATCCTCGCTCCGTCTTTCGAGCGAAGCGAGACGAAACCTGTGTTGTCCGCCGCCGCGGGCGTGCCCGCGACGCCGACCTGTGCGGAGCGCAGCGGCTGCGGTAGGCCGCCGACGAGCAGCCGGTCGGGAAAGTGGCCTACATACGGATCCGGTGCCGCCGACCTTGCGCAACCAGATGAACCTCACCCCGTCTTTCGAGCGAAGCGAGACCGAGCATCCGCCGTTCGCGGCCCGGCTCGCGTCCGAGTGGCCGCCGCGTCCGCGACGAAGTCGCCAGCGGCGG